>DAHUZH010000060.1 GCA_027306695.1 Acidobacteriaceae bacterium
GGTGTGTTGACGGTGGTGACAGCGCAGGGAACGCAGACCGTCGGCCTGAGTGGAAATGGCGAGGACCCGGCGACCGACACGCTGACGCCCATGTCATTGAGCTTTCCATCGACGCTGGAAAACACCGCGAGCGCGCCGCAGACCGTTACGCTGACCAACAGTGGCGGCGCTCCGTTGACTGGAATTCAAGTACAGACGACGGGAGATTTTTCGGTCGTCAACGGATGTAGCTATTCGCTGAATGCACAGTCCACCTGCACGCTGATGGTGCGCTACACACCGCACGCCGTCGGCGTGGAGACGGGCAGCATTACAGTGACAGATATTCTGCGCAGCCAGGTGGTTTCACTGACGGGAACAGGCATCGCTCCGCCGACGGACACGTTGTCTGCGACAGCACTGGTGTTTCCGGCGACGGTGGTTGGGCAAAATGCTCTGCCGCAGACCGTGACACTGACCAACTCTGGCGGGACTGCGTTGACGGGGTTGAGCATTCAGGTGGTTGGCGCTGGATTCAGCGAGATCAGCACTTGCGGCGGTACACTGGCGGCGAATGCAAGTTGCCAGATCACTGTGACCTTTCAAGCTTCGACGACAGGCAGCGCAACGGGACAGCTCGATGTTGCCGATGCCATACGCACGCAAGTGGTCTCGCTGAGCGGCTCGGGGGAAACGCCTGCGGAGGACAATCTTTCTCCGCAGGCGCTTATTTTTGCAGGACAAGCTGTGGGAACGACCAGCGCAGCGCAGACGGTCACACTCAGCAATAACGGACAGACCGCTTTGACGGGCATCCGTGTGCAGTCCAGCAATGCGGATTTCGCCGTTACGACGAACTGCGGAGCCTCGTTACCGTCGGGAAGCTCCTGCGGCATGCAGGTGACGTTTGCGCCGCACGCGGCGGGCGTCGATTCCGGCACGCTGACGGTTGTAGATGCGATCCGTACCCAGCAGGTTCCGATGAGCGGAACGGGCGTGCTGGGGAACGTGTCCCTGACGCCGGACAGCCTGAACTTTGGCGATATCGGCGTGCGGACGTCGTCGCCTGCACAAACATTGCTGCTCAGCAACGGAAGCACCGGCACGCTGAGCGGAATTTCCATTGCCATGACCGGAGAGTTTACGGAAACGAACAACTGCAGGACCGTCTTGGCGCCTGGAAGGACTTGTTCCATTTCGCTGATTTTTGTGCCAAATGTTACCGGAAATCAGGTGGGAACCGTGACCGTGGCCAGCGCAAATGCCGAAACGATGCAGGCGCAGATGACCGGCATTGGCATCGCATTTGAGCTGTTGCCCACCAGTTCAACAAGCGTGTCTGTCACGAGTGGCAACTCCGCCAACTACTCTCTGGAACTGATGCCCGTGAGCGGTTCGGCGGGAAGCGCGAGCTTGAGTTGCAGCAATGCTCCACCCAATTCAACCTGTACTGTAAATCCGACGACTGCATCATTATCGAACCCATCGAATATCCAGGTAATAGTTGCTACTGGAGTGGGCGGCACAGTGCAACTGCGTCGGGCAGATTTGTTCGGCGACTTGCTATGGCCTTTGGGATTGTTCATGTTCTTACTGCCGCTCTGGAAGGTACGCAGCCGCAGTAAGGCAGTACAGCCGGGGCTGGACCGCCTGTTGATGGTGCTGCTTCTCATGGCGACGCTCGCGACCGTGGGGGCCTGCGGGAAGGGTGGTGGCCTGCTGGACCCGACGGCAGCCTCGAACCCGCTGCCAAATAACTCCTTGACGCCTTCGGGTACATATACCGTTACAGTGGCGGCGTCGGCAGGGGGTCTGTTGAAGAGTGTTGCGTTGACGGTGCAGGTACAGTAAAGGAATGGATGTGGTTCCAGCAGATGCAAGGCGCGACACGAACAGGAATCCAGCGTTTACACTGGAACTACATCGAATGCTGCGTAGATTTTTTTCTTTCATCCTCGTTATCTTTTGCGCTGGTACGCTGGCGGCGAACGCCCAGTTTCTGGGTGGAGGCGTCACTTCGCAGCAGGCCACGGATTGCTCCAGTCCGGCCAACGCTTCTTCGCCCGACTGCATGGGAACTTCCACGAATCTGAACGGAAACCCCGGCCAGCAACCCCTCAATGGGTATGGTCAGGGCGCTTACGGCCAAGGCGCTTATCCGCAGCAGCCTTACGGGGGCAACCCGATGGGCGGGATAAACGGTATCCATGGCGTCGTTCCGACATTATCGGATCAGGTCCCCTATGGAGGACAGATGAATGGGGCCTATCGCAATCCATATAACCCGTATGCCAGCTTCAAGCAGCAACAGCCGCTTACAGAATTTCAGCGCGTAGTTGCAGGGGCCGTTGGTGCGGTGCTGCCCATATTTGGGGCGGACCTCTTTTCCAATGCGGCAGCGCCTTTTGCACCGATCGATCGCACTCCGGTGACTGCGGATTATGTCGTAGGACCGGGAGATCAATTGCTGATCCGCGTATGGGGCCAGGTAAACTTCAACGCCCATGCCACTGTGGACCGTGCTGGAGATGTCTATGTCCCGCAGGTGGGAAACGTCGAGGTAGCGGGCCTGCACTTTGAGCAGTTGAATGACTACCTGAAAAACCAGTTTGGGCGCGTGTTCCGCAACTTCGATCTCAGCGTCAACATGGGTCAGTTGCGCTCGATTCAGGTCTATGTTGTCGGCAACGCACAACGGCCGGGAAGCTACACGCTCAGCTCGCTCAGCACCCTGGTCAACGCGCTGTTTTCCTCCGGCGGCCCCT
This sequence comes from Acidobacteriaceae bacterium, assembly GCA_027306695.1. Lineage (GTDB taxonomy): Bacteria > Acidobacteriota > Terriglobia > Terriglobales > Acidobacteriaceae > JAKAAZ01. Next base: position 2,745 of record DAHUZH010000060.1, read on the forward strand.
CGGAGCAGGGATCGATGCGGCGGATTGAACTCCGGCGTGGCGGCAAGACGATTACGACCTTCGATCTATACGACCTTTTGGTTCATGGCGACAAGTCCCACGATGCGCCGCTTTTGCCCGGTGATGTCATTTATATTCCTCCAGTGGGGCCGGAGGTCGCCGTTGCCGGCAGCGTACACGTACCGGCCATTTATGAGTTGAAGGGAACGGAAACGGCGGGAGACGCGATCGATCTGGCGGGCGGCCTTTCGACGATGGCGGCGAAACAGGATGCGCAACTGGACCGCAACAACAGCCAGGGAGCGCGTCAGACCACGCAATTGGCGCTCGATGCAACGGGGTTGAAGACGCCTCTTCAAGACGGAGATATTCTCCGCGTGCCTTCGATGGTGCAACGCTTTGAACGCACGGTGACACTGCGCGGAAATGTCGCCAATCCTGGACGGTATCGCTGGACGCCTGGAATGCGGATTCTGGATTTGATTCCAGATGCGGACTCTCTGCAAACGCGGGGCTACTGGCAGCGAAGGATTGCGTTGGGGCTGCCCGCGCCGGAATACATGCCGCTGTTCTCCGCGTATCGAGCGACACTGTCAGAGCCGCTTTACTCTCAGAATGCGCAGCAAAATGGTTCCGAGCAAAGTCAGAACGGTCAGGCATCAACTTCAAACCAGCCACAACAGAATTACACCAATGGAACGTCGCTGGCGGATGTGCAGGATGAAACACTGGAGGGGCAGGGAGGGCAAAACGGACAGAACGGACAGGGCCTGGGAACTCCAGCCGCAGGCGCTTTACTGGGGAGTGGGCAGAACGGCCAATACTTCAACCAATATGGATTGCCGCAGCAAGGTGGGCTTCCCTCAACAATGACCGGTCTGGGGACCCTGGAAAATCCAAGGCCAGGATCGGTTCCGCAGCTACGATACTATCCACCGGGAGAGCGGTATTCTCAAAGTCAGTTTCCGATTAAGAATGAAATTCTACGGACCGCGCCGAGCATCGACTGGAGTTACGCGGTCATTGAGCGGACCAATCCGCATACGTTGGCAACATCACTCATTCCCTTCAGCTTGGGACAGGCCATTCTGGATCATAATCCGGCGCAAAATCTGGCGTTGGAACCCGGCGACATTGTCACGGTCTTTTCAACTGCCGACATCCATGTGCCCCAGTCGCAGCAGGTGAAATATGTACGCCTGGAAGGAGAGGTGGCGCATGCGGGGATTTATAGCATAAGTCCCGGCGAAACTCTGCGCGACCTGGTGCAGCGGGCAGGCGGTCTTACGCCAAATGCGTATCTCTACGGTTCAGAATTCCTGCGCGAATCCACGCGCCGCCTGCAACAGGCAAGGCTGGATGAATTTGTCAATTCCACCGAGCGCGATATACAAATCGCGGCTTCCAACACGGCAGGTTCCGTAGTCAATCCAGCGGGTGCGGCTGCCTTGGGCACGAGCATTCAGAGCCAACAGCAACTTGTCACAACACTGCGAAAAATGCGCGCGACCGGGCGCATCGTACTGGATCTGACCCCCTATAGCCGGGGCGTGGATGCCTTGCCAAACCTGCCGCTCGAAGATGGCGATCGATTCATCATTCCTGTCGTGCCCTCCACCGTCAATGTGGTCGGCGCGGTCTACGACCAGAACTCCTTCCTATATCAACGCGGCGAACATGTTGGAGATTATTTGAAGATTGCGGGCGGGAGCACAAAAAACGCGGACAAGCATCATGAATTTGTTATTCGCGCGGACGGCTCCGTGATTAGCAAGCAGACTTCCGGAGGAACGGTCTTCACGGGTGGATTTACCAGTAAGCTGGCATATCCAGGCGACACAGTTGTCGTACCGGACAATGTAAGCAAAACTTCGTTGCTGCGTGGTCTGACAGACTGGTCAGCGGTATTCTCCCAATTCGGTTTGGGGGCCGCATCCCTTACTCTGTTTGGCTTGTAGGCTCGGCATGACCATGGTACCGACAGTCCCAAACACGGAAGCAACAACGGGCCGCAGAGCTTCTGCGGAAGTGCCGCCTGAAAATCCAGTCATATTGGAAGATTCAATCGATTTGCTGGATCTCGCCCTGGTTCTCGCAGCGCGCAAGCGCTTCATCTTTTTTACCAGCCTGATCGCTGCGGTCCTGACAGCCATCCTCGTTTTAGTTATCCCACAGACCTTTACCGCAACGGCAACGATGTTGCCGCCGCAGCAGGAAAGCTCCGGTTCTGCTTTGTTGGGGCAGCTCGGAGGGCTGGCTTCTCTGGCTTCTGGAGGAGGAGGCGGTGGGGCCGCGAGTATGCTCGGGCTGAAGAACCCGGCCGATTTATATATTGGACTGCTGGAGAGCGAAAGCGTGATGGATGCGATCATCCGGCGCTTCGACCTGATGCGCATATATAAAAGTAAAAAGCTAAGCGATGCCCGCAAAAAATTGACGTCCAACACAAAAATTCTTTCCGAAAAAAGCTCGCTGATCAGCATCGCAGTTGAGGACCATGACCCAAAGCGAGCGGCTGCCATGGCCAATGCGTATGTCGATCAACTGCACGATCTGATGTCTCACCTGGCAGTTACGTCAGCGGCGCAGCGAAGAATGTTTTTCGAGCAGCAGTTGGAGCAAGAGAAGAACCAACTGGCTGATGCGGAAGTAGCACTAGAAAAGACGGAAAACAAGACTGGAATTATCCAGCCGCAGGGGCAGGCGCTAGCCATGATTTCGACCATTACGCAATTGCAAGCACAGATTTCAGCCAGTGAAGTGGAATTGAGCGCGTTACGCACTTCGGCTACCGATCAGAATTCGCAGGTGATTCAACTCCAATCTCAGATCGAGGCTCAGCGGGCACAATTGGCGGATTTTGAAAAAGGCCATCCTGGAGCCGCTGCCGTAGCGGGGAATATCTTAACGCCAACCTCTCAAGTGCCGGCGGCCAGTCTGGAATACATTCGCCGCATGCGCGATGTGCGGTACCACGAGACGCTGTTTGAACTGTTGGCACGGCAATATGAGATGGCCAAGGTGGATGAAGCAAAACAGGGGCAGATGATCCAGGTGGTCGATCCGGCTTTGGTCCCCGATAGACGCTCGTGGCCTCCGCGCACACTGCTTACGTTACTTGCGTTCCTGCTTGCGGGAATGATCAGCAGTTTCTGGGTCATTCTGCAAGCATCTTATCGACATAGAATGCAAGATCCCGAGATTGCCATAAAAACGAACCAATTGCGACAGATGTTACAAATACGAAAAAAGGATCGTATCTGAACTCTGCGCTGAGGGAAGTGTTTTTGTAGGGACATTTGGAATACAGCAACGATTTTTGCGGTGAATGGTGAGCCGGGAAGGAGGAAAATCATGCGGAAAATCGTAGCGGAACAATTAAGGCAGACAGTTGCCGTTTTAAGTGCTGTGGCGGAAGATGCCGAGTTGCACGATATGCTCGTTCTTGCGGCCGAGAAGACTGCGGAGTCCCTCCGGCAAGGCCACAAGTTAATGGTGGCGGGCAATGGTGGCAGTGCGGCAGACGCTCAGCACCTGGTCGCCGAGTTTGTGAGTCGGCTGGTGAAGGACCGGCCAGCGCTTCGAGCGGTGGCTTTGACAACAGATTCCTCGATTTTAACTGCGGTGGGGAATGACTATGGGTATGAATGTGTCTTTGCAAGGCAGATTGAAGCGCTTGGCCAACCTGGAGATATTTTTCTGGCCATCTCAACCTCCGGCAACTCGCCAAATGTCGTGCGCGCATTGGAACTGGCGGGTTCCACCGGCATCCTCACGATCGGTTTGACAGGCGGCAATGGCGGTCGTATGCCAAAGCTATGCGATTACTGTTTGCGGATTCCTTCGACCGTCACGATGAATATCCAGGAGGCACATCTAGCTCTGGAACATATCTTTTGTCTTTTGGTGGAACGGATATATTTTGCCGGCACGCGGGCGGAAGATAGAGAAAGCGCCTTAACTGGCTGGAAATAAGAGATTTTATGGAAAATTTGTTTCCTGCGCTATTCCTGGATCGAGATGGCGTAGTCAATCGAGAGGTTGGCTATCTCTACAAGCCACAACAGGTGGAATTCACAGCGGGAATTTTCGACTTGTGTCGTGTTGCGCAGAAGTTGGGGTACAAACTGATCGTCATCACCAATCAGGCCGGTATAGCGCGGGAATTTTATACAGAAGCGGATCTTCATTCTCTTATGCAATGGATGACGGCGGAATTTGAACGGGAACAAATCCACTTGGATGGGTATTACTACTGTCCGCATCATCCGGAGCATGGAATCGGACGCTATCGGCAGGATTGTCCGGATCGTAAACCTCAGCCAGGAATGCTGTTTCGAGCGGCGCGGGACCATGATATTGACTTGAGCCAGTCCCTCCTTGTAGGAGACCGATGCACAGATATTGAAGCTGGCGCCGCCGCGGGCGTTGGTCGGCTCGTCTTGTTGGAGGGCACGGAATCTGGGAAGTGCAGTAGCGATTTATCGTATGGCCGCGTGCGCGCTTTAGCAGAGGTCGGGGATTTACTTAGGAAAGCAGAATTTTATGCCGGTAAACCGTAGGTGTCGAGCATTTTTCCTGGAATGACACTCTACAGGTATCAATTTGGGTCACCTCTCTTAATGAATGCCTAAATTTAAGTGGAATTCCTGTTTGGTCACCCGATATACTAAAGTGAAAAGTTACTTTAGAGATAGAAACTTTCGTACTCCCAAAGCGTTCTAAAGAGACATGCAATTATTTTCAACCCAAGTGCACAATAATAGACGAGATGCAAATGCTATCGATCAACATGCGGAAATAATCCGTGGAATATGTAAGTGTGACTGTGGAAAAACAGTCCCTGCTTCATATCTCTACCGGGCATTCCTCATATTGTCCATTAGCCGTTCGGATGAACTCGGAGAATGCTGGCTTGAACACCAAAATTGATTTTCGTCGAACTCCGGAATCAGTCCTCAATACATATGCGTTTACTCAATGGCACACCACTGGGCAGTTACCATTAGACCCAATAGGTAATCAGCGGGAAGAGATTCAAAGCCGTTGGATCAGCCCCTGGTGTACCTCCGTCGGGAAGCGCGTCTTTGACTTGACTTGCGTAACACCTGCATTAATGCTGATTGCGCCCATACTGGGAATGGTTGCTATCGGTATTCGCTTAACTTCCCCAGGCCCAATAATCTTCCGTCAGCAACGCGCTGGAAAAGATCGCAAACCGTTTATAATCTATAAGTTTCGCACCATGTTGCACAATTCAGAGACCATGGGTCCCGGCCATACAGCGAAGGGAGACCCTCGGATCACGCCGATAGGTAATTTTCTCCGGCGTTTCAAGCTGGATGAGCTTCCTCAGCTTTATAACGTTTTGCGTGGGGATATGAGCCTGGTTGGACCACGCCCCAAGTTACCCCATCATGAACATACCTTGATGGCCTGTCGCCCAGGCGTTACAGGAGCGGCAACACTCGCTTTTCGTGATGAACAGCACATTCTCTGCGAAGTACCGGCCGAACGGCTCGAGGCATTCTACAAGGAAAATGTTGTACCCCTAAAAATTAAGCTCGATACGGATTACATGCAGAGAGCAACCCTTGCATCGGATATCAGCGTCCTGTTCGCTACAGTATTGCGATCCGGCAGGCATCTCACTCACCAAGATCTTGTAGCATGCACAGATCGATCCAGCATTGTTCTCAACTCACGACCCCATCTCGCTACAGAGGTCGCGGGCGATTGAGTCTATCGGGGCCCGGAACTCATTCAGCGCTTTAGGTAATCGACGATGATGTGTGTTGCGGTCATCAGCACAAATAAAGCTCCCATCAATCCCTTCATACGCTGCATGTAGATTTCATGGCGTTCCAGTCGTTGTTCCAAAGTTGTCAATCGGCCTGGCTGCCCCAGCCCAATCAATGCGGCCATCTGACTTTTGAGTGCAGCTAAATCGGATAGCACCGTCACTTCAAAATCATCCATCGCAATACATCCTTTAACCGACAGCCGTCGCCGCCTAAGAAGTTGGAACATTCGTAAAGATCGCACTGGACAACTGCGAATACAGGGGTGGGTTCGATCCGTCGTACATGCGGATGTAAAACTGTTCTTCATCCGCAGCGCGCGTGATTGTAAAATTTGCCACCGGACTTCGCAGAACTAAGCTCTCATGCACACTGGAACCGAACGTGTAATCGCGACTCCTTACTTCAAACCCACCATTGGCAGGTGGAGTTGCATTTGCATTGACGTTGATCGCGGTTGAAGTAATAGAGGTGACTTCGAGCGCATTCAGATTTGCAAGATAGGCTTCGGGACTCAATTCCGGCACAAGCGGTAAAAGTACCTCTGGCGGAATCGCATCCGACAGTTTCATCGCTATGGTTTCTGCCCAGTCATTGGCGAATTGAAGCGTGTAATTCAATACTTCAGGCGAGCTGCTCGTGGATTCAATCTTCACAGTACGAACAATCACATTCGCATTCAATCCCATTGCAGGAGAGCTGAAATTTAATGCGTCTCCCGGCCATACATCCTGCTGGTATTGCAGATTGTAATACTTGTATTCGCCCTTCCACGCAGCCGAAGGATTGGTCGAAAAATTCAACAACGCCTGGCAGGCGTTCTCGCAATCCACGGAACTGCGTGCAGGTGGCCGTACCACATGCCCTACCCACTGCGAAACCGTTGGAGTTCCTGTGCCACCTTCCTGCCCAATCGCGCTATTAGCCAGACGAGCAACCGATGGTGCTGCGACGCGATACGTCACCGCCAGGATCTCACCAGGTTGTGGCGTTCCAAGTTTGTAGAAATGTAGGAATCCATTTCTGAGCACATTGCAGTCAGCCCCTTGATTGGCCAACCCAATCCGTCGTGTGAATGGCGTGCCACCCGATGGAGTGCTCACAATCCATACAGTTCCTGGCTGCGTAATTTTGAAATAGCCAATATTTCCCTGCAAATTTAGGCTATTCACGCACGCGAAAGATGCGATCCCTGGCGACGATGGCAGGCTTCCGTCGTACAAAATGGTCGACCCGATGTTCACATACGGCAATAACGCCATGTCCTGAAGTTCAAACAGCAGTTGCAGGGGCGACTGTATCATGCCGCCGCCATACACCGCAGGCCCGCTGTTTCCATAGGAGAAATAGCTGTTCAGCATCCGATGCAATTCTGTGCTGTGAACGCGGATACGCAGAATATAACTGTGGCCTGCCTGGATCGTAAATGCGGTTCCCACCTCGTTCCCTTCAACCAGCGGAACAAGGATGGTGTTCGAGCTACTGGTCCGCACCCGGTAGCCAGCCAGACAATTCGCGATCCCGACCGCGCCAGAGTATAAGCCGCACACCACGCCATCGCTTCCGCTGTTCAACTGTACAAAGCCACACTCCAGGACGACCTCTCCGCCTAATTCCACCGGATCGATCGTCGTAAGTGTAGTCGTACCATCGGTGCCCGCCCCGCCAGTCAGTGCAAGGCCACCACCGCTTACGCTCAAATAACCACCTGCATCATTCACATTCCAAAGGGAAGTGTTCAGCGTAGAAGTGGTGAACTCCTCATCGAGCAAAATTGGCCGAATGATGCGGAAAGGGTCGCGCTGCAACTGAAAGAGGACCGTAGCTCCATCGCCTTCAAACAACTCCGTCACATATTCCATCGGCTGGCTCAAGCCAGTCAATGTGACATCGTTGACGACCTGCTTGGCATTCGTGGCGCTCAAGGCTGCGTAATCGAGAGTCCCAATTGTGTCGCTCATGTCGTGCACTGTCGAGCCGACTGGAGCAAGCGTCAGTTGCCCATTCAGCACGCGATAGGCAGCGCGCGCCTGGTTCGCGAGTGCGGCAATGTTCTCTGACCATGGTTGGCTCGGCATCGGCTCGAAGAAGCCGATCATACCAACATCTTCAAGGCCGTTCATCTGCACCAGGGTTGGATTCACGCGGTTCGTTAAGATCTGGACCATCTCTCCGGCAGTTTGACCCAACAACGGAGCTGTCTGCGGTAAGGCCTCGCGGTTCAGTAGCCAGTCCTCGCTCACCGCATTGACAACCGTTCGATATTGCGGTCCCACTGAGCTATAGCCAGCAAATACCGGCTCTGCTGCAGAAGGCAGATAGCCCGTAAATAAAAACGTTCCATTGTCCGCTATGACGACCACCCAGCCATTCGTGGCGGGTACGGGCAATCCGTGGCTTCCGCAATCCAATTGAATCCGTGCAAGCGTCGGCTGGTTCAAACTCCGGGTAATCGCGACTGCTTTTTCCGTAGCCTGGTCTGCGCAGACGGCCTGTGTATAGTCGATGGGGCCTTTGCCGTCCAGATTATCGATGGTGATCTTCATCGGCGTTTCTCCCTTATCTTGTCTCGGTGCAACTCAGTTGTGACGTTCCGATGCCGAAAATCCATCACCACAAATTCGTTGCGGCCGCCGGAATGTAGCTGCGAAAACACACCACCTGCGCCCCGTCGTTCGTGTCCGTCACCGGGAGTGCGCGGAATTCAGCGACCTGTGCCACACGCCGAAAGGTATCCACCTTTTGTAAAGGTTCTTCCAGAGGATTCATCTTCTCCGCAGCGCTTGCAGCGATCTGTAGGCGAGGATAGTGCAGCAGAATTCGGTCTCCCTGCTCGCCGGGAATTACAAACAACCCAGACCACTCCTGAAAAAAATTGCTGCCTTCGCGATCGACAAATCCCAGGATTGGCAGCACAGACATTCCCGCGACAGGTGCTCCGGCAATCAACGGTTGGGTCAACTGTAACCCGGCAGATGTCACGGAGAGGATACGGGCCACGTTAAAGCTCACCCTGCGAATGTAGTTAGCGTCCGAATTGACTGTGGCCGCGGAACTCACATACGCGCCACTTACTCCGCTGCCAACATAGCCCGTCTGCCCCGTGTAATCCACGTCCACCGCAACCATCTGCCCCACCGAAAAACTGGATAGCTGACTTGCTGTGAGATTCAAAAAAGTGGAAGTACTCCCGCTCTGTAACGGCATGGCTGTTGCACCAATTCCTCCAGATCCATTGGCGGAGACTTCCGCGGCAGTCGACAGCAAGTTCATCTGTTCTGAACCTGCCGTGACCGCCATCTGCAACTTTCCCCAGTTCAGAAAATTCACCAGCACAAAGGAATCTATTTCCGTTCGCACCTGCGACAAAGGAAGTCAAGGCGCACCGCTGCGTAACGGGACCACCTTAGTTCCAGACTTGCGTTGAAAGCTATCCAGCCATCCCAGATCGAGCCACGGTGCCGGAGGAATATCGAGATTAAAACTTCCATTCTGTGCCGGATCGAAGATCTCTGGAGTCGCTGTCACACGATTGACCGGAGCAAAATACGCGCATACCCGTCGGACAATCGGTGGCGTCAGCGGTAATGGAGTGATTGCAGTTGTGCTCATTGCTCCCCCGGTTCTTCATAGCTGAAGACACATACAGTAGCTTTGCGCAGAAGCCGATCGCGCTCCACCTTGACCGCTTGGAACGTTGCTTCAGTCCAGAAAATTTGCGTCTCCATCGGTGTCACAGGCGATTGTGTGTAGTTCAGCTTTTGCGCAGTATTCGGTTGCAGCAATGACAGTAATTCCGCGTCCATCTCCGTCAGCATGGCTCCACGATCCATGCCCAGGTTTGCGATCGTTCCCTCGGTCATATATTCGATCTCGCATTCCATTTGGAGCAGAACTTCCGATAAATAAGGATCGTTATGTAGGCCGATCCACCGCACTACGAACACATCCGAAGGTGGCTGCGCAGTTACCAGCTCATTGCTTTCCACCACGATTCCGGGCCGCGTCACACCCCGCAGGTAGATCGTGCGGTTCGGATTTAACGCTGCCAGACGATTGCGCAATGTTATGTAAAAAGTATTCTGTGTATTCTGCATGCGCGTTCTGCTCCTTACAGCGTTATGCTTTGTGGTGCCCGCAGGATCAGGCGATAAATATAAGGCTGACCAAATGCCTCGGCCTCGGCGGCCGCTTCAATCAACATCAACTCGCCGTCCACGAATACACCGGTGGCCATGGCAAACAACTGGTCTGTCGATGCAAGCTGTAACAGTCCAAGCTGCGTCTGGATCGAAGAGGCGGAGATCAGAACTTCATAGCGGTTGGCTTTGCCGTCCCGAATCTCCGGCCGAAGCCGGCGAAATACGCACGGAGAAAGAGGAATGTCCTCATAGGAAGGTGTGCTTTCGCCCAATTGCTCCGCGTCCGATCCAGCAACGGCATTTGTCGGCAGGCGCAACAATACCGTCATCCCGCCCAGACAACGCAGTAGCGCATCTGCGGCGCGCTGTTGCGCTGCGGTAGGATTTCTAATGCTTAAGTCGGTGCTCATCGCTCACCCCAACATCGTCGCCACATAGGGCTGTAGTAGAGCAGCCACTTGCGGATCGATCAGAGAATTTGAAAAATATTCCATCTGCATCGTGTCGATCCGGCTGGACTTCACGTTCAGTCCTGGCGTTGCCTGCGCATTCTTCACAATCTGCGCACACGCCACCTGCACCGTATAGGGGATTGTGACAAGACCTGCCGTATACACCACGTCCACTTCGTTGTAAGGAAGTCCCAGGATGTTCATCGGAAAGGTCAGTTCGCCCGTATTCGGAACAAAGTCAACATCGGCGATGTTCAGCGTGCTCCAGGCGCCAGGCAAACCGAAGACCCAGGCAATTTGCTCGTAAGATGGATCGATCAACTCTCCCCGTCGCGGGCGAATATATCGGGCTTGTACTGAAATCAGAGGCGATGGATTGGGAGCTACAGGGACCAGCGGCAGATAGCTCAGCCGGACAGTTTGTGCATGGGCCGTAATGCGCATTCGTTCTTCGTATTGCGTCGGGTTCAGGCTGGTTCGATGGCAGTAAGAGTCAATCAAAGCAGACGCCATCGTGACCCAGTCGTCCGTTGTATCCGCCGAAAGACCATAAGTCGCGTAGTCGGTCGGCAGCAGGTATCCCATAATGTGTCCTCCGGTAATATGTCCAGGTGCCGTCGTGAACAGCATGGCGAAAAAGAGAAGGCTGGCCTCAGTCATGGGCCAGCCTTCCATGCTGTTACAAGATGTTCCATTTGCAGTTACAGCGGCTGCCTACCGGTCGACGATCACCTGGTAGTGCGCGCCTGCGCTTGCCATCTTGACGACAGGTGCGCCAAACTTCACAACCACATACTGTGAAGCCAGTGAACCAGGAACGCCCAGTTGGAATACGCGGGGGTTCGGATCGCTCAGCCAGTGATACTCAATCAGGTCTTCTGTCACAATGTACGCTGGCAGTTGTGCCGTGCCCGAACCGGGTACGCCCGTGTAGCCAAGTGTCCAGTCCGGAATAAGCGGAAGCTCCCCAGCCTGGGTCACCAGTGTTTTCACGGTGAATCCGCCGTTGATCTCTTTTGTATGAAGCACCACGTTGAACTCGGTCTTCATTTCGCGGTCGATCAAATCGAGCAACACTGGATTGGCATAGATCGCTGTCGGACGGACTGCATAATTGTTGTTGGCGACCATCTGTGCAATTGTTGCCTTTAGATTGTCCACGATCAGTTCAGTCGTGGTAATCGTCGTCGTAAATCCACTTGCAGCAATCTGTGCGGCAGCCCCAAAATACTGTGCTGTAGTTGGCGTACTCAGCGACGTATCGGTCCCGTTCCACAACGCGAGATCATGCGTGTGCATCACACCTTCAATGGTGTCCGCAAGATCCTTCGCCTGAAGATAAGCGAACTGGCTCTGCTGATTGCCAAGTTCGATGTCGAACAGGTTGTAGTTGATCTGCGCAACCAGGGCCTTCAGAGGGACTGCACGTTCCACGCGCGTCGGGCTGACCACTGGCGCCGAAATGTTCCGAGGATCGACAAAACCGGTCGCAGCGGTCGGCTCTGGAATTGCAGTCTCTTCAAAGTAGCGCGACGGATGCCCTGTCGCTGGCACTTGCTTGATGCGCTGGCCGAACAGTCCCCGGCGGCGGACGATGTCCGTGATCTCCGTCTGATAGATGGGAACTTCAATTGCTCCTGGCCCGATGTAATCTGCGGCTGCGTGGATGTCATAGAAATTGGCGTTCATTCTGTCCTTTCACTGGCCCTCAGGCCGTGGTCTGGCAATCTCGTTTTTTTTGAAAATTTGCGTAATTCCCGGCCCCGAATAGAAATTCTCCGGGTGCCCCATCCTTCGCGGCTTCATCGCGAAGGGTGGGAATGGAATCAGCTTTCTGCTGGAGCGTAAACCTAGCCCTAGCCCAGCAAGCCGGCACGCAGCAGTTGCGACTTCACTGCGATCCGTTGCTCGATGCTCAGTGCCGTCAGAGCGGCATCCAGTGACCCAGCCTCAATCGAATCGAGATTGGAAATTCCCTGCTTGGCCAGCAGAGAAATGGTGGCTGCCGTTACTGTCTTGCGTCCGCTCGGCACAGAAGAAGTACCTTGCGCACGCAATTCGGCAATCTGCATCACCGCTTCATGCAGCTTGCGCTCCAACTCATAGATGCGCTCGTTTCCCACGCTCTGAGGGCCGCCAGCGCCCTGCTCGACGGTCGCTACAATCTTCTGCACCTGTCCCGACATCGTCAGGTGTTGTTCCTCCAAGCGACTCACGGTTTGTTCCAGCAGGCTCGCTGCGCCTGCCAGCCTATCCAGCGTCAAAGCCAGTGCTTCAAGAGAACGTTCTGCTCCCTGTTCCATAGTTCTTGCTCCTTTTTGCTGTATGTGTCGGACGGCTGCCTTTGCGGCAGCAGCCTCTCTGGGATGGTTGGTTGGCCAGCCTGCTTCGATGATTTGCGAATCAGGCCGCGCCGCAATACGCCGCCATGGATACCCCACGGCGTCGCATCACATGCGGTTTCAAACGAAACGATGTCTGCCGGTAAGCAGCTTTATCGCGCAGCAGGATCGCCGCACCTGTGAAGGTCACGCGAGTCAGCTTCCAGATGGAAGAACGCATGTCCTCCACATGAGCATCTGCCAACTCGTAGGACATGCCCATGCTTCCCGCTGATAGACTGCGCAGTTTTTCTTCGATCTCTGGAAAGTCGCGGGCATAAAGATACCCGCCCACCATCAATCGCTGCCCAACGATGTCGGCCTCGGTCAGAATTCCGCATTTGCTGCGGGCGTCGTGTCCGTCCCAGTCGGGACGAAAGTCTACCGCCATGCCCAGCAGCGAAGGCAACGCCGCCTCCGCAGCCGCCCGGCTGAGTACGACACGGTGCCCCCGCGATCCGCTGGGAGCACGGTCACTGGGAACATCCACCAACGTCAGTACTCCTTCAAATGGCATCCGGTTCGGATGACCATGGACAGCCGGGAACTCGACCGCCATTGCGTCCAGTTTCATGTGCTCTCCCGTAATAGTTGTCTGTTGTATTGCCATGCGAAGGATAATTATGTCCTCGCAATCGTTGCGGCCGTCAGTCGCCTACAGCGGAGTGCCAGGGTCGTTGGGTGCCGAGGTGGCCTGTTCCATCTTCTGCGTGTGCTCCAGCGGCCGGAGTCCACGCTGGGCGCGCACTTCGTCGACCGTCAACACGCCAGCTGTCAACAGCGCCGTTTGGATTTGGACTTCCTGCATCTCGTCGCGAGCGTCGAGTTCGTTGAAGACAAACTCAAACTCTCGCCATCCCAGCCGTTTTCCGAAAAGGTCCCGCGTAAGATGCTCCGCTAGCATCCGCGCCATTGGAGCAATGGTGCTGCGGAACGCTTCATCCGCTAGTTCCTGCGCAGTGTTCCGATTTACATCGTGTTCGATGCCCAACATCATCGGTGGCAGCCCAAAAGCATTTCCGATCATGCGGATCAGAAATTCCTGCCATTGCAGCCGCAATTCCGCATCGGTGCCGCCGGTAAACTTCAATACCTCGGGCTTCTGCTCACAAGTCAGCAGCGGAACGCGGCCAGTTCCTTCGATCTCATCTTGCCACCAGCGCAGCAGTCGATTGTGGTGGTCTGGCGTCGTCTCGTTCAGCCACAGTGCGTACTGCACCACACTGTTACTGGAGAGTCTTCCCGCGTATCGATGCGCCGCCAGGAAGCTGTTCACTGTCTCGAACGCCACTTCCAACGGCCCTAGACCAAATGGAGTGTGCGAACGCGGATTCACCCGCAAATACATCAGCTCATTGTCGTAAAGAGGAATCTGCGATCCTGGCCCGACACGGTTCGTATTCTGCGCATAGCGCGGAGAATCCGGCTCTCCATCCCACTTCGCATTGAGCTGGATCGTCGCCCCATCGACCGGCCACAACGCAAATGGCCGATCGGGGTCGTCCGTGCGTTCCATCTCGATCGCTCCGAATCCACCCACCAGAGCGTCTTCCAATGCCTGCTCCACGACCGATCGGAAGGAGTCTCCGTTATTTGGCTCTTCCAGCGTTCGTCGCAGGATTTCCATCCTCGCATGCGCATCCGGGACGTCCGCCAGCGAATATCCTCGCCGTAACTGGATCTGCCAGTCCATGCTCGCAATGCGGTCTTTAATAACATTGATGGCCCGCCGTGGCACCGGATTTTCCGCGAAACGCCGCAGGTTCGCAGGCGTTCCTTTCGGCAGCAAAGCATTCGGCGGACGTACCGGCCCAAGGATGGAAGGAAGCGGCACCGTTTTGCGCTGCGCCCCATCCACGCTCGCTGCCGACATATCGACTCCTTGATAAGCAGTAGAAGTGTCCGCCGCGTTCGCTGCTCGATAACTCCAGATGTTCCTGAGCATTGTTTTCCAGCTCACCTGTTTCCGCCTTTCCTTGGCTTTTGTCGGATCGATGGTTCCATTTCTCATCCGTTTGCACTCCCTGACATCCAGACAGCAAAAAATCGCAAATAAAAGAGCGTGGCCAAAGCCACGCTCTTGAGATTTCGAGTATCGGTTATCTTCCCTACACTTTTACACGCGCAATTCCTCGCGTGCTCGTTCGGCGACGCGCGGCAGATCGGCCACGGTCAACACCCGGATGGCGCTGCGCTCCATCGTCTCCACCCCAAACCGATACTGCTCGACCCGGTCCTGTTCCGCCCCGCTGGCCAGCACCTCTTCCGGCTCTTTGCCCAGCAGGCCGCGCAGTGGCTCCACAATTGCCGTCAACTCCAGCATCGCCTTCTCCACGCGCATCACGCCTTCCGCCATCTGCGGCGCACTGAAAGCAAGCACCTTCGCCGCCTCCAGGTCTCCTTCGAGCGATACCGCGTGGAACATGCGAATCACACCGTTTGGCCGATACCCGCAATCGATCCGCAGCGGATCGCCGGGCTGCGTGTACATGGCCGCCTGGATGCGTTTACGCATCACGTTCCATACCCCGACCGCCTCAAATTGCCGCCGCATTGAGGTTGCAATCGCCTGCCGTCCACTTTGCCGCCGCGACTCGCGCTGCTTTCTTGTTTCGATATATAAGCGGCCCAACTGTTCCATCTGCGCCGGGATCGATTCTGCCAGGCAGGCCTTCGCCTCGGTGATCTGGAGCATATTGGAAAAACTCTCCTCCAGCGCCTTCATCATCGTCGCAGTTTCCATCGGGCCACTGGACAGTCGCTCCCGCACTTCGTTCTCCAGCGACTCCAGCATCCCGGTATCCGCCTCCGGGTCCACACATCGCACGCGGCCCCAGTCGCGGGTGAATTGTACCCGCGCCGTTTCAGGCCGTCCAGCTTCGCGCAGCACGACGCCGATATTGACGAACTCATTCTTCACCGTGTCCGGGACATACCGGACCAGGAAGAACTCGCATTGGATGCGTTCCGCGTTCATGCGCCTACAACATTCCTCTCAAAACAAACGCAGCATCGGGGTGCAGAAACTTCAGCATCCTTCTACCACTCCTCATTCTCTATCTTTTTCTGTTCCCAAAACTGCCGATCATCCTTCGCTGCCCCCGTTTCCACCCATTTCGGAAATGGACTCCTCGTGCTCTCCCGAAACTGCACAATCCATTCCCTCACTCGTTCTCGCCGGGCCAGCAATGCGACCGCCAGGCGCTCCATCTCGCGCATATCGCCGCCATACCAGATGGGGGGTACACTCTCAGCAATCTGCCACAGAATGTCCGGCTCCAGCTTCTCTATCCGACCCAGCCACGGCTCAAAGCTGGCCCATCCAGTCACGTTTGCATACACCCGATTGCGGGCATACACTCCCCGCAGCGGAGCATCGGGAAAGTCCCATTCTCCGGCGTGGAAACAATAGCCTTGATCGACAAAAGTCGCCGCATATCGCTTCTCTCGCGGTTTTCGATGAAACACCGCCTGTCTGCCATTACTGTTGCAGGTCCATTTATCCACCACCAGCATGCCAGAAAATTCAGCCAGATTGCGTACCTCGCTCAACTGTTCTTCCGGCAAATAATCGACCACCTGCCCCGGCATCAGACCACCCACGTATCGCGATCCGAATTGCAATCCGGCCTGACAGCGTTCCTGCTGCAGGCCCAGGTCGATATACAGTTCGGGAGTGTTCGCAATCAGCCACTCACTCACCTCCACCACTTCTGTCGCGGGTACAGAAAGCCCCACTGCTTCCGCCAACCGGGTGGCGAATAGCTCATTCGCCAGCACCCGCAAATGTTGCGGATTGTTCTGGAACTTCACGACATAGAGATGGCCGTCCGAGCCAAGCATCAAATGACTCTGTGCTCCGCCCCGCATTCGTCGAATCTGCTGGACTATCGTGACCGCCACCCGCTGCTACCGCTCCTTCGCCGTCCTGCAAATGCAACGATACCCGTATTCCAAAGATAGCGCATCGATTCCGGGGTTTCCGATTCTACCGAGCTTGATGTCCTTCAAGTGGTGTGATGCACCAGAAGTTCATTGAATAAGTTTGTCATCCCGACCGGAGCGTAGCGCAGTGGAGGGACCTGCGGTTACAGCCATCTCATATCTGCGCACACCTAAACATATGCTGTTATTGATCTGGCCCTAAAGTATTGCATTCGAGTGCCCCATCCTAGCCGTGTTGTTTGCGGCTAGGGTGGGAAAAGCCTGCTAGCGCCCCGCTCGCGGACGCTCTTTCAATTCCGCGCGTACCTGGAGTGCCATCGCCATCGCCATTACGCAGTCGTCGTGGGTTCCCGCAGCGGCCTCGGTGCGCCCATCCTTCTGCCGCACGAAGGTCCGGCACTCCGCCAGCAGACGAGAACTCGAAATAAACTCCGGTCCCATAGCGATCGCAGCCCCAAGCTGCTCAATCATCGCCGGTCGCGAGACGGCTGTCGTCAACCAGCCCGCCTGTCCCCGCTCCTCATAGATTGCAGGATAGTGTTCCACGGTCATCAAGTACGCAAGCACCGCCAGCCCATGATTGTTCCGCTCCACTACAAGCAGAGCGTTGTTATATTCCTTGGCCAGCGCTGCCGCCCGCTTCGCCAGTTCGCGCGGATCGATATGTCCGCGCAGTTCTGCACACTGTAAGCCGGATCGCTGCTCCAAAATTTGCAGCGCGGCATAATCTCCGTCCGCTCCTCCGCCTGCCGGATCCACACCAACGATATAGGTTCGACCGGCCTGCGGCGGATACCATATCCACACCTGTTCGTTCTGCCGCTTTTCAAGCGGTGCATGAATTTCCCGCGCTCGCGCTGCAATGCGTTCCAGGTCGAATACACAATTTCCGCTGGCCAGGAAACATGCTTCTGGACTTTCGGCATATTCCTGCGCCGCCATCTGGCGGAAATTTGTTGCAAGCTGACGTCGAAACCCAATCTGCTCCGGCCCCAGCCCATGCTCTTGGGCGAGCATGCGTTCTTCCTGCGTCCAATGGTTCGCTGCGACGGGTGTTCCCACATACGCATCTTCCATCCACCAGGGAAAAAAGTGTTGCACCATTCCCGTCTCTTCCGCGCGCCGCCACTCGTCATAGAAGCATCCGTGCGCGCCATTGGGGGTGGACTCCAGCACCAGATCTCCCTCCGGTATCAGCGCCGCGCGCAGGCTGGCGAGAGTCTCCGTTGCATTCCCACTCCAGCGCGCCACTTCGGAGCAATGAAGGTTCTGGATCGTCATCCCGCGCCCTGCGTTCAGGTCCGCAGCACTCTCTACGCGATATTCGCTATCAAGTTCGGGAAACAGAATCTGCCCCGTATTTACCCGCGAAGCCCGCAAGACTCCGCTTCGTAACCCCAGGGGTAGCTGCTCGTGGAATCGATGAACAATACGAAAAATCTGCTCGGCGGCTTCGCGATTATGTGCGACTTGCACCGTGAGGGTTCCTGCCCGCGTAATTGTCTTTAAGAAGAACCGTGCAGCAACCCATGTGCTGATACCCATCTGCCGCGCCTTCAGCACGATGTTCTGCTGTCCCCGTCGCCGTTCATAGCTTCGTTGTGCCAGATTCGCTGTCAGCGGGACCACATTGCCCTTACGGCTACGCACCTTCAATAACGAGCGGCTTAGCCACATCCCAACATTGTCTTCTCCAAATTCCGGCGAATAACAGTCCAACCGTTCTCCCAACCACAGCAGTCGATCTCGATCGCTTCTTCCCTGGGTACTTCGCGATACTTCCTGTAGTACTCCACTTTCCCATAGGTTCTCTTCCAACGCCTTCATGGATTACTCCAACTTTAACCGGCTCTCGTCAAGGCGCACACCGGCACGACTGTCGAATCCGTCCAAACATCTTCGGGCGTTGGATAATTCGGTCCCGGCCGCTGCAATGGATATCGCGTCGCTAGGCTCATCAGATATAGCAATCCGGAACAGTAATACTCCTTCTTCGGAATCTCCACCGGGATGCACTTCAGCAGTCGATGTCCCACTACGCTTACCTCTTGCTTCCAGTCGTAAGCGTCGTCTAACACCCGCAATCCAGCGTCCCTTCCCTTCCGAATCTCCTCCACGCTTAATACGGGCCGCCTTGCTAGTACAAGGTCTCCATCATAATCATCAACGTAACTTGCCAACTGGCCCACGTGGACCCCGTGGTGGAGAGTGCTTTCAATCGTGAGCCATTCATTGCTATCGGGCGGAAGCCATGTCATCAACACATGGCTGAATGGAGAATGCGTAAGATCTTCAATCGTTTTTGAAATATCGGTCCGTCCGCAGCAGAACACCAGATCTCCCGATCTGAGGTTGTCATAAAACTCACTTTTCGTAACGGCCTCGATGTCCGAGCCGTCCGCGGATGAGATGTGCGTCGCCATTGTCTTCACCGACCTAAAATCGGGCCACCTTAGCAGTGGCCCGTCTCCTCCAACTCTCCTCGGGAGAGTTTGCATTGGCGTGGGCGGATTCGCCCCAATTGCCGCCGTGTTGATGTGACATAACAGTCCACGCCTGACGAATCTCGTGCAGATCAACGCACATTTCGTCTAGCTCGCCTCTGGCTACTTACGCTGTTGGCATGGACGCTGAAGTTGCAATTGGTGCGGGCAGCGCATTCAGCGTGGCCACGACTGCATTGGTCCAGGCTTGTATCTGGGCAGTATTTGCTTGGATACCTTGCCCTTTTAGATAGGCAATAGCAATCGGTTCGATGGCCGCTGTCACCGCTGCTAGTTTTTGCGCGCCACTTCCAGAGGCTGCGCCTGCAGCCGTAGCCGCCGTTTCAGCAGTTGCAATCGCCTGCACAGTCGCGTTGTAGAGCGGCGCAATCCCCGGAAACGCAACATCCACTACCGGTTCGACCGCGACCGCCACATGTGTCACATCCGCAAATACCGTCTTGAAGAAATTCCCTACATGCTGAAGAAAAGTCATCGTGATCCTCGTTTCTGCCAGTCAGACTGGTGGCTTTATTGAATTCTCTTGTCTCTTGGGCTGGTGCTGGAACATTGCAATTCCCCCGCCGATCATGCCAGTAGCTGCGCTCATCAGCGCCGCTCGAACATCCGGCGCGTGACATGCGCACGCCATCCAGAACGCCCCAATCCCTAGCAGGATCAGCACCACCGCCCACACCTGTGAACTCACTTCATTCAGTGCGGCGACAAAATTCATGATTCTCTCCATATAAGCGCAGCAACGCCAACGCCTTCTCGAGATGATTGAATTAATTCCTATTTGATCGAATACGTAGAAAATAGCGCTACGTGCATACAGGAAGCGCCGTAGAAAACTTCCTGTTGTGATACGCCTTGGTTTTATAGCCGATTGATTGTTAATGTTGTGGGATGACAAAAAAGTCATTCTGAACGGAGATCGTTCGCCGCGGGTCGCCGCGGCGACTGATCGAAGTGAAGAATCCAGAGAATACTGGCTTGGGTTGCGCCGCCATCTTCTTCTGGATTCTCCGGTCGCTGCTACTACCTCAGAATGACTCGCTCTATTTTCTTGATTACAGTATCTGCAATTTTCTCTGGGTGGGTGTTAACACTACGTCAATACAGTTCGTGTAGTTTTGTCCTTAATGGAGATTACCGAAGAGCGGTACGC
>DAHUZH010000061.1 GCA_027306695.1 Acidobacteriaceae bacterium
CATTAAGGACAAAACTACACGAACTGTATTGACGTAGTGTTAACACCTCCTAGTTTGCAGATTCGAGCGGCCGCTCACCCGGGTTCATCCCGCGAGAGGCCAGTTGCGACCGCACCGCAGCGCCGACCACCTCCTGCAAGTAGGCTTCGATGCCCTTGAGAAGGAGCTGCGCTGCAGTGCCGCTCGGATCAGAAAACGAGAGGTCCGTTGGGCTGAGGTTGGTGGGGAGAACACGAGGTTTGGATGCTTCTAGTGATCGAACCGCATCCAACTCAACGCCCGACTTGCGCGCCTCGAGTTCGAGCGACTTGAGCCGCGCCCGTTCGAGTACCTCGACGCGATTGGGGACCGCCTCGCGCCGCCGTCGACCCGCTTCCCGCCACTCGATGTAGTAGACGCACTCGCTGTGGACTTCGATACGGCCACGGACGCGAACTCTATTCTTCAGCCGGCCATTTGATTCACGCACGATGGGGCAGAGCTTCCATGTCCCGTTCACGTTCACTTTCTTGAGAACGTTGACGCATGCTTTCGGAAAAGTACTGTCCACCCGGTGCGGCATGGGCGTGATTATCCGTCCTTGTCGAAACTCGCGCAAAAAAACGCGGCGATGTGGACACCACGATGGACACCAAACCTGCGGTTTTGTGGACACCAAGACGGTATGTCATTGAGAAGAAATAGAATGGTGCCGAAGAAGGGACTCGAACCCCCACACCCTTGCGAGTACATGGACCTGAACCATGCGCGTCTGCCAATTCCGCCACTTCGGCATGTTTGAAGAAGGGTCTGACGAGTGTTCGCCAAACCAGTAGCAGTTCTTACTCTTACAAAGACAGCCCGCGCTGTCAACTTTTGGAGTGTTGCCGTATGGTGTGAGTTGCAATTCCCCTTCCTTAGAACAGAAATTTTACCCTCACAATTTAGCCGGAGAATCGGCACGCGACGGACTTGCGTGCGAAAATTTAGCATAAGAATTGAGAGGCAGTCTGCATGACCGAATCGTCACCCATCCAGCCACAGCCCATTGCGAGCACTATCCCTGCCGAGCTTTCCGCCGAGATCCGCCGACTGATGCATGACTTGAGCAATGCATTGGAGATCGTTCTGCAAGCTGGATATTTGCTGACAACAACAGAAACGGAAGGGCCGGTAAAAGAATGGATTGGCCTGCTGGACACTGGTGCACAACAGGCCCTGGGAATCCACCGCCAACTTCGCGAGTATATCCGGCTGCACAGCTAGCACGCCGCGCCGGATGGCGCTGCGCGTTCAACAATCGTGCGTTTAACGAGCGTGTTAAACCAATTGCGCATCCAGGGTGATTTCAGCAGCCTTCAACAGGCGTGAAATGGGGCAGTTCGTTTTAGCGGTATTGGCTGCCGTCTCAAACGTCTCTTTGCTGGCGCCCGGAACTTTGGCCCGTGTCGTCAGATGAATTTTTGTCACCGTCGGCCCCGCTTCCAACCTTTCCATAGTGACTTCCGCAGTGGTTTCGAGCGACTCCGGCGTCAACTTTGCCGTGGTCAGTTGGCCGCTGAGCGCCATGGTAAAGCAGCCTGCGTGGGCGGCCGCAATCAGCTCTTCAGGATTGGTCCCTTTGCCGTCTTCAAACCTTGTGTGGAAGGAATAGGGCGTATCTTTCAGAACACCACTCTCCGTCGAAATGGCGCCTTTGCCTTCCTTCAGAGTTCCGTTCCAGATGGCGCTTGCTTTCCGTTGCATATTTTTCTCCTTGATGGTGGAATTGCGTGGGGACTGTTGCTGCGTTGGATGCGTACAGTAGGAATTCCAGAATATCAGGCGATCCTGGTCAAGTGAAACTCCTTACTATTTAGATGAGTGGCATCGGTCTGGAGCGGGCATATTTTTGTTTTTATTGGAGACATTGCATGGCTTTTCTCAATGTGGGCGGGCAAACAGCACAGCCGACGGGATCGAATACGATGGAGGCAGCCGACTCTATTCGCAATTCCTTACCAAAAACGGCGCACCGCGAAGAACCCTGCACCTATTGTCCCAATTGCTCCTCCCGGCTGGAGAGTCGCCGGTGCAAGCTGATGTGCTGGATCTGCGGCTATTACATGAGCTGCGCCTACTACTATTGAGCCGCTGCATTGACGGCGGCTGGGCAAGGCAGAAAAAGAAATGGTTGCCACGGCATCGAGCCAGGCAACCATGAATTAAGATTCAATCATTTCAGAGGCAACTCCAGAATAAGTAAAACTTCATTCGTTGTCTTCGCCACAAAGTAGTACATGTTTCTCCAACTTTAGATTGAGATTTCGCTTTCATTCCGTTCCGCATTTAAATGCGGATTCAAGATTGCTGTACCCGCACAAAGATATTTGTCATTTCGAGCGAGTCCGCCGCAGCGGACAAGTCGAGAAACCTGCGGTTTATTTTTCGGGCCAGGTGGGAAACACGGGTCCCTCCACTGCGGTCGGGATGACAACACTGTGGGCATAGCAATCACGGAACCGCGTCAGTCTCCCAAACCGGCATTGTTCGTGGTTGTGCTGCGTGAAAATGTGGATGCCTGCAAAGCTTTCCATTTGTCGAGCACCGTCTGCGCGGCCTGATGCACCTGCTCGGCAGCGGCCACGGCCTGAGTTGTAGGCGTGGCATCAGCGCCTTGCAGAATCTCCATCATGTGCAAAGCGGCTACCTGCACGCCGCTTAACGTAGTCAATGAGACCCCAGCACCGCGCGACCGCTTGCCGCCAGCCAGCGCCTGGAGCTGCGCCCGGGATGCGGCAGACGGACTGCTTCCCTTCTGCGCCAGCAAGCGTTGGGCCTGCTGCGCTGCTGAGATGATCTGCTGCAAATCCTGATAGAGCAGATCGGAAAGCGCAAATTGCTGCGCCAGTCCCGCCTGTGGAGTTTTTACGCGCGGGTCCATGCGCAGCATCAGCGGCTGCGTGTATGTTTTTCCGTCTGCGATCAGCGCCACCGTATAACTTCCGGGCATGGCCCAGGGAGATGTCGGCTGCGGCGAAGTCTCATGCGGAACAGCAGCGATGGGATACTGTGGGGGCAGGTCTGGCAGCGGCGCATAGTGCATGTCCCACAGGAAACGATGCATGCCCGGCGCAGCGGAAAGCCGCTGCGGTGGACGAATCCAGTAAGATGGAATGTCCGTGCCTTGCGGATTGGAATCCGGCCCCTTCGAGACGTTCGCCGCCAGAACATCGTTGCTGGCGTAGCGGCGGACTACAGCGCCAGTAGAGTCACGAATCTCTATTGCCACTGGCCCGTGGATTGAAGCGGGCAGGCTATAGTCGAGAATCGCGCCGTCCGGCGGATTCTTTGCAGCCGGTTCATCCGGCGGCAGCGGCGTGTCCGTGTTCGTGTCCCATCGCACGCGCAGGGCCGTTTCCGGTTTGAATAATACGGGCTGATTCGCGTTCGCAGCCATTTGTAACTGCCGCAGTGGCGTAATGTCGTCGAGTATCCAGAACCCGCGTCCATGCGTGGCGGAGACGAGATCATCGCCCTTCACCAGCAGGTCGCGTACAGAGGTGGCCGGCATATTTTGCCGCGCCGTTTGCCAATGGTCTCCGTTGTTGAAAGAAATATACGTTCCGCGTTCCGTGCCCGCGAACAGCAAGCCACGGACCTTGGTATCTTCGCGAACGACATTGACGTCTTCATCGGCGGGAATGCCCTGGACGATCTCCGTCCAGGTTTTTCCATCGTCCTGCGTGCGATAGATGTGCGGATGAAGGTCATCGAGCCGCAAAGTATTGATCGCTGCGTAGGCCGTGTGCGGATCGAAATGGCTGGCTTCCACGATTGAGACCTTTTGCCACGCCGTCATCGATGGCGGCGTAATGTTCTGCCAATGCTGCGCGCCATCGGTCGTCAGCCAGATCAGTCCATCATCCGTGCCTGCCCAGATGCGCTGGCCATCCAGCGGCGAAGGCGCGATGGCGTAGATGACGCCGCATTGACGCGCGGGCTGCTTCACCTGCTCGCTGTATATGCCGATGCTGGCCGGAAGCGCATACGTCTTGCGCGTCAGGTCCGGGCTGATTTGTTTCCATGATGCTCCTCCATCCGTCGATGCCCATAAAGTGTTGGCGGCAAAGTACAGGGTCTTCGGGTCCGTCGGCGAAAAGACGATTGGCTGCGTGCGCACTACACGATAATCTCCCTGATGCAGAGGATCGGGCGATACCTCCTGCACCTGGCCGGTACGCCGGTCATAGCGCGTCAGCCTGCCCCCAAAAATAAGATTGGGATTTTCTGGATCGGGCGTGACGTAGCCATACTCCTCCGCGCCGACAGGATGCCAATCGCGAATGGTGATTTCGCCATCGTTGCCACGGCTGGCGATGCAAACCGAACCGCTCTCTTGCTGCCCGGCGCAGAGATGATATGGAAAATCGTTGTCGGCGGCGACGTGATAAAGCTGCGCCGTCGGCTGGTTGTACCAGGAACTCCAGGTATCGCCGCCATTCACGCTGATAATTGCACCCTGGTCGCTGACCAATGCGATGATCTTGGGATTGTTCGGGTTGATCCAGATGTTCTGGTAGTCGTCTCCGCCGGGAGCGCCGCGAAATCCAGACCATGTTTTGCCGCCGTCGCTCGACTTCCACGTCACGATGCTGGTGCTGTACATCACATCGGGATTCTTCGGATCGAATCTCAGCACCGGCGTATCTCCGCCGCCAATGCGCAGCGCGGGGCGGGGATCGGTTGTCGCGTTATACCAATGCGCACCACTGTCATCGGAACGATACAGATGCACGATGCCTTTGGTGGCGACGGAAGCCAGCAGCTTTCGGGGATCGCTCGGCGCAATGTCAATGTAAGCCTGAATGATTCCATCCGGCAGCCCGCCACGGAGTGGCTTCCAGGTCGTTCCACCATCGGTCGACTTGTAGATGCCCCCGCGCGTTCCATTCCAGGCCGCATTTTCCCAGGGACCTTCGCGCGCTTCCCACAGCGCGGCATACACAGTCTGCGGGTTGGCAGGATCGATTTCGACATCGTTGCCGCCAACGTTGTCGTCCATTCCAAGGACCCGGGTGAACGTATTGCCACCATCCAGCGAACGATAAATCCCGCGTTCGGCGTTTGGCCCGTAGGGATGGCCCACCACGGCGACGAAGAGACGATCGGCATTCCGTGGATCGACGGCCATCATGGAAATTTGCTGTCCGTTGCGCAGGCCAAGGTGCTGCCATGTCTGGCCACCATCGATGGATTTATAAATTCCATTTCCAACCGACAAATCGGGCCGGTGCAGGCCTTCTCCGCTGCCCACATAAATAATGTTGGGATTGGAGGGCGCAACGGCAATCGCGCCAATGGAGCTGGTCGGTTCCTTGTCGAAGATAGGGTTCCAGGTACGGCCGTAGTCGTCCGTTTTCCAGACACCACCATTGACGGCGCCAATGTAAAACACATTCGGCTGGCTGGGCACGCCGCTCACCGCGCGCGTGCGACCGCCGCGAAACGGGCCAATGCTGCGCCAATGCATGGTCCGCAGTTGCGCGGAGTCCACAAACTGCGCATTTGCGGAACAGGCCGCACCGCACCACGTCCCGACAAGAAGAAGAACTGCGGCAGCATTCAAGAGTTTGGAAGATTGAAACCTGCGCATTCGAGAGGACCCTCCACAAAATGAATTTCAACGATGGCGATATTGATCCGGCCCGATTGGAATGAAACAATTTTCTCCCACCTTAGCCGCAAACAAGCGGCGAGGATGGTGCACCCGAGTGCAATGCTTTTGGGTCGAATCAATAATACAGCGTGCACACGAACACATCGAAAGCCGAAGGCCCATGAGACCAGAGCGATCGGCTGGCGTCAAGATGACCTTACTCAGCCGCCCGCATCTGGCATTTGTGCACGCAGGGGCAGATCGAAGGAAAACACCGATCCCTGACCAAGTTGACTGGTCACGGTGATGTCGCCTCCATGCGCCTCCACAATGGCCTTCGCAATCGCCAGCCCCATGCCCGTTCCCTGCACCTGATAGCGATGCCCTGGGCCGCGATAGAACTTATCGAAGATGAAACTCTTCTCCAGCATATCGATTCCTATGCCACGATCGGCCACGCTGACAACGACAGCATCTTTCATTCCTTCCGCACTGATAAAAATAGGGCTGCCGGGCGGCGAATACTTCGCAGCGTTTTCCAGTAGATGATGGAGGACCTTCTCCATCATGCGAAGATCGAAATACGCACGCGGCAGTTCCTTCGGCAATCGCACACTGGTAGGATGGGCCTCCACGATCTCCTGTGCATTTTGCAGAGATTGATCGACCAGGTCTTGCACGGCGTGGAGTTGCCGGTCGAGCTGCACCTCATGGGCATCCAGTTGCGCCATCTCCACCGCTTCTCCAATCAAACGGTCCAGGCGGCTGCTCTCTTCATCGATTACGGCCAGCAACTCCTCTTTCTGTTTTTCATCCAATTGCAGTTGAGAGCGCAGGCTGGTGATGGCGCCCGTAATGGCTGTAAGCGGCGTGCGCAGTTCGTGCGTCACCGAATCCAGCAATGCACTGCGGATGCGTTCACTCTCGCGCGCAGCTTCCGTCTTGCCCA
The DNA here is from genome assembly GCA_027306695.1 of Acidobacteriaceae bacterium. Taxonomy (GTDB): domain Bacteria; phylum Acidobacteriota; class Terriglobia; order Terriglobales; family Acidobacteriaceae; genus JAKAAZ01. The sequence continues at coordinate 6,567 of DAHUZH010000061.1, forward strand.
ACTGCTCCACCGCACCCGCACGCTCAACAGCAATGGCGACCATGCTTCCCAGCGCCTCCAGGCTTTGCCTGGATGGACAATTCCCCTGCATGGCAAGTGCCCCTATGGGCCGCACGCCCATCATCAGCGGAATCAGCACGGTCCCTGTATTTTCATCTTTATGAATCTCCCGCTGCGTGGCGGCGGCACGGAGCGCCTCATCGCTGATCTGCTCCCTGCTGTTACCGGAGTGATATACGCGGCCTCTCGCGTTCACCAGCAGCGCCGTGCCTTCGGTAAGAAAGCTGGCTGTAATCACTCGGGGAATCGAGTTAAGCAGATCGAGAATGTTGTCGGTCGCCAGCAGTTGCTGGCTAAAGTCATAAAGCCGCTCCATCTCCAGACGCTGGCACTTGGCCTCTTTTGCCTCATCGCGTATGCGGTCGGAAAGACGGCTGGAGGTGATGGCGGTGACGAGAAATGCGCCGAGAGACACCCAGTTTTGCGGATCGGCAACTGTGAATTTTCCAATGGGTGGAAGAAAGAAAAAATTTAATGCCAGCGTAGAAAGAATCGATGTAAAGATTGCGTTAGAGATCCCCCAGCGCCCGGCAGCAAAAAACACATAGAGCAGTAAAGTAAGTGCGACTGTGGTGTGATTGACGTGGAGTAAGGAAAAGTAAACCCAAACCACGAACGCTACAATAAGCGTTGAAGCAGCATAGCGCGCAAAATGAGGAATCCGTAGCTGGAACATCACTGTGATTCTACTCAGACCCACAAATATATGAGTCCGCAAACTGGAAACGAAAATCTGGCGAAGACCCCCGAACAGTGGCTGGAAAAAGCTGCACCGGAGAAAACCACAGGCATCCTGAAGGTTTTTCTTGGCTATGCCCCTGGCGTCGGCAAGACCTTTAACATGCTCAGCGAGGCGATTCGGCGCGGAAAACGCGGCGAAGATGTCGTTATCGGTTTTATTGAAACGCACCGCCGCCCTGGCGTCGTTGAGCTTGCAGAGCAGCTCGAAGCTGTCCCCACCCGCCGCGTGGAATATAAGGGTACATTCTTTGAAGAACTCGATCTGGAAGCCGTGCTAGCGAGGAAGCCGCAGGTCGTGCTGATTGACGAACTGGCGCACACCAATATTCCGGGCAGCAAACATGAAAAACGCTATGAGGATGTGCTGGAGCTGCTGGAAAACCGCATCGACGTACTCTCCGCATTGAATGTGCAGCACATCGAAAGCCTTACACCGACCGTGCAGAGCATTACTGGCATCACGGTACGCGAGACGATCCCAGACTGGGTGCTTGGACGCGCCGATGAAGTGGTCCTTGTCGATGTCACTCCAGAAGCTTTGCAAACCCGGATGCGCCGCGGAGATATTTACCCAGCCGAACGCATCGAGAGATCGCTGGCCAATTTTTTCCGGCGAGGAAACCTTCTTGCGCTGCGCGAGCTGGCACTCAAGCGCGTCACCCATGCGGTCGATCAAAACCTGGACGCCTACCTGCGCCGCAAGAAAATTGGCGAACACTGGGTCGTACAGGAGAGGGTCGCAGTCTGCATCAGCTCCAGCCTGGCGTCGCAACAGTTGATCGCACGCGGCGCCCGCATGGCGGAAGGCATGGATGCCGAGTTCTACGTACTGCATGTGGACCTGCCCGACGATGCGGACGAAGAAAAACGACGAAACCTTGCGGCAAACCTGCGCTTTGCAGAAAACCTTTCCGCACGCATTCTCCATCTTCAGGGCCGCAGCATTGCCAGCACTGTCGCAAACTTCGTTCGGGAGCATCGCATCACGCAAATCATCTTCGGACGCTCGGCGGTGCGGGGCTGGCGCAAATATCTTTACTATGCTGCGATCCAACGGCTGCTTCGTGAGGCTCCTCATGTGGACGTGCACATTGTCACTCAGGAGCCACATTGAACCCCGCTACGGCAACCCACAATATAGCCGAGAAGGCAAAAATTCTGATCGTAGACGATGAGTCGCAGATCACCCGCGTCTTATGCATGGCCTGCACCGCGCAGGGATACAGTGTAAAGTCCGCCGCTGACGGAGAGGCGGCACTCGACGTTCTCCGACACTGGGCCGCCGACCTCATCGTCACGGACCTGTCCATGCCGAACCTTGATGGCGTTGAGCTTTGCCGCGCAGTGCGAAGAGTATCGAAGGTCCCGATCCTGGTCCTCTCCGTACGCGACCAGGAAAAAGTAAAAGTGCTGGCCCTTGACGCTGGCGCGGACGACTACATCACCAAGCCGTTTCAGATGAATGAACTGCTAGCCCGCCTGCGTGCAGCCCTGCGCCGTTCCACCTACGCGACCAGCGAGGATAGTAGCAAGAAAATTCTGGTCGGTGATTTTCGCATTGATACTTCTTCTCATCAGGTTTATGTGCGCGGGCAGGAACTGCATCTCACTCCCAAGGAATTCGATCTGCTGCACGCCCTGGCCCTCCATCCCGACCGCGTGTTGACCCACCGCGCTCTGATGACCGCCGTCTGGGGCGGATACAACATCGACCAGCCGGAATCGCTGCGGGTCTTGGTAGGTCAACTGCGTAAAAAGATTGAGTCGGACAGCATAACGCGCTATATCCAGACAGAACCCTGGGTGGGATATCGCTTTTTACCCGAGGGCATTCCGCAAGAGCCTTCCTTATAAATTCTTTATGTGTTCCTTATGCATTTTTTATGTCCGCTGGTGTGAACTAATCCCAGACCGAAAGTGCAGAACTGGGCGGGCAAATTATGTTGATCGCATTCCTCGGAGGATTTGGCTGCATGGTAGCGATAGGATTTTTACTATTTTGTTACCGGGGATTTGCTCGCACCCAAACGGCAAACCGCTCTAAGAGAAAAGCTGTAAATGTGTTCCCGCTCGGTCACGAGAAGAAGGTTCTTCCGGGAAATGGCAAACCGTTATTGGCTATTCTTGTGTTGAGCGCGTTCCCAACGGCAGTCGCGCGCGCGCAGACCGGTGGACAATCCATAGCGGACGCAAACTCTAAACAGAGCGGTGCCGCAGCGGTGCAAGCAGCTCCGGTCGATGTGTCCCCCGCAGCTTCTCTACCGACACCGAGTATGACTGGACCCCTCAAATTGCCTCCTCCTATTTTGTTCGATGCGGGCCCGCTGGGACAACTGGCGCTAAATGGAATTTTAAGCGGAATGGGAGTATGGCAAGACCATCCCTCGAACCATGACCATGGCGCTCGTGCGGACATCAGCAATGCACAGATATTTCTTCAGAAGACCACAGGGATAGTGCAGTTCTATCTGCAGGCAGGCGCATATAATTTTCCGGCTTTGGGTCTGCCATTTCTCTCAACCACAAATACAGTTTCTGAATACTTCGGCCCCTTACCTGTGGCCTTTTTGAAGATTGCTCCCAAGGGAGATTTTTCTTTCCAGCTTGGCAAACTGCCATCTCCGCTCGGCGCGGAAAATAACTTCACCTTTGAGAACATGAACATCGAGCGCGGACTGATATGGAACCAGGAAAACGATGTGAGCCGCGGAGTGCAATTGAATTATGCCAAAGGACGTTTTAGTAGTTCCCTGTCATGGAACGACGGGTTCTATTCCAATCGTTTCAACTGGCTTACGGGATCGGCCTCCTATGCCATCAACTCAGCTGACAGTATTGAGTTAGTAGCGGGGGGAAACCTTGGCAAAACGGGTTACTCCAGTGCCGTTACCTTGCTCTACCAGAACAACAGCAGCATTTACGATTTGATCTATACACATTCCGCTGGTAAGTGGACGATTGAACCGTACTTTCAATACACGCGCGTGCCCACGGACCGGCAAATCGGGGTGGCGCATACTACCTCAACCCAGGCAGAAGCAGTCCTCACCAGCTATCATCTTTCGACACATTTTTTTCTTCCCATTCGAGCTGCTTACATCTCTAGCAGTGGCAACGCCACTGATGGCTCGGTCAACCTGCTCTATGGCCCGGGAAGTTCGGCAGCGTCTTTTACGATAACGCCAACTTATCAAAACAAGGGATTTTTTGCGCGGGAAGAATTTTCTTTTGTTCCTGTAATGAATAGTGCGCCAGGCGATGGCTTTGGCGCGCACGGGGCAGACAATACGCAAGTCCGTGGCATCGTGGAAACGGGATTTATTTTTTGATGGAGAACGTTAATGACAGACGCATGCATGGTCCTCGGATCGGTTCTTTTTTTTGTGCTGGCAATTGGATACATATTCGCGTGTGAGCGCTTGAGGTGACATCGATGCATATTGAAACTTCCATACTGCTGTTCCTTTCAATATCTCTGCTGGGTTATCTGGTATACGCCTTGTTACGCCCGGAGAAGTTCTAACTATGACCGCCAATGGATGGTTTCAGATCGGCCTGTTTTTTCTGCTGATTCTATTAATCGCGCGCCCGCTGGGCATCTACATGACGCGCGTCTTTGAACGCAGAAAAACATTTCTCGATCCAGTGCTTGCTCCCCTCGAACGCACGATCTATAAACTGACTGGCGTCGAGGCAGAGAAGGAAATGCGCTGGACGGAGTATGCCATCGCGATGCTGCTCTTCAGCTTCGTTTCGATGCTGGTCCTTTATCTGATTGAGCGCATCCAGGCGTGGCTTCCTCTCAATCCGCAGCATTGGCCCGGTGTGCCAGCCGTGCTGGCGCTGAATACGGCGGCATCTTTTACAACGAACACCAACTGGCAATCGTATGTGCCTGAAACGACAATGAGCTATCTCACGCAAATGGCGGGACTGGCGTACCACAACTTCATCTCCGCAGCCGTGGGCATGGCGCTGGCCATTGCATTTGTGCGCGGCATCAGCCGTAGAGAACAGAATACGCTAGGTAATTTCTGGGTCGATGTAACACGTTCCATTCTCTGGGTGCTTCTGCCGGGTTCCATTGTTCTTGCTCTCGCGCTTGTCTCTCAGGGAGTGGTGCAGAACCTTCACCCTTACGATACCGCCCATCTGTTGGAGCCGCAGAAAGTTGTAACGCAAGACAGCGCTGGAAAGCCCGTCACCCAGACCATCACTACACAGACCATTGCGCAAGGGCCGGTCGCTTCGCAGGAAGCCATCAAGATGCTAGGCACGAATGGCGGCGGATTTTTCAACACGAACAGCGCGCATCCATTTGAGAATCCCACACCATTTTCCAACCTGCTGGAGATGCTGGCCATCTTTGCCATTCCCGCCGGACTTACCGTGACATTGGGCCGCATGACTGGCTCTCCGCGTCACGGCTGGGCGGTTTTCGCGACGATGGCGATTTTGTTTTTTGCTGGAGTCACCACCGCGTACTGGGCGGAAGCGCAAGGCAATCCGCTGATGCGCGGTGTGGACCAGCAAGTGACCGCGACGCAGGCAGGCGGCAATATGGAAGGCAAAGAAGTCCGCTTCGGAATTGCCAACTCTGCGCTGTTCGCGACGGCCACGACTGATGCAAGCTGCGGCGCGGTCAACAGCATGCATGATTCTTTTACTCCACTCGGCGGCATGGTGCCGATGATCAACATCATGCTGGGAGAGATCGTATTCGGCGGCGTCGGCGCTGGGCTTTATGGCATGTTGATCTTCGTCATACTTTCCGTATTTATCGCCGGGCTGATGGTCGGTCGAACGCCGGAGTATCTCGGCAAAAAAATTGAGGCCTTCGACGTGAAAATGTGCATGCTGTACATTCTCGTCTTTCCACTACTTATTTTGTGCTTGAGCGCAGTCACGGTACTGCTCCCTCGCCTTGGGCTTAGTAGCCTTGCCAACGCAGGCCCACACGGCCTCTCGGAAATCCTCTACGCCTTTACCTCTGCGGCGGGCAACAACGGCTCCGCCTTTGCCGGACTGAACGCGAACACGAATTACTACAATCTGATGCTCGCCATTACTATGCTCGGCGGACGGTTTTTTATGATCGTACCGATGCTGGCCGTGGCTGGAAATCTGGCGCGCAAGAAAATCGCTCCACCCTCTGCAGGAACATTTCCTGTAACGACGCCTTTGTTCACCACGCTATTGACGGGAGTCATCCTCATCGTAGGTGCGCTGACATTCTTTCCGGCCCTCAGCCTGGGACCGATCCTGGAACACTTGCTCCTCTATGCGGGGAAGACTTTTTAATCTGGACGATTTGACGAGAAAGCGATATGGCGAAATCAACAGGAAATCATCAACGGTCACTTTGGGACGCGCAGATTACACGGCGTGCTCTCCTTGACTCGTTAATCAAGCTCAATCCGGCAAACATGATGAGGAACCCCGTCATGTTCGTCGTCGAAATCGGCAGCGTCCTCACAACTCTGCTTCTTCTGCGGGATTTTCATCTGCATGGAGTTGCATTCCGCTTCGACCTGCAGATCACGCTCTGGCTGTGGTTCACGGTACTGTTCGCTAATTTTGCAGAAGCGATGGCGGAAGGCCGCGGCAAAGCGCAGGCCGATGCACTGCGGCGCGCCAAGTCCGAGACCATGGCCAACCGGCTCAACGACAAGGGGGCCATCGAGCCATGCCCCAGTTCCAAACTTCGCTGCGGAGATGTCGTCGTGGTGTCCGCTGGCGAAATGATTCCCGGCGACGGCGAGATCATCGATGGCGTTGCATCGGTCGATGAATCGGCCATCACCGGCGAGTCCGCTCCTGTGATTCGCGAATCGGGTGGCGACCGCTCGGCCGTCACTGGCGGTACGCGCGTGCTGTCGGATCAAATAAAAATTCAAATTACCTCCAACCCTGGCGAAACCTTCATCGATAAAATGATCGCGCTGGTCGAAGGCGCGGAGCGCCAGAAGACACCGAATGAGATCGCGCTGAACATCCTGCTGGCCGGCCTCACCATTATTTTTCTATTGGCTGTCGTCACGCTCCAGCCGATTGCGATCTATTCGCACTCGCCGCAAACCGTCTTTGTGTTGGTCTCGCTACTGGTTTGCCTCATTCCCACTACCATCGGCGGACTTCTCTCTGCAATCGGCATTGCAGGCATGGATCGCTTGGTGCAACACAATGTGCTCGCCATGTCCGGCCGCGCCGTTGAAGCCGCTGGCGATGTCAATACATTGCTGCTGGACAAAACAGGGACCATCACCTTCGGCAATCGACAAGCGACGGAATTTCTTCCCGCGCCCGGGGTCAGCAAAGATCAGCTTGCCGATGCTGCCCAACTTTCTTCACTTGCCGATGAAACCCCTGAAGGCCGTTCCATTGTTGTCCTCGCCAAAGAGACCTATGGGCTGCGTGGCCGCGACCTGACGACAATGCACGCGGAGTTCGTCGCCTTCAGCGCAACCACACGCATGTCTGGCGTCAACGTCGATGGCCGCATCATCCGTAAAGGCGCAGCGGAGTCGATTGCGAAATATCTGAAAGAATCCGGCGGCTCGATGGCCGACGAGGTCCGCGCCGATGTGGAAGGGATCGCGCGCAGCGGAGGTACGCCTTTGGTGGTGGCGGAAAACAATCGCGCCCTCGGCGTCATTCATCTGAAAGATATCGTGAAAGGTGGCATGCGTGAACGCTTCGCAGAGCTTCGCGCCATGGGCATTCGCACCATTATGATTACCGGCGACAACCCACTGACTGCTGCCGCCATCGCGCGCGAAGCCGGTGTAGACGATTTTCTGGCGGAAGCAAAACCGAAAGACAAGATGGATTTGATTCGTCGCGAACAAAGTGAAGGCAAGCTCGTCGCGATGACCGGCGACGGGACAAACGACGCACCGGCGCTGGCGCAGGCCGACGTCGGTGTCGCCATGAATACCGGCACGCAGGCCGCGAAGGAAGCCGGTAATATGGTCGATCTCGACTCCAACCCCACCAAGCTGATTGAAATCGTCGAGATTGGCAAGCAACTCCTGATGACGCGCGGCGCGTTGACCACTTTTTCAATTGCCAATGATGTCGCCAAGTATTTCGCCATTATTCCGGCGATGTTCGCCGCAACGTTCCCCGTTCTGAATGCGCTGAACATCATGCATCTGCGAACGCCGCAGTCGGCTGTGCTGTCCGCAGTCATCTTCAACGCGCTGATTATTGTTGCGCTGATTCCACTGGCGCTTCGTGGTGTGAAATACAAGCCGATGAGCGCGGAGGTGCTGCTGCGACGCAATCTGTTGCTCTATGGACTGGGTGGCATTATTCTCCCATTCCTCGGCATCAAGTTAATCGATATGGCGATCACCGCCATCCATCTGGTTTGACGATTTGAGGTTGAAGGTCTGAACATGCGGAAACAAATCATCACGGCGATACTCTACACAGTTGTAACAACGCTTCTCCTCGGGATTGCATATCCGCTTGGAATGACTGTCCTTGCGCATTTCCTGATGCCGCAGAAGGCCAATGGAGAACTCATCACGCAGAATGGAGCGCTGGTCGGTTCAAAATTGATTGGCCAGCCATTCACCGGTCCCGGCTACTTCCACAGTCGTCCCTCTGCTGCGGGCGCCGGATATGATGCTGCAAATTCATCCGGCTCGAATCTCGGGCCAACGAACGCGACCCTCATCGCGCGGGTGCAACAAAGTGTGCAGGCATGGCAGGCCAGCCAACCCCAAAACGTAGCGGTACAAGCCAATGTGCCGATCGATCTGGTCACGACCTCTGCCTCTGGACTCGATCCTGACATCACGATTGCCGCAGCGGAATATCAGGTCCCGGAAGTGGCGCACGCACGCGCCCTGACAGAAGCTAAGTTAAAGGATTTAGTGCAGGCCCACATTCAGCCGAGACAATTTGGCGAGCTTGGAGAACCGCGCGTGAACGTGCTGGAACTGAATCTGGCGCTTGACCGCCTGACAGCTCTGGCCCATACGCCGCAGCCTGTTTCCCGTTGAATTTTCTGCAGAAGCGGAGAATCGATCTTTTGACACTGCATGCTATCGTATTGCAATGCAAAAGCCCATCTACTATCTGGCGCTGTTTCTTTCCTGCCTTTCCTGTCTCGCACAAACGAAGACTGCCACCACAGGACTAGATCCAACGGCCCAGCTTCTCAAGCAGCTTGCCAATGCCCCCGCTCCCTCGGGATATGAGGAGGCAGTTCGCGCCATCATGGTCTCAAAGATGAAGCCTTATGCTGCATCGATCCAATTCGATGGCTTGGGGTCCGTCATTGCAAAGATGGGAACCACCGGGCCCCGCATCATGATCGATGCGCACATGGATGAGCTGGGCGGAATGGTGCGCCGAATCACTCCGCAAGGGTTCCTCACCATGCAAATGCTGGGTGGATGGCTGAACCAGGCGCTGGTGGACCAGCGTTGGGTCATCCTTGGATCGAAAGGCCCGGTTCTGGCAGTAACGGGTATTCGCGATATTCACGTCATCCCGCTCGCCGAACGCAATAAGGTGTATCCAAGAGATTCTCTGTATCTCGACATCGGCGCAAAAAGCGTCGCCGAAGCAGCCGCCATGGGGGTTGAACCCGGCGATCCCATTGTTCCCGATTCTCCCTTCGCGGTAATGAATGGCACGGACAATTATCTGGGGAAGGCCTGGGATGATCGCGTTGGCTGCGCAATTCTGATTGAAGCCATGCAGCGGCTGGCTGGGAGCCATCTTCCCAATCAACTGTTCTTTGTCGCTTCCACCCAGGAAGAGATTGGGATGCGCGGCGCACATACCGCCTCCGCTGTGGTGAACCCAGACATCGGCATCGCATTGGAAGCAGGCGTAACGGGCGATGTATTCAGCGGCCATCCAGAAGAGTCGCAAATCAAGCTGGGCGCCGGCCCGGGATATTTTCTCTACGATGCGAGCGACCTGCCCAATCGCAAGCTGGTTCAATTTTTCCGCCAGACTGCGACAGCGAAGAACATACCCTTGCAATACGATTTAGTCACCGGATATGGAGACGATGCGTCCGCGATGCAGTCTTCGGGTAGAGGCGCTCCGTCCATCAATCTTGTCGTTCCCGTGCGCTACACGCATGCCCACAATGGAATTATGAACCGTCGGGACTTCGATCAAATGGTGGACCTGCTTGTCTCAGTGTTGCAGCATCTGGATGAACAGGAAGTCAAAAGCCTGCGCGATTTCTCTCCAGCCCAATGAATAGTGCCGACGATGAAAGGTCCTGCCATCGGCAGTCCGAGCGCGAGACACTTCGTTTACAATCGTAAAAGCAGTTTTGGCCGGGATGGCGGAACTGGCAGACGCAACGGACTCAAAATCCGCTTATAAAGCTGCAATATTTGCATATATTATTGAAAGTACATAGCTTGTATGAATGCCGCACACTGCGTAAGGCTTGCGCAACTCTTGCACACTTTTGTGCTTCTATAGAGGAAGCGGGAGGTGCAGCCGCATGGCAGAGCATTACACCATCCTCGGTGGCAAAGTTCACGTCTACAAGCGTCCGAACAGTTCGAGATGGCAGTGCGCAACCTATCTGGCCGGAAAGAACCGGCGCACCACCACCAAAGAAGACAGCCTCTCGAAGGCGAAGGAGTTCGCGGAAGACTGGTATTTGCAGTTGCGTGGCAAGCTCCGCGACGGTCAGTTGAAGAGCGGCAAACTGTTCCGCGAAGCAGCGAAGTTGTACCTGCGCGAATTCGACATCATGACGCAGGGGCAGCGCAGCCCAACCTATGCGCGCGGACAGCACGCGCGGACAAATGGCTACCTGATTCCATTCTTCGGCAGCATGGTCCTTCCCGAGATCACGGCGGGCAAGGTCAATGAATATCGCATCCATCGCCTTGAGGAAAGTAAGGCGATGCGCGGCAAGCCGCCAGCGCATAGCACCATGCACCAAGAGACCGTTACGTTGCGCCAGATTTTCAAAACGGCTCTGCGGCACGGATGGATCGATCATCTCCCGGATTTTTCAGCACCATATCGTGCGTCCGGGAAGATTTCCCATCGGGCATCCGTCTCTGCAACAGAGAATCCGAACCCATTCCGATCAGCCGGTCGAGTGCAGACGTTCCAGAATTCAGCCAGGTTTTGGGATGTGTAGAAGAGGTCCGCTCCCTGTGCCCAAAGGCGATCCGTACATTGCCGGATCGCTCCATATTCGGGGCTGTCCGGCTGTACGAGGCGGAGCAGAATGTTCGTGTCCACCAGGTAGGACGAGCCGGGCATCAGGCGTGTTCACCGTAGATCATTTCGCGCGAGAAGGTCTCGGTTCGCAGTTGAGGGACATTCGGCGCTTTGCTGGCAAGAGCATCCAGAAAGGCGCGAAACTCTTCCTGACTTGCGCGTGCATGCCCTTTGCCCCTGGAAGCGATTGCTTCTTGGAGGAGCCGTTGCGCATACAACTCCAGCGCAATGCCGCGAGCCAGCGCTTCAGCGGCAAGCTGTCTTTCCATCTCTGGGTTGAGTTCGACTCGGATCGTCATGGGGGCCTCGCACCTACACCTATTATCGGATGGCGGCTCAGAGAAGTAAAATTGCCAGCAACAGTGATTTAAGGACTTTAGATGACGACAGATGTGGTGTGCCGACTTTCACCGGAGGGGGAGGAACTTGCCGCCAAACGAGAAGAGTTGGCGCGGCTCGAAACAGAACTTGCAGACCGAGAGCTTGCCCTCGCCAGCCTGAAAGCGGAACTGGCGGCCTTCGAGGGGCTGTACCTTCGCCGGGTTGGAATTCTCTACGCCGAACTTGACGAGTGGACCGCGCGCCTACCCAACGCTTATGAAAATGACATCCCGCTCATCGCCTTGGATATTTTCAAGATTCTTGACGAAAGGAGGTTCGTGGAGAGGAGTTTCAAAAAATTCTTCCAATCCCGGCTGTAAAGACCGACAATTCTGCCGACTTGCCTGCGACACATTGGGTTAGCAGGTTGTGGACGGTAGTCGTCATTGTGACCTCTCGCCCGTCTTTGTTCTTGGTGGTGCCTGGTTCTAAGCGAATCGTCCGCGCTTCGACATCTACTTGTCCCGCTTTCAGATTGATTAGTTCGCTGATGCGCCATCCGTAGGTGCGGCCCATCTCCACAATCGCGCGAAACCAGAGATCGGGGCAATAGGCGATGAGCTTCTTGTATTGTGCGTCTTCGAGGAATCCAGTGCGGATGTTGTCTTCTGTGAGCTTGGGAAACTTCGGGAGCCGGAAGACCTTGGGCGGCGTGGCGTACATGCCGATGTGGAACATTCGCTTCAATGCAGCCATCTCACGATTGATGGTTGCATTCCGGGCTTTTTCGCTCTGTCGATAGTCTACGTACTTTGCAACCAGATCGCTCGTGACCTCTGAAACCCGCCGGGAACCGAAGAACGGTTCAATATGTAGCCGCCAACGGGTTTGTACATCGTCGATTGTCTCGCGGCCATTGATCCGGTAATCGCGAAAGAGGTCTTCGGCCAGTTCGCCTACTGTGATTCGTTCGTGTGCAGGTCCGACAAACGTATTCGTGCTGATTTCAGCGAGTCGCTTAGCGAGAATGCGAGTTGCTTGCCGCTTCTCTGTCGTTCGAGTGGATTCACGAAAGGATCTTCCGTTGCGGTGATACTTGATCCACCAGACAGCGCTGTCTTTCTGCTGATACAGGCTTCCTGTTCCCCGTGGACGGCCCATAGTCTGCTCCCTTCATGCTGGAGGAGGTTGAGGTGCGAGAGAGGCGCGACGGCCGGAAGATCGGATCGTCTGTGCCGCAGTGCTTGTTCTGCTCGATGTATGCGTCCAGGTCCCGAATATCGAGCAAGAACGGCGAACCCTCGCCATCGTGGAGGTGTGGCAAAAGCCCATCTTGAATGAGACGCCGGAGCTTCCATTCGCTCATGCACAAGTACTCAGCAGCTTGGCGGGTACGGAGGAGGCGGTGCTGGAGAGGAGGAGTAAGACGCATTGGAACCCCTTCTATCGAATCATGCTTGACAATACCGCGCTGGATTCATAAAGTCAACCATGTATCGTTACAACATGTCTATTTGTAACAACTCTTCCAAAGGAGGCTCATGACTGAGCGATCTCCGCAGCAGCCTGTTATCTCAATTCGCATCTCGGAAGAACTGCGTGAGCGCCTGGACAAGCTAAAGCAGATGATGGAGCTGAGGTCCGGCGGGAACGTCTCGACTTCGGAGGCTGCAAAGCAGCTCCTTGAGTCGGCCAAAGACGACCGGATCGAAGTAGTCAGCCTGCTGCTTGAGCCAACAGAATCTCTGCTCAGAGTCCGCAAGAAGCTAGAGGAAAGGGTGACGCTTTCGCAGGCCGAATGGACGCTCATAGCGTACTACTGTACGCAGGGCGCTGAGTCATTTTCGACTACCGAGCAAGGTCAGCTTTCGCATGAGTCTTTGGCGGAGATGCTTGAGGCTTTTCTGGCGGCTTACGATGTCCCACGCAGGAAGTCAAGAATCGCTCTGGACTGGGTATACCTGCAAACCCTTCCAACTGAAAAAACAGAGGCGTTTAAGGATGTTGAAGCGTACACAAAAGACGATGTGAAGCGGGTTGTGAATCGCACGATTCGGATGTTGAGGAATCCGGCGCAAAAGAGGCGTAGACCGATTCTGGCGGTTCGTAATCTTTACACCATGCTGGATGATGAGAAGTTCTCGAACATCGAGAAGCTGAACGATGCTCTCTGGCCGCATTGGCCGCCCCTGTGGAAGGTGTGCGCGCGGGGTCATTATGCGCTGCACCGAAAGCCGCTACGTGAAAAGCCTTCAGCAGAGGGGGGCGACGACGATTTCGAAGTTCCGATTCAGCGGGGATTGCCCTCCTTTGAGGAGGGCGGGTACAGACTCGATTTAGTGCGCGGCGAAGGGAATGAATTTGCCCCGTATCTGCGCTTCCCTGGAGCGCTTGCGCCCCGTTATCCGGTGATTGGATGTCCGAGGATCGCTGAGTTTCGAAGGATGCTGGAGTTGCTCAATTTGGAGCCGGTCATGGAGCAGTGGAAGGGCTACTACTACACGGCGTGGACTGGGACGATGGAGAACGAGGAGCGCGGCGTCTCCTTTCGAGCACGGGAAAACGGAATCAGCTTTAGCTTTCCGATGGACGACTGGAATGCGATTCGTAGTCTCTTTCAACGAGCATGGCAATCGCCGGAAGTAGTTGGCGCATGGAAAGCATTGGTTCAGGAATACGGCGAGTTGTAAGAGCGCGGTGCTTCGCACCTGGTTTATTTCGTCGCGGTAGGGATACGGCTTTCGCTGTACCCCCCGCACAGATCCGGACAGGCGGATTTCCCGCATCCGGCTCTTGCCTCAGGTGGTGACGCGCAGACGGCGCGAGGGATAAGGATGGCAGATACGGGCCGGAGGAAGCCAACTGCGGATGAGCCGTTTCATTCGCTCCCACTTGACGCGACCATGCTGGCTTCGCCTGCACAGAGCGCGATGCCAGAGGTTGCTCACGGTGTAACGAAAGTGAGCCAAGGCATGCCGGTTGCCCGGCACTCCGAAGTATCGGAGATGCCCGCCCACAACAGACTTCAACCACTTGCCGACTTCAGGAACAGGGTCATGCATACGCCGCCACAAGCCGATCTTCACCTCTTGCAGCTTGGCCTGCATGCGTTTGCGAATCGTCTGCCGAAGCACCAGAAACCGCCCCTTCTTCGTCTTGCCGCATATGTGCGTAAAGCCGAGAAAGTCGAAGGTCTCTGGCCTGCCCAGACCAGCACTCTTTCGGTTCTTAGCCGCGTGGCGTCCGAACTCGAAAAGCCGCGTCTTCTCCGGGTGCAGTTCCAGTTGGAACTTCTGCATTCGTTCTGTAAGTTCCTTCCAGAACCGTTCGGCCTCGTCTTTGTACTCGAATCCAACCACGATGTCGTCAGCGTAGCGCACCACGATTACATCGCCGTGCGCACACTTCTTACGCCATGCCTGAACCCAGAGATCGAAGACGTAATGGAGGTAGATATTCGCCAGCAGCGGCGATGCACTTCCGCCCTGCGGCGAGCCTGCTTCCACGAACGTTCGCTTGCCCTTTTCCAACACGCCTGCGTTCAGCCATTTCTGGATGAGGCGCACAACGCGCCGATCCGCTATCCGGTGCTGGAGGAACCGAACCAGCCACTCATGCGACAGCCGATCGAAAAAGCTGCGCACGTCCAGGTCCAGCACCCAGTTCACACGTCGCTCATGGAGTCCACAGAACAAGGCGTCCAGCGCTTTATGCTGGTTGCGCTTTGGCCGGAACCCATAAGAGAAGCCGAGGAAGTCGGTTTCGTAGATTGCGTTGAGTACTTCCACCGTCGCTCTCTGGACGAGCTTGTCTTCGAGCGCCGGGACGCCGAGCGGTCGCTGCCGCCCGTCCGCCTTCGGAATGTACACCCTACGCACCGGCTTGGCCCGGTACGCTCCGCGCTTCAGTCTATGGGAAAGGCTCTGGAGATTGTCCTCAAGAGCCTCGCCGTAGTGCCGCCACGTCTCCCCATCCACACCGGCTGCCGCGTGCCTTTTCAACTGCGAATAAGCAAACCGCAGGGTGTCGATCCGGTAGATGTGATGCATCAGAGCGGTGAACTTTACATCCTTGTTCGATTTTGCCGTTTGTCGTATCTGCGCCAACTCACTCGGCGCGCTGATCCGGCTCTGAGTCCGGGGCGCGTTTTGTTGGCTCAGATTCCCCTTGGCCAGACCCCTTCCCTCCATCTCCTCCGCCACCGGTGCTTTGGCTTTGTTCGGAGACTTCCCCGGTACTATGGGTCTGTCCGACTTCCCGTGTTCGTTCATCATCGGATTCCGTCCTTGGACTTCCCGATGCGTCCCGAGCGCGCTGGTCGCTCTCGGGTGAACCCGGGATCTCTCAACTTCCGTGCAAGATGTGTCCCTACGTGCCAGGGTCATAGACCGCGCAGGACTCCTGCCAAACTCGCAATGGCGCTTGGCAGGATATTGCCTTCCGCGTTGTGTCAGGGCGTCGGCGTCCTGAAGTTAGGGATATTTCGCGGCTCAATAGCCTGGCCCGTAGTTCCTCCTGTCTACGCTTCGTATCTGACCTTACGGTCATGCCCGCAAGACTCGGAGCCGGTGTGGCTTGCTAGGCCCTCACCGTACGGCTCTTTCATCCGATACACCTTGCCGGTTCCGTGCTTGCGCACGGGGTTGACGCTGCGACACTCCACCCCTTCGAGGGTGCTGTGGGGCGCTTCAAGGTGCTCTGTAGTGAACCTGTTCGGAATAAGCGACTTGCATTTTTAAGGGCGCTCCAAGGCGCGCTCAGTATTTTCGCTAAAACGAGGTAGATATGACCCAACAACTCACATCGGACAAACAGGCGCAGCCACGGGATTCTCGCGTTTGCACTGCCAGCACCAAGGTGACGGAAGCGGAATTGGCTGAGTTGGAACGTGCGGCATCCGCAAGTGGCATTCGGCTCGGTGAATGGATACGCGAAGTGCTGTTCCGGGAGCTGCGCGGCACCAGCCAAT
>DAHUZH010000062.1 GCA_027306695.1 Acidobacteriaceae bacterium
ATATTCCAGCACCAGGCGCGGCACATCGTGGTGTTCGGCCAACTCCTCCAGAACATCCTGCGCGGTTGAGACAACCTTGCCGCGGCCATATTTCATCGGCTTCGGCAGCGCCATCTTGTTGAACAGAACATCGCCAAGCTGCTTGGGAGAATTGATGTTGAAGCGATGCCCGGAGTCCTGGTAAATCTTCTCCGCCAAGGTGTGCATCTGTCCCGCCAGTCGTTCGGAGATCCTCTGCAAATATGCGGAATCGATGCGCACGCCGGCCTCTTCCATCTCCAGCAGAATGGGCGTCAGCGGAAGATCGATGGCCTCATACACGCTGCGCATTTCCGCGCGTTCGACCGCGCTGCGTAGCTGCGGCGCCAGACGGGCAAGGGTCGCAGCGGCCATCGGCAACGCCTCTTCTCCTTCGCCTTGCAGCGACTGATTGTCGAATCGCGCGGCCACGTCTTCCAGCCGATGCGTGCTGTGGGTTGGATTCAACAGATAGGAGTAGAGCATCAAATCGTCGCGCACGCCTGCAAGCACGATGCCATGCGTCTGCATGATTCGCAGCAGGGCCTTCAGATCGTGTACGGATTTTGCCAACGTTGCGTCTTCGAGCGCCGCGCGCAAAATCGTCGCCGCTGCACCTTCGTACCGCACGCGAAATGCCTTCGTGTCTTCTGCCGCCAACCCGAATGTGAGTACCGGAGCGACAGCGGCCTGCGGCTCGTCCCGATGCTCCGCCTGTTCTATGGCATCCAGCAATGACAAGGTCTGCTGCGCCGATTCTGGTTCCGCTGTTTCTTCTTCCTGGATTGGTTGCGGGTCGTGCTTGGCGGCATCTTCGGCTGCGCTCATCACGACCAGCGTTCCCGTGCGCGCCTGTGCCAATAAATGTTCCAGTTCCTCAAGCGTCGGATGCAGCACCAGTTCCGCCGTTTGCTTCGGCTTCTCTTCCGCGCCAAATTCTTTAATCAGTGTGGTAAATTCCAGCTCGGTGAATAATTCTCGACAGGCAGTCAGGTCCGGCGGCTGCGCCTGCAACTGCTCTAAATTCAGTTCAACCGGAACGCTGCAATGGATCGTCACCAACTCTTTGCTTAGCAGGACGGTGTCGCGGTTGTGGAACAGAGACTCGCGATAGGTCTTCCTTTTTACCTCATCCGCATGGTCGAGCGCCGCTTCCACGCTGCCGAACTGCTGGATCAATTCGACGGAACCCTTGTCTCCAATTCCCGGCGCGCCAGGAATGTTGTCGATCGAGTCGCCGCGCAGCGCCATCACATCGATGACCTGCTCCGGCGCAACACCGAGAGCGTCGAGAACTCCAGCGCGGTCCAGCACCAGATTGTCTTTTACCGGGTTTAGAACAAAAACGTGGTCGTCCACCAACTGCATCATGTCCTTATCGTTCGACACGATGTACACGGAGTGCCCAAGCTGCGCCGCCTTCTGCGACAGCGTGCCGATCACGTCATCGGCTTCAAAGCCTTCCTGCTGCAACATGGGAATTCGCAGCGCCTCCAGCGCGCGGCGAATGTAGGGCAACTGCTGCGCCAGGTCTAAAGGCATTTCGGCGCGGTTCGCTTTGTAACCCGCATAGTCCACTGCATCGAATGCCTGCGTTTTGACGTTGAACTTGCGGACTGTGAGCGATTTGGCCCGCTCATCGCGAAACACTGGCGCGCTCACATCGAAGACCGCGGCCAGATACTGCGGATTGAAGTCTCGCCGCAGTTTATTCAGCATGTTCACGAAAACATACACGGCAGCCGTGGGAACACCGCTGCGCGTGGACATCGGTCGCTGCCGCTGCATCGCGTGATACGCGCGAAAGATGAACCCCATGGTATCGAGCAGAAAGACTGCGGGCTTTTCGGGCTGTGTGGGCTGAGTTGCCATCACCGTCGAGTCTATCGAATTGGAGCAAAACTGTTACGCCAGGAACATGCAATCGCCGTAAGAAAAAAAGCGGTATTGCGCGGCGACCGCGTGGTTGTAGGCTGCGAGGACCTGTTCCCTACCGCCGAACGCGCTCACCAGCATCAACAGGGTCGATTGCGGCAGGTGGAAGTTGGTCAGCAGTCCGCGCACCACACGAAATTCATGGCCCGGAGAAATGAACATTTGCGTCTCGCCGGAGTGCGCTTGCAGTTCTTTGCCTTCGGCCACGCGCGCGCAGTGCTCCAGCGTGCGAACAGTCGTCGTACCGATGGCAATCACGCGGCGGCCATCTCGCAGCGCGCGATTCACGGCCTGCGCGGTGGCCTCCGGCAGTGTGTAGCGTTCCGCGTGTAAATGGATGCCCTCCAGCCGCTCCACGCGCACCGGCTGAAATGTGCCCAGCCCGACGTGGAGCGTCAGACTCGCAACCTCTACGCCGCGCGCGCGAATTGCCGCCAGCACTTCCGGCGTGAAATGCAGTCCGGCGGTGGGTGCAGCCACGGAGCCTCGCTCGACGGCGAAGACAGTCTGGTAGCGCTCTCGATCCTCGGCTTCGTCCGCGCGATGAATATACGGCGGCAACGGAATATGTCCCAGCCGGTCCAGCGCGGCATAAAAATCCGGCGCGGGATCGAACCGCAATCGCCGCTCGCCAAACTCCCCGCGCTCGACAATCTCCGCCGTCAAAAGAGGCGCAGTATTTTTTTCTTCAGTTGCTTCAGGAGGAAAAAACATGAGCCGCTCACCGACCGGCAGCTTACGTCCGGGGCGCACCAGCGCACTCCATTCTAGCGGCGCATGCTGCGCGGTCAGCATCACTTCCACGCGCCCGTGCAAATGTTCCCGCGCCGCCATATTGCGCGGACTGACCGCTTGCGCATGCACACCTTCACGATGCGCGAACAGACGCGCAGGCAGTACGCGCGTGTCATTGATGACCAACAGATCGCCCGGCTGGAGACGCTGCGGGAAATTGCGAAAGTGCTCGTCCTGCCACGCGCCGGAAGCACGGTCCACAAGCAGCATGCGGGAAGAGGCGCGGTCTTCGAGCGGTTTCTGCGCGATCAGTTCCGGCGGCAAAGTGTAGTCGAAATCGCGAACCAGCACGAGCCTTATTGTAGCGGCGAGCTTGTTCCTGATGTGCGCGCATTTCTTTTGCGCTGGATATGTTCTTCCACGGCATGGCGCGCGCTCTCCAGTGCATCTTCGACAGCGCGGCGCGCGGCTTCGAGCGCGTCGGCGTCCGCGTCCGGCGGCACGTCGACAGGAGGCTGCCAGGCAATCACCACGGTGGAAAATGGCTTGGGAATTAAAAATCGGTCCCACGAACGCAGTTCCCAGGTGCGGTCCGGCGCGGCATAAAAAATTCCCACTCCTCCACCCACCTGCTGGGCCAGCTTCACGCCGCCGGGCTTGGCCCGATACACCGGGCCACGCGGGCCATCGACGGTAAATGCGGCGTAGTTGCAGCGTGTGCCATTGGCTACGTCCAGAGCGCTTTGCATGCCCAGCAGCCCCGCCGCTCCGCTACGCGAGCTGGAGCCGCGGACCGGCGTGTACCCCACGCGCCGGATGGTCTGTGTAATCAATTCCCCGTCGAAACTTGGGCTGATCAGAATGGCAATTTTACGTTTGCGGAAGTGATAGGCGATCGAAAGCAGGGAACGATGCCACAGGCAATAGACGCGCGTTTGCGGATTGTCGTCGGCATGCGCGCCAGGTGCGCCGATTTCTTCAAAGCGCAAGGTCATGCCCAGCAAACGAATCAATAACGCGCCGATAGACGGCAATAATATCAGCGTGAGACGCTGCATCAACCTGTAGCGCACGGGCACAGAGTCATTCTAGCGATCACAAACCTAAAAATCCGAGCAATGCTCGTTGGACAGCCTGCATGGTGACCGCATCCACGCGGCCCATGCGTGGGCCAATTTTGGCGCGTGGCACAGTCGTCACCTTGTCCACCATGATCTGCGAAGCCTTGCGCAGGCCAGTGTCCTTGCCCGGAGAAACCGAAATGCGAAACAGTGGGACATTGTGGATTTCGGTCGTCAGGGGCAGCACCGTCACCGAGGGATGGGCATCAAAGGCGTCCGCCTGCACGATAAGGGCGGGACGCGGCTTGCCGTAATCGCCAGAGACCGCAATGGTCACGAGATCCCCCCGTTTCACTTCCACTCCCCGGTATCGGCCACACCGCGAATCCAATCCATCACTTCCTTCTCCTCTGGAGAGGACGCAATCAGGGATGATTGCCGGTGGGCTTCGGCTTCAAACTCTTTCCGCTTCTTCCGTGCCACATAAGCGGACATAAAAGCGCGAAGGACCTGCGCCACCGGCTGGTTCTCCGCCTCTGTGGCGGCCGTAAACTCCGACTTTAAGATTGGATCGATACGAAATGTAAAAGTGCTGCCTGCCGGATTGGGGCTGGTTTTTGCCATAACGTACACTCCATTTGTAATTATATTTTATACTTACTTTATATAAGTACAGGGTGTAGTTCAATGTTCGGGGTCTAAACCCAAAAGGACTCAGGGCCCAGCTAGCTGTAACGCAGCCAGCGCATCAGCTCCGGCAGCGTGGGCCGCTTGCCGTACATCAACACGCCCACGCGGTAGATGCGCGAAGCCAGCCACACCATGAACCACACGCCTCCAAGCATCAACAACAGGGACAAAGCGATCTGCCAAAGTGGCGGCGTCAGCACGGAAATGCGCAGATACATCAGAATCGGCGCGCAGGGCGGCAGCAGTGAGAGCACAACCGACAAATTGCCGGATGGGTCGGAGATGACCCGCTGGAAGAAGACAACTGAAAAGGCCAGCGGCATCACGACGAACATATTGAGCTGCTGCAACTCCTGCGTACTGTTCACCAGCGAACCCAGCATAGCCGACAGCGCACTATAGAAGAGAAAACCCAGAACGAAGCACACCACAAACGCAACCGCCTGCAGGGCGGAAAGATGGAAGGAGTATTTCCCTGCCGCATGCATTCCCAGCAGCCCCGGCGCGGCCAGCAGCATTCCGCAGCCGACCCACACAACCACCTGTGTCAGCCCGACCGCGCCCACGCCGAGAAGTTTTCCGCCCATCATTTCCTCGGGTGTCACAGTGGCCAGCATGATTTCAAAAATCCGCGATGTCTTCTCCTCCACCACGGAATTGCCGACCGCGACTCCCTGCACCAGGATGGCGACATAAAGCATCATCATCAAAAGGACGGACGCCGTGAATGGGCCGAACCCGCCTGCCGCTTTGCCGCTGCCGATCCTGCGCATCTCCACATGCGCATCGAACATCGATTGCACCTGACTGGCTGGCACGCCTCGGGCGACGAGCTGCTCTGCGGCCTGCGCACGTTGGGCAGCCTCCTCCAATTCAGCGGCAAGCCCCAGATCATTCGAGGAGTTGGAATAATAGTCGGCGTGCAAGACGCCATCCACATGGTCCAGCCATAGAAAGCCATCCAGCGATTTTTGCTGGACAGCCTGCGTCAGTTGTTCCCGCATGCCGGGAGACAGCGGATCGACCATGACGGTAAATTTTGGCCCAACCGGCCCTCCAAACTGCGCGTCGTCTTCCACCGATGCCTCAAGCTCTTGCGCGATGGAGCGCGCCAGACCCGGATCGGAAGCAACCACGGCAATGCGCTTTTCATGGCCGCCGGATTTGGCCAGATACATGGGGCCAAGGATGGCTGCGGCCATAATCAGCGGGAAGCCGACCAGCGAGATCATGAATGACTTGGTGTGGATACGCTCCAGATATTCCCGCCGCGCGATCAACCAGATATTACGCATTCGCTTTGCCTCCGACCGTTTCGATAAAGATCTCTTCCAGCGTGGGCTCCATCACGTCGAAGTAGCTGACGCGCGCCCGCGCCATGGCTGCAGCCACAACCTCCTGCGGGTCGGCGCCGTCCTGCAGCCGAATTTCCGCGGTGTCGTTGTTATGACTCGCCTCTGCGATCAGAGGATGGGAAAGGAAGGTCGCGTCGCCTTCAAAACGCATACGCAAACGATTTTTCGGGTAGCGGGATTTGATCTCACGCACTGTGCCTGCCAGTACGGCTTCCCCGTTGTTCACCAGGCAAATGGAATCGCACAACTTCTCCACCTGGTCCATGCGGTGGGTGGAAAACAGTACGGCACGGCCCTTGTTCTTCAGCTCCACCAGTACGTCCTGCAGCATCACAGCGTTCACCGGGTCCAGCCCGGAAAAAGGTTCGTCCATAATCATCAGTTCCGGATCGTGCAGCAGCGCGGCGATAAATTGGATTTTTTGTTGCATCCCCTTGGAAAGCTCTTCCGTCCTTTTGTCCAATGATTCCGCAATGTCCAGCCGTTCGCACCATTGCTGCGTCCGGTTGGCCGCCTGGGTTGCATTCAGTCCATGCAACTGCCCCAGCAGCAGAAGCTGCTCGCGGACCTTCATTTTTTTGTAAAGGCCGCGCTCCTCCGGCAGATAGCCAACACGGGCCAGACTTTTGCGCGTAAACGGCTGGCCAAACAGTGTCACAGTGCCAGAGTCGGGTAGCGTCATTCCGATCATCATGCGGATGGTCGAGGTCTTGCCCGCGCCGTTCGGCCCCAGCAGTCCGAACATTTTGCCTGGCTCAATTTCCAGGCTTAGTTCATGGACGGCAATCTTGGTGTCGTAGTTTTTTGAAATTCGATCCAGTTCGACGATGTTCATGCAGAGTGTTTTCCCGTCCTGTCCGTCATGTGCGTAGGTCCGGCACGCTTTCATCGGCTGCTTCGGTCCTGTATTTTCCGGGTGTCGGCAGTGTAGCAAACCTGCATTTTCCGGAGGTGCGAAGTTGGTCCACACTCTCCGCACCCGGCGGCTGGTAGCATCCAGAATGTGATCGCCCTCGACACTCCCATCCAGTTCGTCAAAGGGGTCGGCCCGCGCGTGGCCGAGAAGCTGAAGGAGAAAAATATCCTTGTCGTCGAGGACCTGCTCTATCACCTTCCCTTTCGTTATGAAGACCGGCTGAACCCCCGCGCGCTGAACGAACTGGTCCCCGGAGAGATGGCCAGCGTGCTCGCCGAGGTGCGCGGGACCGTGCTGCTGCGCACCAAACGCATGCCCATTTTTGAAATGACGGTCGGGCAGGGGCCGGTCTCCATGAAATGCATGTGGTTCCACGGGGCCTATCTCAAAGACAAATTCCAGCCCGGCCAGATGCTGGCGCTCTACGGCAAGGTGGAACCGTCGCGCAGCCGGGCGGGCAACTTCAAAATGATCCAGCCCCAGATTGAAATCCTTCCGGGAAAAGACTATCCAGAAGAAACATTGCTGGAAGTAGGCCGCATCGTTCCGGTGTATGAATCGCTGGGCGGCGCGCAGCTCAGCTCGCGCTGGCTGCGCCGCGTGATCTATCGCCTGCTGGAAGATTTAGGCGGCAAACTTCCGGAAACGCTTCCACCGGAACTCTGCCAGCGCATGCAGTTGCCCACGCGCGCGGAGGCCTTGCGCCACACGCATTTTCCGCCTGCCGGTACGGGCCTTCGCCTGTTGCAATCGGCGGCCACGCCCGCGCATCAGCGGCTCATTTTTGAAGAACTTTTTTTCCTAGAGCTTGGCCTGGAGCTGAAACGCCGCCGCATGCGGGAGCGGCTCGGGCCAGCCTTTACCACCGATCCGCGCGTGCGCGAGGCGCTCAAGCGCGTGCTGCCATTTCATCCCACGGCGGCGCAGAAAAAGGTACTGTCGGAGATTGTCCACGACCTGCGCCAGGCGACGCCAATGCGTCGCCTGCTCCAGGGCGATGTCGGCTCCGGCAAAACCATCGTGGCGCTCCAGGCGGCGTTTATCGCCATCGAAAACGGCTTTCAAGCCGCGCTGATGGCGCCCACGGAGATTCTCGCGACGCAGCATTTTCTGGCTGCGCGCCGGTTGCTGGAACGCTCACAACGCCAGCCGTCGTACAACGTGGTCCTATTGACCGGCTCGCTCGATGAAGACCGCAAGCGCGCCAACCGTGGCCGCATCGTGCGCGGCGAGGCCAATCTGGTCATCGGGACCCACGCATTGATTGAAGAAAAGGTCGAGTTCGCCAATCTCGGACTCGTCATCGTGGACGAGCAGCATCGTTTTGGCGTCATGCAGCGCTTTCGCCTGATGAAAAAACCGAATACCGCTGAGCCGCATGTACTGGTGATGACGGCCACACCGATTCCGCGCACCTTGGCATTGACACTCTATGGCGACCTGGATGTCAGCGTGCTGGATGAGTTGCCACCCGGACGCACGCCCATCGTCACCCGCCGCATCACCGATGAGCGTGCCGAAGAGGTCTGGGGATTTGTTCGCAAACAGGTGGTCGCTGGACATCAGGCGTACATTGTTTATCCCGTGATTGAGGGCGCGAAGGACGACCAACCGGAGCTGGATTTTGCCCACGATCCCACGCCTGAGGATGTTTCAGAAGACGAAAGCGCAGCCTCAAAAGGAAAATCCTCTGCAAAAAAGAAGGCCGGCACAAAGACACAAACCAAAGCGCCGCCGCTCTTTAACGAAAAGCCAGCGTTGAAGTCCGCCGTCGCCATGGCGGAAGAGCTGCGCGCGACCCATCTTGCCGGACTGCGGCTGGGCCTGCTGCATGGCCGGCTGGGCGCGGAGGAAAAGGAAATTGTGATGCGGCGCTTCCAGCGCGGCGAGATCGATGTGCTCGTCGCGACGACAGTGATCGAAGTGGGCGTCGATGTGCCCAACGCCACCGTGATGGTCATCGAGCATGCCGAGCGTTTCGGCCTGGCGCAACTGCACCAGTTGCGCGGACGCGTAGGGCGAGGCGCGGCGCGTTCCTACTGCATTTTGATGACAGGCGGGAAAGTGTCGCCTCAGGCCGAGGAACGGCTGGACGCCATGGTCCGCACGCAAAATGGATTTGAACTGGCGGAACTCGACCTAGCGCTGCGGGGGCCGGGAGAATTTTTCGGTACGCGGCAGGCTGGCCTGCCGGACTTTCGCGTGGCCAACCTGCTGCGCGACCGCAAAATGCTGGAACTGGCGCGGCAGGAGGCGGTCCGCTTTGTCGAGACCGGAGAGACGGAGATGTCGCGCACTTCTGTGGAAACGGTGTGGGCGCATCTGCGGGCCCACTGGCAGCGGCATTACGGCCTGGTGGAAGCAGGCTGAGCCCGACTTACACGAGATGCTGCCGCACAACACGCCGAAAGCGCATATTTTCTTCCGCCAGCGTGCCGACATGCAGATCGATGGAAACGAACTGCACATCGTCGTCTTCCGACAAATGCTGCTGGCAGAGGCACATTTCCGCGAGTGCGCGATGCGCGACCGGCGTGAACTGGATGCCGGTCTGCTGGAGCGCCCCATAGAGTTCCACGATGTTGGAGAGCGACACCTCAAAACGCAGGTTGTAGGCAACCAGAGACAGTGGCTTTTCTTCGAGGATCCAACCGCCGCAGTCCACTACAAGTTGCACCAGGAGGGCCTGCAATTCCGCCTGATCGGTCGAGCTGTATCCATGAATGGCAATATGAAGCATTTTTTTCCTGCTGTTTTTGTGGCCCGGTCTTTCAGGGCCGGGATTGACCGCTTCGATTGTGTGTTGGAGTCCGGCGATTAGGCTTATCTGCTCTATCGGTCAAAAGGTCGCCGAACTTCAATCCAAAAAATCGTAGAATACACTTCTGGCACCCGAAAATTCACCATTTTGGCGCGTCGGACGCGGGGCCTGCTTGCGATGTGATACCGTGCAGAAAATGATCGTTGGCAGCGGTGTGGACATGATTGAAATTGAGCGGATTGCAGAGGCGCTCGCCCGTTATGGCGACCGATTCGCCGGTCGTGTTTACCTGCCCAAAGAAATTCTGTACTGCCGACGCAAGAGAAATTTCGCCGAAAGTTTTGCCGCCCGCTTCGCCGCCAAGGAAGCCGCCGCCAAGGCCCTGGGCACAGGTATCCATTCAGGCGTGGGTTGGCTCGATATTGAAGTGGTCCGCGGACCGATCGGGCGGCCTTCGCTGTTGTTCCATGGACGCGCCGCGGTCATCGCGCGCCAACTTGGCGCAAATCACTCTGTCATTTCGCTTACGCACACCCGGAGTATGGCTTTTGCCCAGGTTCTGCTGGAAGACGTACAAAAATAGGACGTCATGATCGGCCTGAATTTGCCGGCATAAACGCATAAAATTGACGGCAAATCGCAACCCGCAACCAGAAGGCGCATCCATATCATGCACAGACGTGCCGATGCAGCCGGGGTCGTTCTCCAGGCGCACAGGGACCTCTGCTATGCTCGACATATTCAGTTTCGCTTGGGCGATACTGAGACGCGGGCAGTCCAACTTTTTCGGCAGGGAAAACTGTGCCAAATCAGCATGAGGTTCGGTGGTCGCAATTGAAGGTCGGAGTGCTGGTTCTGGTAGCCATTACCGCTCTGACATCGCTGATTTTTCTCATGTCTGGGAGTTCCGGTGGACTTTTCAGCCGTCGCATCACCGTCCATTCCTATTTTGAAAATGCCGCTGGACTGAAACCCGGCGCACCCGTCACCTTGCAGGGCGTCAGCATCGGCACGGTGAAAATGATCCGCATTGTGCCGCAGCGCAAGCTGACCCCGGTGGAAATCGTTATGCGCATCAGCCTGCATTACTCGGCGGACTTGCGCAAAGATTCCCTGGCCTCGCTGGAAACCGCCGGCGTGCTGGGAGACACTATGGTCGATATCGACAGCTCCCACGCCACTGGGCCTCCGCTGGTCAATGGGGATGAAGTGCCGACGACAGAAACCCCCAACCTTGCCGATGTCATCAAGTCCAGCCAGAGCACCATTGAGCAGGTCAACGTCATCCTGGCCAAAGTCAATACCCTGGCCGACGCCCTGGGGACTGGCAAAGGCTCGATCGGCCAGCTCATCAACGATCCATCACTCTATAACAACGCGACCCAGGCGGTGAACCAACTGCAAACCCTGTTCAACCAGGTGAACAAGGGCCAGGGGACGCTGGGAAAGCTGGTGACTGAGGACACGCTGTACAACCGCGCGAATGAGACAGTATCGCGCCTGCAGCACATCGCCGACGAGATCGACGCGGGTCACGGGACTGCCGGCAGGCTGATCCGAGACGAGACATTATACAACAACCTGAATCAAACCGCGATCAAAGCCAACAGCCTGATGACACAAATCGACGAAGGCAAAGGTACGCTGGGCATGCTGGCAAAAGACCAGGCATTTCGCAGTAAGCTCAGCTCGACGGTCTCCAACCTGCAATCCATCCTGCAGCGCGCGGATGAAGGGCGAGGTACGATCGGCAAGCTGCTCCACGATCCTTCTCTGTACAACAACGGCGACCAGTCGGTGGTGGAAGCGCGTAAACTTTTGCAAGCCATCCGCCAAAATCCTAAAAAATATCTTTCCATTCGATTGCGCATTTTTTAGTCGGCATGCTGTCATTTCAGCCGTGTGCCGGCAAATTTATCCTGGCATATCCACGCACGAATGAATGGCCTGCAATGAGACCGCCCCCGCCTGTCTGTGCTATTGTTCTCTGTGCGCCAAACAGGGGATCTGTCTGCGCACGGACACAATCGCTGGCAGGACTCCAAGGTTGACACTGTCTGGAGCCACCGCGTAACAGCCAATTATCGAACCCAGAGGAGACCATGCGCCCCATTCATCTTTCACTAGCCCTCCTTCTTTGTGCGAGTACAGCCTTTGCGCAACAGACAATGATTGCCCACCCCAGCTCTGTCTGGATGGCCGATACAGCTTCTTCCGGAGGCCCGGCAGCGGCCCCAGCCCCGCGCAGCTTCGATCTGGACGCCATCGACAAGACCGCCGACGCCTGCACGGATTTCTACCAATATGCCTGCGGAAACTGGGTCAAGACGCATTCCATCCCGCCGGACCAGACGCGCTGGGGACGTTTCAACGAACTGGGCGAGCACAATCGCTATCTGCTGTATCAAGACCTTGAGGCCGCAGCCAAAGACCCAAAGACGCCGTTGCAGAAAAAATATGGCGAATTCTACTCGACCTGCATGAACAAATCGGCCGCCGACCAGGCAGGCTATCAACCGATCGAACCTCTCCTGAAGCAGGTGGGGGCCTTGAGCGCCAAGGACCAGCTACCCGCCCTGGTTGCGCAACTGCAATCGCAGGATGGGACTCCAGCTCTGTTTCGCTTTGGCTCGCAGCAGGACGATAAAGACGCCACACGGCAAATCGCCAGCACGTTTCAGGGGGGCCTGGGTCTGCCCGACCGCTCCTATTATCTGGAAGACGATGCGCACACAGTGAAGATCCGTCAGGCTTACATCGCGCATGTGGCGCAGATGTTTCAACTGATTGGCGACACGCCCGAGCAGGCGCAGAAAGAGGCCGCAAGCGTGATGACGATCGAGACTGGGCTGGCCCGCAACTCCACGCCGCGCACGGACCTGCGCGATCCTGAGAATCGTTATCACCTGCTGCAGCTTAGCCAGTTGCAGGTATTGACGCCTGCGTTCGACTGGAACGCCTACCTTCACGGCATTGGGATATCCAATCTGCCCAGTCTTAATGTCGCCACGCCGGTATTTTTTCTCGGCATGAATACGCTGATCCAGGACCAGGACCTGGATGCGTGGAAGAGCTATCTGCGCTGGAATGTGGTGCACGCGGCTGCGCCCTATCTCTCCAGCCCGTTTGTTGCGGCAAGCTTCGATTTCTACGGCAAGACACTAGTTGGGCAAAAGGAAAATCAGGCACGCTGGAAGCGCTGCACCACCTTGACCGACCGTGCGATGGGTGAGGCGGTTGGGCAGGACTGGGTGGCGCAGCATTTTCCACCGTCCTCCAAGCAGAGCATGCAGAAGATGGTGGTGGCCCTGGAAGCGGCCATGAAGCAGGACATCGCTACGCTGCCGTGGATGACAGAAGCAACGAAACAGCAGGCAGACCAGAAGTTGGCGGAAATCCGCAACAAGATCGGCTATCCCGATAAGTGGCGCGACTACTCCAAACTGAAAGTCGAACCCAATCAACTGGTGGCCAATGTAGAGCGTGCGGATGCGTTTCGGCTCCGGCATGAACTGAATAAAATCGGCAAGCCCGTCAATGAGAAGGAATGGGGCATGACGCCGCCCACCGTGAATGCGTATTACGACCCCAGCATGAACGACATCAATTTTCCTGCGGGGATTCTGCAACCGCCGTTCTTCGATCCAACCAAAGATGCGGCCGTGAATTATGGGGCCATTGGCGTGGTGATTGGCCACGAGATGACCCACGGCTTCGACGACGAGGGCAGCCAGTATGACGGCAAGGGCAACCTGCGCATGTGGTGGACGTCTGCGGACCGCAAGGCGTTCGACCAGCGTACGGGCTGCGAGGTGAAAGAATATAGTGGGTTTGAAACCGCGCCTGGAACCCACCTGAACGGCAAACTGACACTGGGCGAGAACACCGCCGACAACGGCGGCCTGCGCATAGCCTATCAAGCGCTGATGGAAACTCTGAAAGCCGAGGGGCAACAGGCGATGGACCAGAAAGTCGACGGTTACACACCGGCGCAGCAGTTCTTCATCTCGTATGGACAAATCTGGTGCTCGAAGGCAACGGATGCATCCATGCGCGTCTCCGCCAAGGTCGATCCGCATTCGATTGGTAAATGGCGCGTGAATGGCGCGGTGCAGAATTCAGACGCCTTCGGCAAGGCCTTCGGCTGCAAACAGGGCCAGCCGATGATGCCGGAGAACGCCTGCCGCGTCTGGTAGTGAAGCTCTTCGGACGAAAAAGCTGGGGAAAATGTGCTCTCCAGCTTTTTCGTTCGTTTTCGCTCCAAATTCCCGCCTTGAAGGAAACACGCCCCGTTCGCTGGCACAAACCCCCGCTGCCTTTTACAATTAGGACGGAAGCAATCCAGACATCAAATTCTGCTTGGGCAGTCCTCTACGTGCTCCCTCGGGACCAAGAGGTTGAAGGATACACATGAAGTGTTGGAAATATGGCCGTGTAGCTCTGGCCTTGATCGGTTCAATTTTTCTGGGACTGAGCATCACTTGCTGCGGCACCTACACCACCGGCTACGCATACGTCACGGGAGTCCAGTACAACCAGATCGCAGGCTACAAGATCGACCACGACTTCGGATATCTGACACCGATCACGGGGTCGCCATTTCCGGCGAATGGAAATGATCCAGTGCAGGAGATGGTGCTGCCGGGTGGACGCTTCCTTGCTGTTATCAATAAGGGCTCGAACAGCGTTTCGATGTACACCATCGGCGGCTCGGGCGTGCTCTACTTCCAGGCCAACTACACCACTTCGGGCTGCAACCCGGTCTCGTTGGCGATGGATGCGGGTGGAAAGTACTTGTATGCGCTGGACCAGATTGCTCTCGATGGTTCGACCGGAGATTCCTGTTCAACCCCCGACAATGGCGCTTACGGCCGCTCTGGCCGTGGCGACATTACGGTGTTTGCGCTCGATTCCAGCACTGGCAAACTGACATTGATCACCAACCAGAACACCTTTAACACCACCGGCAAACAGGCCACGTATTTTTCGGTGGACTACAAGCCGGTACAAGTGGTCGTTGCCGCTGGCTTTGTATATGTGCTGGATCAGGCTTATAACGTAAGCGCGGGTGGAGTTCCTTATGCCTGCGCCAAAGGCACAGGGCCCACACAGGCAGCGTGTAGCACGCCGGATGTTTTCCTTTACGCCATCAATGAGTCGACCGGTCAGCTTACCCTGACCCAGAACCAGCCGTTACAGCTTCCGACCGCTGCCGGCGGAGCTACGACCCTGTCCGTAGCCGCTGGTGGGAAATATCTTTACATTGCAGACGCGGTCAACAACAGGATTCTGCCCTACACGATCGGGACCGGCGGAGTATTGCAGATACTGGTTGGCGGTCCAGTGCCAAACAATGGGACTTCCGTGAACCCGGACGCGATTCTGGCCAGTTCCAACACCAATTTTCTGTACGTGGCCAACTTTGGACCTTCTTCTGTCACCACGCAAAACAGCAATGTTTTTGCTTTGACGATCGACACGGCCAATGGGCAGTTACAGCCGATCAATCCTGCACTCTATCCCACCGGTTCCGGCCCGATCTGGATGGTCGAGGACCCAACCAACCAATACATTTATACAGCGAATTATAACGACAACACGGTCACTGGATTTATCATCGATGCGAGCACGGGTCAGCTATCTCCGATGTTCAAGGGTACGCAGTTCAGCACGGTTGGTCAGCCAACCTTTATTGTTGTCTCGGGACGGGTGTACTAGCCTGCCGACACACTATGCATCGGGGCCTCTGCAAGGAGGCCCTTTCCGTTGACCACATGGCAGAACGGCCAGGCGAATCAGAATTTTTACTGGGATCGGAACGAAAGAGTTTTGCATTCCGCGCCTTTTCGGGCGGAAGCGCTAGCAGAAAGTATGTCCGCGCTTTTACAATACATTTGGGAACAATCCCTAAAAGCTAAAACAAAGCAGCGACCCCGTTGCCGAACGCAAAGGCCGGGGTATAAAGGAATCGCATGAAGTGGAGTCAATACGGCCGGATCACATTGGCCTTGGTTGCATCCCTGGCTCTTGGACTGAGCATTACAGCCTGCAATCCAAGTTTCACGCTCGGGTTCGTTTACGTCCTCAATACCAAGTCCAACCCGGGCCTGATCAACGCATACACGATCGATAGCGTTTCGGGGGCCATCACACAAACGGCGAATTCACCGTTTTCTTCCGGCGGCCAGTACCCTATTGCCGATGCTGTGGACAACCGCAGCAAGTGGCTTTATGTTGTCCACGAGATCGACAACACGGTGGTGCAGTTCAATATCGGGACCGATGGAAAGCTGTACCAGGCCCACACCTATAACACGCCGGGCACGTATCCCATCGCGATGACGATCGACGCCTCCAGCAAGTACCTGTTTGTCGTGGATACGTACGCTCCGGGGTATAACGGCGTTGCGCCTCCGAACATCAATGCCATTCAGACCAACACCATCCCCACGCAGGGCTGCGTTGTGGTCTATCCCATCAGCCCCACTGATGGAAGCCTGGGCACGCCCGTGGCGGGCAACGATGGAAACTGCTTCCTGGTTGGAAGTGGCGCCGTTCTTGGATCGCAGCCGATTGGAATTACATCTACTCCGTTCGTCAATTATGTGTATGTCGCGGACCAGGGGACCCACACGGTCTATGCATATTCCATCAACGACAGTACTGGGGTATTGACACCGCTTGCGAAAAATTCTTTTCAGGCCGGCGTCAAGCCAAGCTCCATAATCAGCGATCCCAGCGGACGGTTTATATACGTTACGGACCAGTATCAGAACGCGCTGTTCGGCTTTGATATTCTGGGGGATGGAAGTTTGCAGTCCATGGTGAACGGGCCGTTTGCAACGGATCTGTTCCCCTACGGTATGGCGGTCGATCCACGAGGAAAATTTCTCTACGTGACCAACTACAACTCGAATGATGTGCGGGCCTATAACATTGATCCGTCCACGGGCAATCCTACCGGCACAGCGGGTGGCTCCTACGGGACCGGTACTGGACCCACCTGTATTGCTATTGAACCCGCGTATGGACGCTTCCTGTATACGGCAAACTTCCTGGACAACTCGGTTACTGGATTTGAATTGAGTCCAACCACGGGTCAGTTGACCATCGACCTGAACAGCCCATATCCGGCCAGCGGTTTGCCCGACTGTGTCGCTACGGCGGCCAACGGCACCCATCCGGTCCAGACCATTACTCCCTAACATGAAACAAATTAAAACAAATTAAAGATAAAGGCCCGCGTTCAGCGGGCCTTTATCTTTAAGGAGTGTCAGCCCTATTGCAGCGCAGCTTCCACTATCGGGAAGATACAGCGATAAAATAAAAGTGCAGGATGGTTTCACGCGCACGAACAGCATCCTGCTTTCTAAACCCCGTAAGCCCAGTCTTTCATGATGTTGTTCGACCACACATGAGAACAACGAGAGTATAAATGCGTATATCATCCGCTTCACGAATCCGCCTGCCGATTGGTCTTTTTGCTCTCGTGCTCGTTCTTTTTGCCTGCCCTATGTTTTTGCGGGCGCAGAACAATTATGAAATCCAGGTCTATCCCTCGGAAACCATTGCGCCAAAGACTTTGCTGACGGAGTTGCACAGCAACTACACCGTGGAGGGCAGTACGACTGTCCAGTACGGGATGCAGCCAACCCAGGGTCAGGAGCATGAAACGATCGAACTGACGCAGGGTCTTACAAAATGGTCGGAGCTCGGTTTCTATATTTTCACAGAGGAAAAAAATGGTACTGGGATACAGTGGGTCGGCGACCATATCCGTCCGCGTGTACGCGCCCCGGAAAGCTGGCATCTGCCGGTCGGTTTAAGCATCTCGAATGAGATTGGGTATGCTCGGGCGGCCTATGCCAATCCCACCTGGTCCTGGCAGATCATGCCGATCGTCGATCAGACTGTAGGAAAATGGTACTGGTCGGTCAACACTACGATGAACTGGGGGATTCACCCCACTTCGCTGCCACCCGGTTCCACCCAACAGCAAGTCAATTATTACTATCGTGACGTCTCGCCGCATGGGGTGACCTTCGGCCCGGCGGCCACGCTGACCTATCAGCCGAACAAGCTCTATAACTTTGGCATCGAGTACTACGGGTACTTCGGCGAGTTTGGGCACTTCGTTTCCCTGCACAACCAGCAGCAGCAGTTCTTTCCCGTCGTCAATCTGTTCGTGTCGCCGAAATGGGAGATCAATATCGGCGCCGGTTGGGGTGCGACCGCCTCCACGGACCATCTGATTGTGAAGGGAATTCTGGGCCACTACTTCAACTGGGGCAAGCCGAAACTTCCGCACCATGCACCGACGCTGTAATTCCATCTCCGCCATTTATGCTAGCTAGCATGGCGTACTATCTCGGTCTGGATGCGGGCGGGACAAAAACAGAGTGTGCTCTCGCACACGACGGCACAATTCTTGCTCGCGCCGCCAGCGGTACGATCAAGGTGATGCGCACCTCCGCTGAGGAGGCTGAGAACAATCTCAACGCACTCCTGCAAGCTGTCTCCACACAAAGCGGAATTTCTCTCGACGCGATTTCCTGCACCTGCGTTGGACTGGCTGGCATTTCAGTGTCGCGCGTGGCCGAGTGGGTGCGTCAGGCGCTGCGCGCGCGCGTCAGCGGCGCGGTGCTGCTCTCCGGTGATGAGGTGATTGCACTGGATGCTGCTTTCTTCGGCGGACCCGGCGTGCTGGTCATGGCGGGGACCGGCTCCAACATCATTGCGCGCTCGACAGAAGGACATCTGATTCATGTGGGCGGGTGGGGCCCTGCGCTCGCCGATGAAGGTTCAGGAAACTGGATCGGTAAACAGGCTGTGCGCGCCGTCTTCGATGCCCTGGACCGCGACGAACCAACGCTGCTGCTGGAAAAAATTATGGAGACGTGGAACCTGCCGGATATTGCCAGTCTCATCGATCTTGCCAACCAATCCCCCGGCCCGGATTTTTCAAAACTCACGCCGCTTGTCGTGGATTGCACGCAGCGTGGCGATGGTTATGCGCAGCGCGTTCTACAGGAGGCCGGAGAAAAACTTGGACTCTATACAGTGCTGGCGTTGAGGCGCTTGCAAGCAGCGGAGATGGCCAATAACAAGTTGCCTGAGGTCGCCTTTACCGGCAGCATTCTGCGCCACATCGCGCCGGTACGCGAGGCCATGTGCTCGACCATCCTGCGCGAAGTTCCCGGTGTACGGATTCAGGCCCATGCGGTCGATCCCGTGGAGGGCGCACTGTGGAGAGCGCGGACCCATGCGCGATTAGGTCGAGCTACGCAGTGACGATCTTTCCGTTCAGCAGAGTCGCCAGAACATTGCCTTCCGGCGAGAGTACGGTGATGTTCGCCGCGCGGCCTGGCTTCAGTTCTCCATGGGCCTCGGAAAACCCAGCCAGTCGCGCCGGATTGGTAGATGCGTAACGCACGGCCACACTATACGGAGAATGGGTGAACGCGACGAAGTTGCGTATGGCCCGATCGAGCGTCAATACACTGCCCGCCAGTTTTCCATCATGCAGACATTTTCCGTCGGTCACTGTCACATCGAACTCGCCTAGTTTGTACACACCGTCCGGCATTCCCGTGGCGCTGATCGCATCGGTGATGAGCATGCCGCGATCCAGGCCTTTCGCTTTGTGGAACAGGCGAACCAGAAGCGGATCGACATGGATGCCATCGCAGATCAGTTCGGCGAACAGGTTGTCGTCATCGAGGACGACCCCCAGCAATCCTGGCTCACGATGGTCGAGTGGGCGCATGGCGTTGTAGGTGTGCGTCGCGCTCTGCGCCCCGGCGGCGATTCCGGCCTTCGCTTCGTGCATGCTCGCGTTGCTGTGGCCCATGCTGACGCGGATTCCCAGCCTGGTGGCTTCCTGTATGAATTCCGCAGCGCCGGGCAGTTCCGGAGCGACCGTTATGATCACGATGCGCCCTTGCGCCGCTTGCCAGAAACGCCGGAGCAATTCCACCGATGGCTTCTGCAAATGCTCTGGAGGATGGACGCCGCGCTTGCTGTGCGACAGAAACGGGCCTTCGAGATGAATCCCGAGCGGTGTGGCCCCGTGTGAATTGCCGTATGCGGAGCCGGATTTTTCGGCGCGCGCAATCTGTTGCGCAAGCCCTTCGAGAGCATGCAGCGTAGCGTCGAGAGGAGCGGTCACGGTCGTTGGCAGGTATGCGCCGACGCCATGTTGGGCGAGAAACTTTCCAACGGTATCGAGCGCTTCCTGCGTGCCCTCCATTACATCGTGACCCATGGCGCCGTGGATATGGATATCGAAGGAGGCGGGCGTCAGCGTGGCACCGGGGAAATCCAGCTGCTGCGCGTCCTCGGGTTCTTGCCAGCCGCCGCGCGGGCCTATTCGGACAATGCACCTATCTTCAATTACCACCATGGGCTGGTCCACTTGTTCCAGTGGAGTCAGCATCCTGGCTGCCGTCAATAAAGTGCGCACGCTTTTTCCGTCCGTTCGTGAATGCTCCGGCGGACGCAGTCCGCTGGAACGGTCTGGGCTGATCTTACATCGATCGATAGCGCCACGGTTCCCTCGCATGGCCAAGATGGTGTGCATGTATTCTCGTATCGTGGAAAAAATTTCCTCAAGATCGCTTCTCCGCCGTGTCCTCTGCTCGCCCTTGGCCTGCCTGCTGTTGAGTTGCGGTTGCATATTTTCGCCAAATGTGTCCAACGCGCAGGTTGCAAGTTCCAGCCTCGCGCTGGTGCCGATGCCGCGCGAAATCCACGAGCGCGCTCTCCTGCCGCTGGATCGCGGGATCAGTATTTCTGCGCCCGGCCATGACAAAGAGGATAAATTTGCCGCGTCGGACTTTGTGGAAACGCTGAAAAAACGCGGCATCGACGCGCGCGCAGGGGACAAGGGCAAGGTGAAAATTGTTCTGCTTCGGCTAGGCACAAAAAAAGCAGACGAGATTCTGGCGCGTGGACATGTGAATTTTGATGCGGCAATGCATGACGAAGGCTATGTTCTTCTCTCCGAAGGAAACACGACCTACGATATTGCCGCCACCAGCGCTGGCCTCTATTACGGCGCGCAGACGATCAAGCAGCTTGTTGTGGGCAGCAACGGAAGCGGAAGCGCCAGCCACGGCCCCAATGCCGTGCTACATGGCGTGCTGGTTCGCGACTGGCCAGCGATGAAGTATCGCGGGTTGGATGACGACCTGTCGCGCGGTCCGGTGCCGACGCTGGAATTTCAGAAGCATCAGGTGCGCGTGCTCTCCGAATACAAGGTGAACATCTACTCTCCTTATTTTGAAAACACGCTGGCGTACGTCAACAATCCACTGGCTGCACCACCGGGCGGTGCAATGACGCGCGACGATGTTGCCGCGTTGGTGCGCTACGCGCAGCAGCATCACGTCACCATCGTTCCAGAGCAGGAGGCCTTCGGACATCTGCACCACACGCTGATGTTCGACACATATTCTCAATTGGCGGAGACGGCGCACGGAAGTGTGCTCGCACCCGGTCAGCCCGGGTCCCTACCGCTCATCCAGCAGTGGTTCACGGAGATCGCATCGATGTTTCCGGGGCCATTTATTCACGTTGGCGCCGATGAGACCTTTGACCTGGGCAAAGGACAGACGAAAGCGCGCGTCGATCAGGTGGGTCTGGGCGCGGTCTACATTGAATTTCTGAAGCAGATATACAACACACTCGCTCCGCTGCACAAAAAATTGTTGTTCTGGGGCGACGTGGCCATGAACGATCCAGAACTGGTGAAGACGTTGCCGAAGGACATGACCGCCATTGCGTGGGAGTACGGCCCACATCCCGAGGGCTACGATAAATGGCTCCTTCCGTTCGTGAATGCCGGGATGGAGACCTGGGTGTCTCCGGGCGTGAACAACTGGCGGCTTGTGTATCCAGACTTCAATGCCAGCCTCGATAACATCCAGCGGTTTGTGAGCGATGGCCAACGGCTCGGTTCCACCGGCGAGTTGAATACGGTGTGGAATGACATGGGCGAAGGTCTGTTCAACATGGACTGGTACGGCGTGCTGTATGGTGCGGCTGCAGGCTGGCAGCTAGGGAGCAGCAGCATCCCGCAGTTTGAAAACAGCTATGGCCAGGTGTTTCACGGGGACGCGACTGGCAAAATCAACCAGGCGCAAATGGAGTTGATGGTTGCGCAAACGACACTGAAAAATGCGGGCCTCGGCGCGGCCAGCGACCGCTTGTTCTGGCTCGATCCATGGAGTGCGGAGGGTCAACAGATTTCCGCCAAGCTGTTGCCGGTGGTGCAGACGATGCGTGTCCATGCGGAGAATGCCATCGTACTTCTCGACCAGGCCCGCGCCGCTGGCGGCTTGCGCGAACACGATGCGCTGGACGCGATGGAGATGGGTGCGCGGAGGATGGACTTCCTCGGCTATAAATTCGAGGCGGCGCAGGAAATGGCCGGCGAATACACGCGCGCGTATCAGGAGCAGAACGATCCCAAGGGCAAGCACGACGTTGCGCGGGAGTTATGGACCATCTCCGGCGCGAACGGCCAGTGCCAGGACCTGCGCGATGGATACGGACTGACGCGCGATCTTTATCGTGCGGCGTGGCTCAGGGAAAATCGCCCATACTGGCTGGACAATGTGATGGCACAATACGAGCTGGCCATGCAGCTATGGATTCAACGCGGCATTCATTTTGACGCAGTGAAAGACCAATGGTCCGACACGCATACGCTGCCCAAGCCGGAAGAGTTGGGATTGCCACCAATTGCACCGCAGCCCGGGAGTGCTGCCGACTAAAGCGGATTCAAGATTGCTGTATCCGCACAAAGATAATTTGTCATTTCAAGCATTGTGATGACCATGCAAGAGGTTCCGATCGAAGCCGCAAATTCGCTGTATCGCGGCGACCGCTACAGCGTACTGATTCGCGTTCCGATGATACCCATCGAATGATGGCAAATCCAAGGCGGCGAACACGAGCCGCGGGAGCAGCAAGTGAAAAAGATGGCTGCAAATTATCTTGACGCGCAATGCATTTTTATTTATCGCCAAATGACTTATCTGCTGCATTCTTGTTTGGTTTAACCAAAAGGAGAGTCAAGTTACCAATCCGGTATATGTAATCCGCAGAATTGACGCCCGGTGAGAAATCGGCTCGCCAAGCGTTCGGATTACTTTCTGGAAGCACATGCTCCAAGATTCACTTGCCTCGCATCTGGATTAGCGACTTGTTCTGCCCCAGTCTGACTAGTGGGTGTTAACACTACGTCAATACAGTTCGTGTAGTTTTGTCCTTAATGGAGATTACCGAAGAGCGGTACGCAAGAATCAAGGATGCTTTGCCGGTGCAGC
Source organism: Acidobacteriaceae bacterium (assembly GCA_027306695.1). Classification (GTDB taxonomy): domain Bacteria; phylum Acidobacteriota; class Terriglobia; order Terriglobales; family Acidobacteriaceae; genus JAKAAZ01. The sequence goes on from DAHUZH010000062.1 coordinate 22,803, forward strand.
GCGGCAATGTAAGCCTGTCCAACCTTCAACTGCTGAATGCGCTGTTGTATGTGGCCGAGCATG
>DAHUZH010000063.1 GCA_027306695.1 Acidobacteriaceae bacterium
TTCGGGGACAAGCCGCGCACCTGGAAACACTGGCTGAAATGGCTCACCGTGGTCGATGTCGACCGCCAGATCATCCTGGCCCAGCAGGCCCGGCAAGCTCCCTGGAACGACTGCGCCACCCTGCCGCCGCTGGTGCTTCAGGCCCATCGCCAGGTCCCCGTGGGCTGCGTGTTGGCCGATGCCGAATTCGATTCGGAACGCAACCATCTCTTCTGCCGCGAACTGCTCCATGCCAACAGCGTCATCCCCGCCACCCGTTTCACCAGCCGCTGCGCCACCGGCAACCGCGCCCTCATGCGGGAAAACTTCCCCCGCCAACTCTATGGGAAACGCTCCCTGATTGAAAGCGTCTTCTCCGCCATCAAACGCAAACTCTCCTGCCGCGCTCCCGGCAGAACCGTCGCCACTCAAGCCCGCCAGGCGTTGCTGCTCGGCCTCGCCTTTAACCTCTACCGCCTCTGGCTCCCTGCGATAATCTGAGGATGTCAACAGAGCCAGATCGGGCCAAAATGGCCTGGTCGCCGTGGGGCACATCTTTAGTCCGAAGCTGGCTGATGTTCTCTGCGATCGCCTCACACTCCGCAGCCAGCGTCGGTGCCACTGTGAGAGAAACGTGTCCTCCGGTTGCGCGCTTTGCAGTCCAGGCACCAGAGGTACGCCCTCCCCTCATCACGCTTGAAAAACGTTCGAAGGTGCGGACAATAGGCGCAAAGGAGCGATAGTTGTTCGCGAGCGCATGTCGCGTCCCACCAAACACCTTAGTAAAGTTAGCGACATTCAGAGGTTCCGCGCCCCGGAAAAGGTAGATGGATTGGCGAGGGTCGGCAACTACCCAAACATCGGTGCCGGGGCCAGCATCCACAAGAAGAGGTCCCTTGTCCCATGTAACTGCGATCTTTTGGCTGTCATCTAACGCGTGGTCAACATTTGGGGGCCCTTGATTGGCGGGGCTTAGCGGCGGAAGAAGCAAAGCCCTGGCCATCTGATTTGAGACAAGCACGACGGGCAATCCCAGTTCAGCAGCAATCTCGTAAGGGCGCTTTCCATGAGTAACGTAAGCTTTGCGTAGCCAATCGGAGGGGCAAAGAAACTCATCCGCAAAAATGTCGGCTTGCACCTCTTTTCGCTCCCCTGGTGAATAGCCTTCTACTCTTCCCGCTCCACTATCCACGGAATCGCCACCTAGCCCGTGCGGCCGTACCGTGACTTCATTATGAGGATCATGGTGAAGTTGGAAATGCCCAATCTCATGGGCAATCACGACAATTTCATCTGTGGGGTCCTGGTTTTTTGCAACGTTTATGCCTCCAATTCATTTGAACGGTGCAACAGAGTAAGACGTGCTCCGGCCGCCGGCCGCGTCTTTTGTCAACACTCCCTTTCGTACCAGATCCTCAATGTCGCGCAACGCCGTGTCCTGCGAACATTTGGCGAGTTTGGCCCATTTTGAAGAGGTCAGCTTGCCTTCGAACCCGTTGAGCAGCCGGTTGACCATATCCCGCTGCCGTTCGTTGAATTCTGCTGCCGCGAAACGTTCCCAGAAGCGTGCCTTTTTAAGCACCGCCGCCAGGATCGTCTCCGCGCGGTCGAAAGCGCGGCCAAGACAATCGAGAAACCATTCGAGCCAGGCTGTAATATCGAGATCGCCTTTTTGCGTCGCTTCAAGTATTTCGTAGTAGGCTTTGCGCTCCTGCCGTATCTGCGCCGACATGCTGTAAAAACGCTGCGGGCTGCGCTCGGAACGGGCGAGAACCATGTCCGCAATCGCGCGCGCGATGCGCCCGTTGCCGTCGTCGAACGGATGGATGGTCACGAACCACAGATGCGCGACGCTGGCTTTGAGGACAAGATCGATCGAGTTGTCCTTTTCGAACCACTCCAGGAACTTCTTCATTTCCTCGCGAAGGCGGTCGGCCGCGGGCGCTTCGTAATGGACGCGTTCCTTCCCTACTGCCCCGGACACAACTTGCATAGGACCTGTCTTGTCGTCGCGCCACGCGCCCACATTGATCTTCGACATTCCGCTGCGGCCGGTCGGAAACAAAGCCGCATGCCAGTCAAACAAGCGCCGGGCCGTTAAGTGCTTGTCGTAGCCCTGCGTCGCATCGAGCATCATCTCGACCACACCCTCGACATTCCGGTCCGCCGGCAACAGCCCGCCGACATCGATACCGAGACGGCGCGCGATCGATGAACGCACCTGATCCCGGTCGAGCTTCTCGCCCTCGATCTCGCTCGATTTGAGGACGTCCTCGGTCAGCGTGTGCAGGACAGCTTCAGCCCGCAACTGGAAGCCGAGTCCCTCCATACGTCCGATCAAGCGCCCCTGCCGGTGCCGAACATTGACGAGCCGCACGGAGACACGCGCGTGGTCCCAGCGGAAGCCCGGCCAGCCCTTCAGCTCGTGGATATAGGTTTTTATTCGCCGCACCATGTGCGTTGAAGCTACGCCCTATTCACCGCAAATGCAAGAATAATATCCGCATGTTATGCGGTGAATAAGAGCCGTATTCTCCGCATAGCGGCTGTTCCCGTCAGGACCTCTTTCCCGTGATCCCTAGTGACGGCGGGTTCCGCTCCCTGTATTGGCTCGGCTCTATGAAACCATGCTCCGAGTACACCTCGGGTACACAATTTGCTGTTCCTTGCGGTTCTTCTGAGTTCTACCAGTACGATCCAGCGCCTATGGTTTCTTGTGACGCCGTTTTCAATGCCAACTTTCACCGCGATAGCGTGAGGTCAATCCGATTCAGAATTGCTTCTGTTGTATATATTTGCAGACTCGAGTTGCTGCGCGCCGAGTACACTTCTGGGTACACAATCCGCATACGTAACACAGTTTCTACGCGAATCATCCAACACCGAGAATCCAACCCTCGATCTCAGCCTGTTTTCGCTCCTCCGGTCGGAGAGCCGGACGCATGAATTTCACAAGGGAGCCATTGCTGTCCGCGCCCCGCAGCCATGCTGTGACAGCAAAGGCATCTCGTTGATGGGCATTACGCCCTTCGCGCGGATACATCTCGCTCCACAATGCGGGATACACCTCAGCAAGCAGGTGCCGTCCATGTGGAACCTGCCACCCATCGAAGGGCCAAAAATGTATCCGGTCAGGAAATTGTTGCCGGATTCGATGCAGCCAGGAAAGGCCCGCGTGCGTGGATTTCGCCACGGTACCCTGCACGTCGAAATGAAAAACAGATTTCGCGCCGCCACTTCGCATCTCCGTCAGGCGACGCCATCGCCGATCTCCGTCTCTCGCCGCGCCGAATCCACAGAGTCCGTCGCGGACAAAGTCAACGTAAACATGGTCTCCGTCAGTCGGCCAGTGGCGATGGAAATCTTCCAGAAAGAATGGCCAGTCCAGCGGCAGGTGATGGCGCTCGAAATACTGGAGAGGGAAGGAGAACCCGTGATCGATACCGACAACCGTTGTTGGAGTCTTTGCCAACCGCTCCATCAACCACTCAGCGACACTGCGGCGGGTCCAGTATTTGCGCGGGCCGGACGGTGGCGTGATCTCAAATGGCGGAGTGTCCCGATCTGCCATGTAAATTCTCAGCCCCTTTAGGCCACTGATCGGCGTTTCTGCCCCTGAATAATCGATGCCGACGTATCGCTCAAATAGCATGTCTGGAATGAGCTTATACTGCGACGCCCCAAGACCGCTCTGACCACTTGCAGGTCTTTTGCGGTACATGAGGAAGCGGTTCTTCCGCGACCAAACTTGGAACCGTTTTTGGAACCGTTGCGCGCCGAATGTGCTCCAAAGACGCCTTCCGGCTCCGGTTAAGTCTATGAAAATCCACGGACTCCAACTCTCCAACTCCGCCTGTTAACCGAAGGGTTGTAGGTTCGAGTCCTACCTGAGGAGCCAACCTCTTCAATCAGTTAGCGAGAGTGACTTTCAAAGTCTCATCCGATACCGGGGAAAATACCGGGGACTCCGCTTCAATTCCGCTTCCGCTGATACACTCAACCGCTCCCCTCAAATCGTTCAGAGAGAAGTGTCCGTACCGGGCCGCCATGCGTACCACTGTGGCCGGACTCCACCCTGCAATCTTGGCAACCTTGGCAATCGGGGTTCCGGCATTCAGCATTCGGGAAACTGCCGTGTGTCGCAAGTAGTGGAATCGGCAAACGAGAGCGGGAATCTCTTCTTCGGTTTCTTCCTTGTCCGCTATGCCTTTCAGAATCCGGCCAGCCCTCAGCTTGGCAGCTTCCCATGCTTCCTTGATACTCCCGATGGGCTTGGAAGGGTCTACGTCGTAAGCCTTTGCACAGAACTTGTCACCACCCGCGCCGTACCGCTCTGCCGGGAAGACGTAATGCTCCGGCTTGCGCTCAGGGTAGTGCGTAGCCCAAAAACTCAGGGTGGCTATTGCTCTCTGACTCAGGGGAATTACGCGGCCCGTCCCGGCAGTCGTCTTGTCCTTGCCCCATTTCAGGCAGCGGTTTTCAAAATCCACATTGCCCCATTGCAGCGTCCGAATCGTGCCATACCGCGCCCCTGTCTCAATCGCCAGGGCGACGAATGGAACCAATGAGCGAGAGCGGGACTTCCCGCAAGCCTGTAGCAGCGCCGTTTCCTCTTCCGGGGTGATAGCCCGCCCTATGTCGTCCCGTGTCGCCAGCATATTCACGTTGGGCTGCAACCGCGCCCACTGTCCGAAGCGTTTCAGAATCGCCCGCAGAGTTCCGATCTCCAGATTGACCGTCTTCGGGGAAGCCTCTGCATCAATCCGTTTCTGCTGGTATCGCGCAATATCCCGTGCGTCAATGTCGCAAACCAGCTTGCGGCCCAACTCCGGGAGCAGATGGACAAGATTGGCCTTTTCAATTGCCACGGAACGTGGGGCGAGCGTGGCCTTTTTCAAGTCCAGCCATTCATCCGCCGCAACAGAGAGCAAGCGGGGTTGCTGCTGCTTTCTGATACCCGCCGCACCCTCTTCGAGCGCCCGCCGCCGCTTGTCTTCGATCTTTTGGGCAAGCGTCTTGGAGCGGGTTCCCGTGCTCTCTCTGATGCGCTGGCCGTGGAAAAGAAAATCCATCGTCCAAGCCTTGCTGCCCTTGTAGCGGAAAACCGACATAGCTATTTCCTTTCCGCGCGCTTTGCCACGCGCCCTCCCATCGTTACGGCCTTTGCAATCGGCGCTGGGTTGTATTGTTCTCCTGCTCTGTGACTCTTCGATGCGGAAGTGCCAAGCACCTTCCGCACCCATGACGGCTCTAGCGCGTACTCGCCTGCTGTTTGTTTACTCACCTGTGCGACGATCCATTCCGCACGATCCCGGTTGGCTTTCTTGTGCGTCGGGAGAACTGTCCAATCTTGTGCCGCTTGCTTAACCAAACTGATCTTTTTCCGGCGCTCCGTTGTGAGGAAGAAATTCCGGCATCGGGCAGAGCAGAAGCGATCTCTTCCCCGAATCGGATCGAACCATTTTCCGCACTGCACGCATTTCACTGCCTGCCGCTGCGAGAAGTTTCGGTCGATGTGAATTGAAATGCAGAGCGCCTCAAGTGGTGAACCGCAACGCGCCGCAATTGCCGGAAAACCTTTGGAATCCCAATAGAGGTGGACAGGAAGTCCCTCCGACACACCGGTTCCGCGCAACGCCAGTCCTAGCACGTTGGCATCAAGATTCGGCGCGCGCAAATCCTCCAGGAATGCCTTTGCGGGGTCTCTGAGTCTTAGCGTCCTAGGGTTGTCAGAGAGAATCGCGTTCGCTGTGGCTTGGGCAGTTTCGTAATGTGCCGTCCGGTATTCATGCGCCGCTTTGATGTCCTTGCGGAATTGGCGCTCATTACGCTGCATCATCCATCGGAAAGCGTCGCGGTATTTCTCAAGCCGATCCCGAATTCCAGATGTAACAAACTCAGGCCACCATCCAAGATTGCCACTGGCCATCCGCTTCACGTCTCCGGGGGTGAAGGCGATAGAATTGGGAATTTCGAGGATCGCTTGTGCCACATACCCTGCCGAACCTAGCCACTCGCAAACCGAGTCGAGATTATTGAAATCGAGGTTGAGCAGGGTCGTGCGAATAGATCGCCAATCACGGCGTTCAAGGACGCTCATCAACTTAGTGCGTTCACGTTCTTGAACTTTCCAATGGAATCCCAACAACCCGTTCTCTGTCCCATCCTCACTAAGGACTATGGGCAATGCCGCAGACCTCAGCCGCACCCGGACATTTGGGAACGCGAGGAGCGCCTTTTCGCTGTACGCATTTTGTACGTGTGTCTGCATGGTGACAAGAGTACAGAAACAGAATACAACATGGTCAGTAGTTTGCAAGAGCAATTAGGAGGAAAAATGGCAGCTACAAACACGGCAAAACTCAGGACTCTACCAGAGGCGGCAGAGCGCCTTGGGCTATCGGTCAAGTGTCTGCGGGGCTGGGTGTGGCGGCGCACGATCCCTTACGTCAAAGTGGGCCGCGCGGTTAGAATCTCGGACGAGACCATTCAAAAAATTATTGATCGCGGCACGATGCCCGCTCTGGAACAGCGGTAATGACTGCTCGGCGACCGGAGCCGGCGAGGACTACATCCGCGCCCAGTGCCACGACGCTGACTGAGCGCGACCTGGAGACGTTCCAGCGCATCGGCGTCCCCATCGACCTATTGGAAGCGGCACACGTCGAACGAGTCACAGACCGCGATGCGAGGGACCGTTGTGGAATCACAGGTCTGGTATCCCACAACATGGCCGGGATCGTGCTCCCGTACTACTCGCACATCACCGGCAACCGTGTCACCGCCCGCGTGCGCCGGGACAATCCCGAAATGGAAGACGGGAAGCCACGCAATAAATACGTGTCCGCCTATGGCGACGGGAGACACCTGTATTTCCCGCCTGATGCGCGGAGCAAGCTACAGGAGTCTACCACTCCGATTGTTTTGGTGGAGGCCGAGAAATCTGTCTTAGCGCTCACCGCATGGGCGCGGCGCACCAGCAGGGATGTACTCCCCGTGGGTTTGGGAGGCTGCTGGGGCTGGCGTGGCCGCATCGGGAAGACTGAGAGTGTCAATGGTGAGCGGGTGGATGCGGAAGGCCCGCTGCCTGATCTGGCGGTCTGCGATGGCCGTACTGTCTACGTGCTGCTGGATTCCAATGTTGCCAGCAACGGCAAGGTTCAAGCGGCGTGGTCGGCCAGGACGTTCCCCTTCCAACAGACCAGCCAAGCCCTCCAACTCGAAGCGCCGCACCCAGTTCTCCACCGACCGGGGAGCATCGCCCAGCAGTCCGGCTACCTCAGGACAAGTCATGCCTTGCGCCACCGGGAGCACGCCATGTAAGCGGTGGTCATAACCGGATTCCTCGGAACGTCGAATCTCGTCCTGCAGACCGAGAGACACATTTGCGGAGTCGGCAATGCGCAGTGCTTTCATGTCCACCATGAAAGCACAATTCCCCACTATGCGCAATTACTTATGTCGTCGCGTATAACTTCTGCATTGGCTATTTCGCGCCTGACCCAAGGTATGCCTCCGACCGCGCGCAGGTATTGCGTGAGTTTAAGGAAATGGTGGCGTGTATTCATCAGGCCGGACTGGAAGTGGTCATCGACGTTGTCTATAACCACACTGCGGAAGGCAACGAGCGCGGACCAACCTTTTCCTTCAAAGGGATCGATAACGCCTGCTATTATCGGCTCCTGCCGGACCAGCCGCGCTATTACATCAACGACACTGGCGCTGGAAACACTGTGAACCTGAGCCATCCACGCGTCATCCAGATGGTCACAGATAGCTTGCGCTATTGGGTGGAGCAGATGCATGTGGATGGATTTCGCTTCGACCTTGGGACCATTCTCGCGCGTGAGCCGAATGGATTTGACAATCAAAGCGGCTTTTTGAAGGCGTGCGATCAGGACCCCGCGCTCGCCACCGTAAAGTTGATTGCGGAGCCGTGGGATTGCGGTCCCGGCGGTTATCAGGTAGGGGAATTTCCACCCGGATGGGCGGAGTGGAACGATAAGTTCCGCGATGATGTCCGCGAATTCTGGAAGGGAACGGGGCCAGTTGGAGTATTGACAGACCGCCTCTGTGCCTCCGGGTCATTATTCAACTATCAGGGTAGGAGACCATGGTCCTCCATCAACTTTGTGACGGCGCACGATGGATTTACCTTGAACGATCTGGTGAGTTACAACGACAAGCACAACGAAGCCAATGGCGAGAACAATCAGGACGGCAGATCCAACAACCATTCCTGGAACTGCGGCGCCGAAGGACCGACGGACGATCCGGCAATCAATCAATTGCGTCAACGTCAAATGCGAAATCTACTGGCGACGCTTTTACTTTCTCAGGGCACGCCCATGATGCTTGCTGGCGATGAATTTGGCCGTACGCAACGCGGCAACAATAACGGCTATTGTCAGGACAACGACACTAGCTAGCTCGACTGGGACCTTCAGGAAAAAGGCAAGTCGCTCACGCTCTTTGTGCGGAAACTGACCGGCCTACGGCACAAATATCCGATCCTTCGCCGCAATCTTTTACTCACCGGCGATTACAACGAAGAGCTGGGTGTGAAGGACGTGCCCTGGATCAATGCGAATAGCACAGAGATGCAGGATGCGAACTGGCGCGATGCTGGCATGCGGTGTTTTGGCATGTTGATGGATGGCCGCGCGCAGACCTCCGGGGTCCGGCAGCTCGGGCATGAAGCAACGCTGCTGATGGTCATCAACGACCACCACGATATGGTCACATTTACGCTGCCGGAATGTGCCGGTGGCTTCGCGTGGTCGCTTCTGGTCGATACACATCGAAGAGAATGAAGACAACGCGCCCAAGGAAGAAATCTTCAACACCGGCGACACCTATGACGTGACCGCGCGCTCCCTGCTTTTTTTTGCGCTGGACTCCGAGGCGAATACTGCGTAACCTGCGTCCACATACAATCCGATGGACAATTTCTCCTCCAATCCCATGTCCATTTTCGGACACAAATTCTCGAAAGTGGACACTTCTCCGATTCGCCCTTTGTCTATCACTTAACTTTTTCAAACACTTGTGGACCAACTCAGATGGCACACCGCGTGCATCTATCTTGCACATGCCAGTTAGACTTGGCGATAGGAGAGCTGCGCGCGTGCAAACAATTTCGAGACTCGGACTAGACCTTCGCTACGCGCTGCGCCAACTGCGCAAGACGCCGATTTTCACCCTGACCGCCGTCCTCGTGCTGGCGCTGGGCATTGGTGCAAACACCGCTATTTTTTCTCTGATCGACCGCGCGTTGCTGCGTTCGCTTCCCGTCGAGCATCCCGGCGAACTGATGCATCTTGTCTTTACCGGCCGGGAAAGTGGAATGACGTATTCCTGGGACAGTGAGAAGATGGACCATCGCGTTTTCTTTTCTTACCCCACGTATCGCGATCTGCGCGATCAAAATATTGCCTTTCGAGGTCTGCTGGCGACCACATTCGCCGACATTACGGTGAACTCCGGCGGCCAGGCGGCACGCGCTACGGGGGAGTTGGTCTCCGGCAACTACTTCACTACGCTCGGCCTTAAGCCTGCGATGGGGCGTTTATTGCTCCCGAGCGATGAGACCCAGGCCAACGCCAATCCAGTCGCGGTGCTGAGTTTCGCCTACTGGCAACAACACTTCGGAATGGATCCCAATGTTGTCGGCAAGACGATCAGGATCAGCAGTCATCCATTTACCGTGGTTGGCGTAGCTCGGCCCAATTTTTATAGCATCATCGGCGGCAACACGCCGGACGTTTTTGTGCCGCTGACTATGGAACCGGAGATCATGCCCAGCCTAGGCAATGTTCTGGCGGAGCGCAATTCACGCTGGTTTGAAATCATAGGAAGGCTGAAGCCTGGAGAGAATCGCGCGCAGGCTCAGACCAGCGTGCAGGCCACATGGACCAGTCTGCGACGCCTGGAACTGGCGGCGTTGAAAACTCCCAGCACGGACCTGAAAGCAAAATTTCTAGAAAGCACATTGGAGTTGCAACCGGCCCCGCGCGGGATCGAGCTTCTGGGTTCGCAGATTGAAAAGCCACTCACGATTCTCGGCGGCATGGTCCTGGCCGTTCTGCTGCTGATGTGCATGAACCTTGCAGGTCTGTTTTTGGTGCGCGCCGCAGGCCGCGCTAAGGAAGTTGCGGTGCGTTGCGCGCTGGGTGCTCCGCGCTGGCAACTGGTGCAGCAGTTTGTACTGGAAGGCGCGGTGCTCGGACTGACGGGCGGCGTGCTCGCAACGGCCATCGCGCCGGTCCTGAGTCATTGGCTGTTGCAGATGGTGGCCACCAGCACTCCGACGGGCGAAGCGCCTTTTTCTTCCAGCCTGGATGCAACCATGCTCGTATTCAACTTCGGCATTGCATTGCTGGCCAGCGTTATTTTCAGTCTCGCTCCGGCCTTGCAGTTGGCGCGACCGGATTTGATCGCCACCCTGGGCCGGCAGAAGAGCGCGGCCAGCGTGCACAGTTCGCGCGTCCGGCGCGGGCTGGTGGTGTTGCAACTGGCTTTCAGCCTGGTCCTGCTGGTGGCTGCGGGACTGTTTACGCGCACGCTGTATAACCTGCGCAATTTGCCGCTCGGTTACGTGACGGACCATGTGCTGATGTTCAACGTCGATCCACAGATGGCAGGCTACACCGCCGCCGCTTCGCCGAACATCGATCAACGCCTGCTGGACAGCCTGGCCGCGCAGCCCGGAGTGCGCTCGGTGGCCGTCACGTCGATGCCTTTGCTGGGCGACTCCAACATGTCCACGAACGTCACCGTGGCTGGACATAAAGCTGCACCTGGGGAAAATGCGAACACGGACTTCGCCGAGGTGAGCGGGAAATATTTTTCCACCATGCAGACGCCACTGATCGCCGGCCGCCCCATTACCGACCAGGACACAGCCACCAGCGAGCACGTCGCGGTGGTGGATGAGACCTTTGCGCGCTACTACTTCGGCGATCCTCGCAAGGCCATCGGCCATGAATTTGGCATTGGCAATGGCGATGGAACCAAGCTGGACATTCGCATTGTCGGCGTGGCCAGGGACGGCAAAATTGCCAATCTGCGAGACAATCCTGGCAAGATTGCGTATATCCCTTATCAGCAATGGGACCAGCCGCACCTGGCATATCCTTATGGCGGCATGATGTTTTATCTGCGCACCTGGCAGCCGCCTGCAATCGCTATGAACGTCATCCGCCGCGCGGTGGGGAATGTCGATGCCAACCTGGCCATCGAATCTCTGCAAACCATGGACCAGCAGATCGACCAGGTGACGCAGACCGAGTACATGATCTCCATCCTGTCGCTCTGCTTCGGCGGTCTGGCGACAATGCTCGCCGCGATTGGCCTGTATGGAATGCTGGCCTACGCGACGGCGCAGCGCACGCAGGAGATTGGCATTCGCATGGCGCTCGGCGCGGACCGTGCCTCCGTGTTGTGGATGGTGCTGCGCGAGGTGCTGGTGCTGGCCGCCTGGGGCATTGCGCTCGCCCTGCCGGCCGCGCTGTTGCTGTCGCGGCTGGTGAAGACGCAGCTCTACGGCATGTCGAGTGAAGACCCGCTGAGCTATGCTGTCGCGGCGATTGCGCTCGCACTGGTCGCGCTCTGCGCCGGTTTCATTCCCGCGCGCCGCGCCGCCAACACCGACCCCATGGTGGCGCTGCGTACCGAATAAGGAGGAAATAAAATGACCGCATTCCTGCGTGACCTGCGATACGCCGCTCGTCAACTGCGCAAAACGCCGATTTTCACCATGACCGCCATTCTCGTTCTTGCGCTCGGCATTGGCGCGAACACGGCGATGTTCACGATCATCAACGCGGTGTTGTTCCAGCGACTGCCCTATGCCGATGTGGGGCGACTGGTTGCCATCGACCAGTTGAACCAGAAAGGGAATGTCGAATTCGGCGCCATCTACCCGGACATTGCCGTATGGCAGCAGAAGGCGCGCTCGTTTGTAGGCATTGCGTATTTCACTGGGCCGATCCAGTTCATACAAGGCCCCCACGGTGCGGACCGCATTTCGGTCACGCAAGGCAGCGCCAATCTTTTTTCCGTGCTTGGGGTGCAGCCAGCTCTGGGGCGCATGTTTACCGCACAGGAGCAGCAGCCTGACCACGAAAAAGTGATCGTGCTGGATGAGGCGCTATGGAGCGAACTGTTCCATCGCGACCCGCATGCGCTGGGGCAGACGGTCCGTCTGGACGACGTTCCTTATACCGTGATCGGCGTGATGCCGCCCGACCTCAACGTACAGGCAGGCAAGCACGTCTGGGTCCCGCTGGCGCTGACTCCCGCGGTGAAAACACGGAAAAGCAACGGAGGGGTCGACTACTTCGCCACAATCGCGCGTCTCCGGCCCGGCGTCAGGATGGCGACCGCGCAGGCGGAACTCAACAGCTTGCAGCAGGCGATTGTGAAGGCCGATCCCAATCCTATGGCATGGAACGACCGCCGCGTCGGCGTGCGCCTGACCCATTATCGGGACTCGCTCACCGGCCAGTCCCGCCAGGCATTGCTGACGCTGCAAGGCGCGGTCTTTCTTCTTTGGCTGATCGCCTGCGCGAATGTCGCCAACCTGATGCTGATGCGCAGCTCGGCGCGCCAGCGGGAGATGGCGGTGCGCAGCGCGCTGGGGGCAAGCCGCTGGCGGCTGGCGCGCTATGCGTTGATGGAAAGTTTCCTGCTCAGTTTTGCCGGGGCGGCGATGGGCCTTGCGCTGGCGCTGGCTGCGCTGCACGTGCTGCACCACGCTCTTCTACAGCAGTTCAACAAAATCCAGAGTTTCCACCCAGACAATCGTGTGCTGCTGGCGTTGCTTGGCTTTTCCGCACTGACGGCGTTGATTTTTGGAATCACTCCCGCATTTTTGTCGGCCCGCACCTCGGTCACGCAGACGCTGCAACAAGGCGGCATCCAGTTGACTGTGGGCCGCAACCAGCAACGGCTGCGGCACACTCTGATTGTTGGAGAGATCGCGTTGTCGCTGACCCTGCTCGTCGCCTGCGGTCTGCTGCTGCGCACGCTCTACGCGCTGCGCCATGTTCCGCTGAATTTCCGCGTCGAGAATGTTCTGACCGCCGACCTCGCCATCCCGGCCTATCGTCAGCGCACGGACGCCAACCTGATCCAGCATCTCTATCTTCCATTGCTGGAGCGTGCGCGGAACCTGCCCGGTATCGAAGCGGCGAGCCTGGCCTCCGCGATTCCCCTTGGCAAGGGGATGGAAGCGATGGGTGTCCTGGACCGGCGCATCTATGGCCAACACGCAAAAATGGAGAGATTCACACCCTGGCTCATGATCGCTTCTTACCGCGCGGAGAAGGTCTTTGGCTACCGCATTGTGCAGGGCAGGTTTTTCAATGCACAGGACACGATAAATTCGCAGCCAGTTGTTCTGGTGAACAAAGCCTTTGCGGACGAGTGGTCTCCCGGTAAGAGCATCCTGGGCAAGGCGGTCTTTCCTTTTCGCAAGGGTTCCGCAATCGTTGTTGGCGTGGTGGACGATGTGCAGCAATACTCGCTGATGGAGCATGGCACTCCGCAGCTTTATTTCTGTTTGGAGCAGCTTCGGCCGACGGATGGAATTTACGATCTGGCCGGTGTTGCGATGGAGCTTTCTTTACGCACGCGGTTGAAGCCGGAGGCGATCGTGCCGGAGTTGCGCCGCACGCTCATCCAGGCCGCGCCGGAGTTTCGCAGCGCGAAGATCGAGACCATGCAGCAGGTGGTGGACGACTCAATGGGCAGCCAGTTGCTCGCGGCGCATCTGCTGGAGTTGTTTGCAGGCATTGCCCTGCTGATCGCCACCGCCGGGCTTTACGGTCTGCTCGCTTACATGGTCAGCCTGCGGCGGCGCGAGATGGCCATCCGGCTTGCCGTCGGCGCGCAGCCGCGCGATGTTCTGCTGATTGTCCTGCGCCATGCATGTGGGTTGCTCGTCTGCGGAATCGCCGCTGGGGTCGCCCTGGCGTATGCCTCGTCGAGATTCCTCCGCAGCTATCTGTATGGCGTGCGGGCGCACGATGGCTGGACGACGGTTGCGGTGTGCGTGCTCTTTTCCCTGTGCGGCCTTTGGGCGGCGTATCTGCCCGCCCGCCGCGCCGCGAATACCGATCCGATAGAAGCTCTGCGACAGGAATAAACTACTCTTCACGGACATTCGGGTGACCCATCCTCGCCGCGTTGTTTGCGGCTAGGGTGGGAGGAAATGGCAGGCGAACCTCCGCGCAGCAGCCCGACGCATCGGCGCGGTTGGCCAGCGTCAACGTGCCTCCGTGGGCCTCGACGATCTGTAGCGCAAGCGTCAAGCCAATCCCCGTGCCACCCGGCTTGGTCGTATAAAACGGAATGAACAAATTGGCAGGATTCGCCAGGCCCACGCCGTTGTCTTCCACATCGATGTGCAATTGTTCCTGCTCCCGCCGGTAAGAGACCGTGACCTGCGCGAGTTGATCTTCTGCGTGGGCCTGCAGGGCAGCGTCCCCCGCATTGCGCAACAGGTTGATCAGCGCCTGCTCCAACTGCGCCGCATCGGCATAGATTTCCAAATCCTCGCCGCGCGTGAGCGTCACCGGAAGCCGTGTTTCCAGATGGCAGACACGTTCGAGCAGCGGCGCGACGGCGAAGGTCGCCTTCACCGGCGGAGGCAGTTTCGCGAGCTGGCTATAGGCCTGGAGGAAATGGTTCAACGACTCCGCGCGCTCTTCGATGATGGCGAGGCCATGGTCGAGGTCCACCGGGTTGACGCTCCGCGCCGGCTGCATTCGCGAACGCAGACTGCCCGCGATGGACTTGATCGGCGTGAGCGAATTGTTCACTTCATGCGCCAGCACGCGGATCAGCCGCTGCCATGCCTGCCGCTCCTGCTCGCGCAATACGCTGCTCACATTCGACAGCAGCAGCAGTGTGTGCGGCATGCCGTTCTGATAGAAGCGGCTGCGGCGCACCATCCATCGGCCCTCCTGCCCATGCATGGTCAGCGTAACGACGCTGTTCTCCGGGCATTGCAGGATATCCGTCAGGCCCAATGCGTCCGCGCTGCGATGCAGAATCTGGTCCGCGGGAAGATGGAGCATTTTCGAGGCCGCCGGGTTGGTCAACTGCAAAGCGGAGGATGCGTCGAAGGCGAACACCGGCAGGTCCATGGTTTCCACCACGCGCTCCAGCAGAGCAAATGTCTCCGTCTCGCGATGGCGGCGGGTGCGCAGATCGCTGGCCAACTCATTGATCTGCGCGGCCAGATCGCCGAGTGCATCTCCGTGTCCCACATCGCGCGCGCGGAAGGAGTATTCATTTTCGCGCAGCGCGGCGACGACGTTGGAAAGCGTTTGAAGCGGTCGCACAATATGCCGGAACACCGCGGACGCGAGAGAGACGAGAAGAATTGCAAGAACGGCAAAAATGCTGAGCCGAAGCGTAATGGAAGCGTGCCATAGATAGAGCAGCGCGCCGCCCAGCAGCAGCGTTGGGACTGCCAGCAGCACCAGCAGCCCGACCAGGCGGACTTCAAACCGCAGGCGGCGAATTCTGAATCCAATGGCGGGGTGCGGCGTGGTGGGCATCGAGGAACGCGCACGCTTTGCCGCACTAGATGCCATATTTTTCCATGCGCCGATACAGTGCGCCTCGACTTAAGCCGAGCGCCTCGGCGGCCTGACTCACATTGCGCTTATACTGTGCCAGGGCCTTACGTATCAACAACTCTTCTACCAGTTCAAGGCTCATTCCATCGAGTGCGCTGGCCCCCTCTTTCTTTTGCAGGTTCAGGTCCGTCGCCCGGATGCGGTTGCCGCGGCCCATCAGCACGGCGCGCTCGATGCTGTGTTCCATCTCCCGCACGTTGCCCGGCCAGGAGTGGTCCAGCAGCGCCTGCATGGCCTCCGCATCGAAACCCTCCAGTTGCTTTCGATAGCGCGCCGCATAGCGGGCGAGAAAATGTCCCGCCAGCGCCGGGACGTCCTCCCTCCGTTCGCGCAGCGGCGGTAAATGGATCTCCACCGTGTTCAGGCGGAACAGCAGGTCGTCGCGAAACAGCCCCTTTGCGCCCTCCAGCACTAAATCCGCGTTGGTTGCGGAAAGCACGCGGACGTCCACGCGCCTGGTGCGCGAGGATCCCACACGCTGCAGCTCTCCCGCTTCCAGCACCCGCAGCAGCTTGGCCTGCTGGCGAATCGGCACATTGGCGATTTCATCCAGAAATAATGTTCCGCGATCTGCCAGCTCGAAGCGTCCGATGCGGTCCGTCCGCGCATCGGTGAACGCGCCTTTCACATGGCCAAATAATTCGCTCTCGAAGATGCCCTCCGACAGTGCGCCGGTGTTCACCGCGATCCACGGCTGGTCGGCCCGCGCGGAGAGCGCGTGCAGCGTGTGCGCCACAATTTCTTTTCCAGTGCCATGCTCACCGGTGATCAGAACGTTGGCGTCCGATGGCCCCACGCGTGCCATGGCGTCGAGCACAGGCTGCATCGCGGGCGAACCGGCAATCATCTCCGGCCTGCCGGTTGCGCGCAGCAATTGGTTCTCCGCCTCCAAAAGCTGGGCGCGGCGCAGCGCTTTATGCAGCATTACCTGGGTCTGCACCACCGTCAATAGCCGCGCGTTCTCCCATGGCTTGGAAATAAAGTCCCGCGCGCCGCGGCGCATCGCTTCCACCGCCAGGTCCACGCTGGCCCACGCCGTCATTACGATGACGGGCAACTGCGGATCCAGTTCCAACACCTGCCGCAGAAGCTCTATCCCCTCATGGCCCGATGTCGTGTCGCGCGAATAGTTCAAATCCATCAACAGCGCGTCGTAGGATTTGTTGCGGAGCGCCTGCAAGGCCGACTCCGGCGAACGGACGGCATCCACCTGAAAACCCGCCGGACGCAACAACAGTTCCAGCGCTTCAAGAATCTGCGGCTGGTCATCGGCGGCAAGCACGCACGGCGGATGCGCCGCATCCAGTTGGTTTGGATCGAGAAGCGCGGGTTGTTGTGTCATAAGCAGCTCCTCGTTTACAGTATCGCCGCTTAAAGTATCGCGGCTTTGCACAATCCTTTCAAGGTCGGCGAACGATCCCGGTCCGCGCGTCGTCCATGGAGATATGGTTCTGTTCCAGTGTGGCTCCCGTCTGCAAGTCGAGTTGCACGCGGGCCTTTTCATACGCGGTCATCGCGCTCACCAAATCGGACTCAGCCACGGCAAGGTCATGCTGTGCGGACAGTGTTTGAAAGGTCGAACCAGCGCCCAGTTTCTGCTCCTGCTGCATAATGCCGAAGGTCTTCTGCGCCAGGTCCCTCGCCTTGGTGGCCGAATCGACACGCGCGCGGCTCTGTTCCAGCGCATACTGCGCGTTTTCCACTTCAATCAGGATCTGCTTGCGCAGCTCCTGCTGAAACAACTGTGACTGCCGGAATTCAAGGTCCGCGCGGTATTGGTCCGCTTTGGCAACGCGATTGCGAATCGGAATCAGCACTTGGCCGCCGACGAAATACTCCTGCCCGCTATTGTTGAAGGCGTTCCGCAGTACCCCTCCGAACCCAGTCGGCTGAACGGACGTGTTAGGCGGCAATGCGCCAGAGGGAAACCCAGCCCCGTAGTTTGGATTGAGCTGGCCGCCCAATGCATTGCCGGCATAATAGGCGACTAGATTTACAGTTGGCAGCAACGCATTCCTCGCCGTCTTCCGCGTGATCTCATGGTTTCTCAGGTCGATTTGCGACTCCGTGAGCTCCGGCCTGTTTTGCATCGCTTGGGCGACCAGGTCCTGCACCTGGACTTGTGCCAGTGCATCGTTCATGTGCATCTGCGAGGTAGGAATCACTGGCATGGCAACTAATAATGGATCGTCCAGGTTTTTTGTCAAAGCATTTTTCATCAGTAACTGTTGCAGTTGCAAATTGGTCTTGGCGACGGTCAAATCCTGGTCGCGCTTGGCTACTTCCGCTTCATCGCGGACTACATCCATTTCCGGGATTGCTTTCAACGTAAACTGTTTTTGTGCATTGCTATACGTCTGTTGGGCAAATTGCAGCGAACGTTCCTGCACCTGTTCTTCTTGGTAAGCATTGAACAGGTCCCAGTACAG
Source organism: Acidobacteriaceae bacterium (assembly GCA_027306695.1). Lineage (GTDB taxonomy): Bacteria > Acidobacteriota > Terriglobia > Terriglobales > Acidobacteriaceae > JAKAAZ01. The sequence goes on from DAHUZH010000063.1 coordinate 18,059, forward strand.
GTTCTCGATCTGCGTGACTGTGGCGATCACCTGTCCTTTGAAAGCGAGGTTGGAAATCTTTCGGTTGTTTTTGGCAATGTGAATGTAGCGTGTGTTCGGCAAAAAACCGAAACCTGCCAGCAATGGCTGCGTGAGTTTGAATTCAAACGTGGTGGAGAGGGAAGGCGACAGATTGAAAAACGGGCTGTTGGCCGACTGCCGTTGGTTGTAAAGCAGGACCGTCAACCGCGTGCCCGGAGAAAATGCCTGCCGGTAAGCGAAGTCGCCATTGGTCGTCACTGTATTGAGCGAAGGCACGCCATAGATCTGCTGGTTGATGACGGGCAGCGTCTGATGGTCCACGTTGATTAGGCCCGTGATAATTGGGTCAAACGAGTAAACCGCAGTGCCGGTTCCCAGCGTGGATTGCACCAGGCCGGACGCTCCTGCTCCCGCGCCGCCCGCGCCGCCAGTCGTTCCGCCCGCGCCAGCGCCGGAAGCGGACGCGCCGATGCCGCCAACGCCCGCGCCAGGCGTGTTCTGCACAATGCCCGTGTTTACGCCCAGCGTGAACCCCCCGCCTTGAGCACGCTGCAAATCGATGGCGGCAATCGGCAGGTTATATCGCGCGATGGCGATGTCCAGATTGTTTTCCAGCGCTAGCGTAATGGCGTCCTGGAGAGACAGGTACATTTTGCCGTCACGCATCAGCGAGTCGAGCCAAGCCGAGTTGGCAAGGTCCGGCGCGGCCACGCGAGAAGGCATATAGGGCCCCCACAGCGCGTCGGAATGGGGAATGTCCAGGCGCAACTGAGGCGCATTTGTCTGGGTCTGCTGTGCAAATGAAACTCTGACAGTTACATATAGCAGCAAGATCGTAAATACCGCCGAAATACTTCTTGAATTGGATATCCAGCGACACATCACGCTTTTCCATCTCCTGTCGATTGCAGTTCGGGGCGCGCGGAATCTGCGACCATCCAGCCGTCGCGCAGTTGTACGGTGCGCGTGCCGTAGGTGGCGTTCAGGTCGGAATGCGTGACCTGGACGATCGTCGTCCCCTGCCGGTTGAGTTCGCGGAACAGTTCCATGATCTCTTTCGCCTGCGTGGAATGCAGGTTGCCCGTCGGCTCATCCGCCAGCAGCAGCGCGGGGCTGTGGATCACAGCGCGCGCGACACCGACCAATTGTTGCTGGCCGCCGGAAAGCTGCGATGGGAACAAATCTTTTTTCGCCACCATGCGAAAGCGGTCGAGGATGTCTGCCACCATCGCCTGGCGCTCCGGCGAGGGAATGTTTTTGTACGACAGCGGCAGGTCGATATTTTCCGCGACCGTCAAATCGTCCAGCAGGTGATAGCTCTGGAAGACCATGCCAATGCTGCGGCGGGAAAGGTCGGCACGCTGCTTGCGGTTCAGCTTCTGCACCGGCTGCTCGCCAAACCAATACTCCCCCTGCCAGTCGTCGTCGAGCAGCCCGAGGATATTCAGCAGCGAAGACTTTCCCGAACCCGAAGGCCCCATGATGGTGATGAACTCGCCCTCAGCGATGTCCATGTGTATCCGGCGCAGCACCCACGTCTGTCCGGCTCCCGACTTATAACTGCGTTCGATATTTTTTAGTTCAATCATTTTGCCTCGCTTATAAAAAGTTCGTCACTGGCCTGAAGCTGGTTGCATAAATAGATTTTCAAAGGAGCACGGCTTGAGCCGTGCCGTTAAAACATCATCAAACTTGGGCTTTAGCCTCCGAGGGATGCTTTTGAATTTCTCAGCAACATTTATGCAACTGGTTCTAAAAATTTGTAACTTGCTTTGCCCGATGCATCTATGTACGTCATTTTTTATCGTTCTAAAAATCATTCCGAACGCAATGCTTGCATGGGATCGACATGCATGGCGCGGCGGGCTGGGATGTAGCAGGCCAGCAGTGCAATTGCCACCAAAATTACGGACACGCCGAGATAGGTTGCTGGGTCAGTGGCGCTGACGACGATAAAGCTTCGCATTAGGTGCGCTACTGCAAAAGTAGCCGCCAGGCCGACCGCGAGACCAGTGCCGACAATCCGCAGCCCTTGTCTGTAGACCATCTTTAAGATGTCGGAGCGTTGCGCGCCCAGCGCAATACGGATGCCGATCTCATTGGTCTTCTGGCTGACCACATACGACAGCACGCCGTAGACGCCGACGATGGCGAGGATGAGGCCCAGCGTCCCCATAATGCCAGCCAGCGTGGCGGCTATCTGGAAACGCAGCAGTCCGTTGATCGAATACAGGCCCTGCCGCAATGTGTGGACGTCGAATACAGGCAGCGTGGGCGTCATGTTGCGAATGATGCGCTCGATCTCCGGAATCATCGCTGCCGGATCGCCTGTGGTGCGCAGTTCCAGCGACTCCAGCGCGTGCTGAGCATAGTGCTGCAGGTAGGGCGCGTAGAAGTAGGGTGGAACCGCTCCCGTGACGCCGAGGTAGCGCGCGTCCTTCGCGACACCGATCACTCGCATCGGGTGCGCTGGATCGGATTCCATCGTGAACTGTTTCCCGATGGGATCCTGATTGGGCCAGAATTTCTTTGCCATCGCCTGGCTGACGATGGCGACATACAATCCGTTTTCATTGTCGCTGCCGGTGAAGCTGCGTCCCTGGAGCGGAATGCGCAGAGTGCGGAAATAGCCTGTCGCGATCAGGTTGTACCGGGTGTTCGGTGCGGGCTGTCCCGACGGCGGCTGGTAGCCGGGAATGGTGAGCGTATCGCTCTCGCCGTTGTTGATGGCACTCATGGGAACGGAAGCGGCGACGGTGGCGGAGATTACGCCGGGCAGCGTGCGGGCGCGCTGCAAAAGATTTTTATAGAAATCGCGGCTTTGCGTGTCGTTGTAGCCAATCTCGCTGGGATCCATCGTAAGGGCGAGGACATGCGACGGATTGAAGCCGAAGTTGGTGTGCGCAGCCTGGGTCAGGCTGCGGGTGAAGAGCCCGGCGATGATGAGCAGCATCAGCGCGCTGCCGACCTGGAGCATGACCAGTGCGTCGCGAAATTTGCTGCCGCCGCCGGTGACGCCGCGCCCGCCTTCGCGCAGGATGAGATTCAAATTTGCCCGCGACATGCGTAGCGCCGGGACGATGCCGACAACCGCGCCCGCCAGCAGTGCAACAGCCGTAGAGAAGGCGAAGACATGCCAGTCAAAACCGAAATTCATGTAGATCGGTATACCCGCCTGAAGGTTCACAGAGCCGAGCACGGAGCTGCCCCACAATCCCAGTGCCATCCCCGCCGCTCCGCCGAAGAACGCCAGCAGAATGCTTTCTGTCAGCATCTGGCGGATGAGGCGCGAGCGCTGCGCCCCCAGCGCGGAGCGGATGACCATCTCGCGCTCCCGCACGCTGGCGCGCACCAGCAGCAGATTCGCCACATTCACGCAGGCCAGCAATAGCACCAATCCGGCGAGACCGAGAAAGATTGCGGAGGCGATGCCAACCGTGTTCTGTGAATCGAGCGCGCCACTTCTTCCCATATAAAGGGGAAAGCTATGCATGCTCGCGTCTTTTTCCGTGCGAGGATGTTCGGTTGCGAAGCGGCGGGCCACGACGGCCATCGCTGCGTTCGCCTGCTGCATTGTGATTCCAGGCTGTAGACGTGCGTAGAGGCGCAGACCCCGAGTAGTGCTGCTGTTGAATTGGTCCACCGGTGTGCTTTCAAGGGGAACCACCATCGCCAGAGGCAGATAGCCTTGTACGGCCATCACGGTCAGGATGCCGTGATAATCCTTGGGCGTGACGCCGACAATGGTGACGGGATGGCCGTTGACCGAAACCTGGCGACCAATCATATTTGGATCGCCTGCGAAGTGCCGTTTCCAATAGGCGTAGCTGAGGACCATCTCTGGATCGGCACCCGGTGTTTCCCCTTCCGAGGGACGAAAGTAGCGGCCGAGAAAGGGCCGCACTCCGAGCACAGAAAAGAAATTTCCGCTGACATAATCGGTAAATAGGCGATCGGGCTTGCTGCCGCGCACGCTGAGGCCATCGAGACTGTACTGATCGGCGGTCAGTCCAGAAAAAACATTTTGGGTCTGGCTGCGCAGGTCGCGGTATTCCGGCAGTGAAAAATTGGGCTGCCAGGGCGTACCCTTCTGCTGGAAGCCCAGGATCGCCAGCCGGTTTTCCTGCCGCACATGTAGGGATCTTAACAGCATGCCGTTGACCACGCTGAAAATGGCTGTGTTGACCCCCACGCCGAGCGCAAGAGTAAGCACCGCGATGAAGGCAAATCCCGGCGACTTGCGCAACTGGCGCAGCGCGTAGCGAAGATCGTTCCAAAGGTTCGTCATCATGCGATCTCCTGAAGTCCACTGAAAAAATCTGTCATCCCGACCGAAGCGCAGTGCAGTGGAGGGACCTGCGGTTTCAGCCGGGCGGATCATCCTTCGCTCGGTTCACCATTCAAGCCGCTGTTTGGCTTGAGTGGGGAGCTGCACTATTTACTTCAGCAACTCTTCTTCCGCCGCCAGCTTCTTTTTAAGGTCGGCTTCGGAGAC
>DAHUZH010000064.1 GCA_027306695.1 Acidobacteriaceae bacterium
TTGTTTCCAGTCGGCTGGCTCGGCCAGAAAAATTTGACGGGCCGCAAACGCGTTGCCTTGAGCTGCCAGTTCCTGCGTGGAGATTTCCATAGGATTCATCGGTAACTCGCCGCCTGCATTTCAAACATTTCGGCATACAGCCCGCCATGGTGCATCAGTTCCGCGTGCGTGCCCTGTTCCGTCAAAATTCCATGAGAGAGCACAACGATGCGGTCGGCCATCTTCACGGTAGAAAATCGATGCGAAATCAGCAGCGCCATTTTGCCTTGCGTCAATTCTGCGAAACGCTGAAAGACCTCCAGTTCGCTGCGAGGATCGAGGGCGGATGTGGGCTCATCCAGAATAAGCAATTGTGCATCGCGCAGATAGGCACGCGCCAGCGCCATGCGCTGCCATTCCCCTCCGGAGAGATCGACGCCGCCGTCGAAGCGTCGTCCCAGTTGCTGCTCCATGCCACCCGGAAGCTTGGCAATCACTTCGTCGGCCAGACTCATCTTTGCCGCAGCCGCAATTCGATCCAGACGGTCGCGCTCCTCAATGCGTCCCACGGCGATATTATCGCGGGCGGACATTTCATAACGCATGAAGTCCTGAAAGATCACGCCAATCTCATGGCACAAATCTTCGAGGTCGTATTCGCGCAAATCGATGCCATCGATCAGAATCTGCCCTTCCGTGGGATCGTACAGGCGCGTAATCAGCTTCACGATGGTTGTTTTGCCCTGGCCATTTTCGCCGATCATTGCCACCCGTTCGCCCGGATGGAGATGAAAGTTGAAATCTTTGAGCACCAGGCGCGTAGTTCCAGGATACGCAAAGGAGACGTTATGGAATTCGATTCCTTTCCGAATAGGTCGGGGAATTTTAATTGCGGAAGGCTTGGAGCGTACAACCGGCTGCATGGCGAAGAAGCCGAGCAGGTCGGTGAGAAAAAGGGCCTGGTCGGCAACACCGGACGCATTGACGAAAATCTGTTGCAGGTTCGCGCTCACCTGCAGAATCGCATTGATCAAAACCGCCAGCCCAGCAACGGTGAACTTGCCGCGGATAGTGCCCCACAAAACCAGCGCATACGCACTGTAATATCCTGCGGTTGCAAGAAGAGAAAGAAGTGACCCGGCAACGAGTCGACGTTTGGAAAGATCGATATTCTGCACGAAGATTGTGTTTGCCATGCTGCGAAAACTGTTGATCAAAAAGTCGCGCAGACCGAATAACTTGAGCTCTTTCGCCGCTTCTTTGCTGCCGCCGATGTCGCGAAGATAATCCATCTTGCGGCGCAGCGGCGTCTGCATAAAATTCTTGGCATAGCCCAGGAAAGCGAAGTGGCTTTCTCCCAGCAGGGCCGGAATCGTTCCGGCGATCAGCAGCAGCAGCAGCCAGGGAGAGAAACTTGCAATATAAACCGACAAAGTAATGGTGGTCAGTACCTGCTGGATGAGTGTGCCCATCATCTGGATCATGGCGATGCGGTCCGTCGCCTGCGCTTTCGCGCGCTCCAGCCGGTCGTAATAGTCGGGGTTTTCAAAAGCCGTAATATCGAGTTGCGAAGCATGCTCGATGACGCGCGTGCTGATGTGTTGCAGGTAGAGGTCGCCCAGCAAGCTGTCGCAGAACCCGACACCGCGACTCAAAAAGGCGGCAATCGCAGCAAGAGCAAACTCCAGTACGACAACCCACCAGAAATAGTGCGGTAAGATAGTGTGGTTTTTGAAGCTATTGAGAATCGACTGGATGAGCCAATAGGAGACTTTAAGAATCGCTACCGGCATTATGGCGAGAGCGATGCGAAGAACCATCGACCAGACAACGGTCTTCGGTCCGCACTCCCAAACCATGCGCATCACGGGAGGGACGTTGCGCAGCGCGCTCATGCGAGTGCGCCATGTGTCGCCGTACGATTTGGGAATGGTTGTTTCCGTCACTGCCGACCGAAACTGCATCTAAGAAAATTGAAGTGCTGGATGTAGAAAAGAGCGCCCGCTGTTGACAGATGAAAAAATTTCAAAGCGCAGCCGTAATTGCTGCGCTTGCCACATACGTAAATAAATAATCAATCTAAACTTGGATGAGGCATTGTTCCCTTGGTTTGCTTGGCCTTCACAACATTCTTTATTCTACCGATATACAGATATGGCACAACGACCAATTGAATCCTGTGGTGTGATTGGCGACTTACATAGTGTTGCATTGGTGGCAATGGACGGAACCATCGACTGGTGCTGTCTGCCTCAATTCGATTCGCCCAGCGTATTTGCCACGCTTCTTGACGAAACCAAAGGCGGATACTTCAAGCTGTCTCCTGAACAGACCGGCACCAATCGCCAGATGTACATGCCGGAAACAAATGTTTTACTTACCCGCTTTCTACGCACGGAAGGCGTGGGCGAAGTCATCGATTTTATGCCGGTACGCGATGATCGCGAGCGGCACAGCAAAGCTGTCATGCATGAAATAGTGCGAATTGCGCGCGCTATTCGAGGCGCGGTGCGTTTTCGACTGGAGTGTCTTCCCGCCTTCAATTTTGCGCGGACTCCGCATCGCGCTACGGTCACGGACGGAGGCGTTTTATTTGAAACAGAGACAGACCGCATCGTACTGCTCGGACCCGGACCATGGCATATCCAGGAGGGAAAAGCGAGCGTGCAGTTTACGTTGCAGCCGGGCGAAACTGCTGAGTTCGCGCTTCGCTATGTGACCAAGGACGATGGAGATGGCCTGAAGGCGCCGATAGAAGGCGAGCGTTGGATGAATGAAACGTTGGCCTACTGGCGCGGCTGGCTTTCGCAATGCAGGTATGAGGGTCGCTGGCGGGAAAATGTCCTTCGCTCCGCGCTTACGCTCAAATTGCTGACCCATCATCCGACCGGAGCTATCGTTGCTGCTCCGACCTGTAGCCTGCCTGAGGAAATCGGGGGGGAACGCAATTGGGATTACCGCTATACCTGGGTCCGCGACGCTGCTTTCACAGTATTTGTCTTGATACGCCTCGGTTTTACTGAGGAGGCCACTGCCTTCATCGCATGGCTGGCGGAGCGTATCCATGAGCAGGATGGCGCGCAAGGTCCGTTGAATACCATGTACAGCATCGATGGCAGCAGCGAATTGACGGAGTACACGCTCGACAATTTAGCTGGGTATCGAAATTCGCGGCCCGTACGTGTCGGCAACGCCGCTTCCAATCAATTGCAGTTGGACATCTACGGCGAAATGATGGACGCGATCTATCTGTCTGACAAACACGTTGCGCCCATTTCCTACGACTTGTGGGAACGGATCGTTGGCGTCCTGAATTGGGTGGCCAAAAACTGGGAGCAGCCCGACGATGGTCTATGGGAAGTGCGGAGCGAGCGTCAGAATTTTGTATATTCCAAGCTGCAATGCTGGGTCGCGCTGGATCGGGGACTTCGTCTGGCAGCCAGTCGAAGCCTACCGCTTGACCGCGATCGGCTGGAAAAAGAACGGGACCGCATTTTTGCGTCCATCATGAAGCATGGCTGGGACCCGAAACAGCAATCCTTCGTGCAGTCGTACGAATCCACATCGCTCGATGCAAGCAGCTTAATGATGCCGGTAGTCATGTTCATTGCGCCAAAAGATCCGCGCATGCTCAGCACCCTCGATCGCACCATGGAAAAACTTGTTTCGGACAATCTGGTCTATCGGTATCAGCTCGATGGAGAGCTTGCGACAAAAGATGGATTGACAGGGCATGAAGGCACGTTCAGCATGTGTACCTTCTGGCTTGTGGATGCGCTCGCGCGCGCCGAGCGCCTGGAAGAAGCGCGGTTCATCTTTGAAAAGATGTTGACCTACGGAAACCATCTCGGCCTCTATTCCGAGGAGATCAGCTCGACTGGCGGTGCGCTTGGCAACTTTCCCCAGGCATTCACGCATCTTGGACTAATAAGCGCTGCGCTTCATCTTGATGAAAAATTACGGAGGTGAAGATCATTTCCCGTGTAATCCATTCTTGGAAAACAAACTCCAGAGAAACAATGTTTGGCACATTGCTCGAAAAAAATGGGTGCGTTTTTCGCATCTGGGCGCGTCCCGGAGCAAAGCTGGAACTGGTCATTGAAGGTGATGGCAAGGAAGGTAATGGCGAGCATGTCTCATCGCGCCTGATTGCAATGCATCTGGATTTCGATGGGATGTATAGAGCGCGCGTGGAAGGTGTCGGCGCAGGCGCGCGCTACTGGTTCAAAATCGATGGTGCGGGGCCATATCCCGATCCAGCTTCCCGCTATCAACCGCTCGGCGTGCATGGCCCATCGCAGGTCGTCGATCCGCAAAGCTTCTCCTGGGCGGGTGATGATTTCAAGCCCCCCACGCTGCGCCAGCTCGTAATTTACGAATTGCATGTTGGCACGTTCACCCCTGCTGGAACATTTCTTGCAGTGATCGACAAGCTGGACAGCCTGCAACAGCTCGGCATCAACGTCATCGAGCTGATGCCGATTGCAGATTTTGCTGGCGAACATAACTGGGGCTATGACGGAGTTTCGCACTACGCGCCAGCACATAGCTACGGCGCGCCCGACGATCTTCGCCAACTGGTGCGGGAAGCTCACCGGTTGGGAATTGCTGTGTGCCTGGATGTGGTCTACAACCATCTTGGGCCGGATGGCGCGTATCACTCCACCTTTGCGCCACGATTTTATTCTGGCAAGCACAGAACACCGTGGGGCGATGGATTGAATTTTGATGGCGAAGCGGCGGAAAAAGTCCGCACATATTTTATTGACAGCGCGTTAGCTTGGATAACCGACTATCGCATCGATGCTCTGCGCGCGGATGCGACACACGCCATTCTGGACGACAGCAATCCCAGTTTTTTGACTGAACTGACAGAACGCGTACACGCAGCCGCGCACGAACTCGGTAGAAATATCTTCATCATCGCGGAGGATGAGAGGAACGAACACAAACTCGTTTTACCGCCGGAACATGGTGGCCATGGCTTCGATGCAGTCTGGTCGGACGACTTTCATCACCACCTGCGCCATCGTCTGGCGGGCGATAGCGACGGATACTATCGCGACTTCGATGGAACGACTACTAGCATCGCAAAAACCATCAACGACGGCTGGTTTTTTCAGGGGCAGTTCGCCGGGCACTCCGGTCATGTTCGCGGCACACTGCCCGATGGGCTGAGCCAAGAATCTCGCGTATTTTGCATCCAGAACCACGACCAGATCGGGAACCGCGCATTCGGCGAGCGATTGTCGTCGCAAATTTCTCCTGCCTCTTATCGTGCAGCCAGTGCACTTTTACTTGTGTCGCCGGAAACGCCGCTGTTATTTATGGGGCAGGAGTGGGCCGCGCCCGAACCGTTTCTCTATTTCACCAACCACAATGAAGAGCTGGGCCGACTTGTCACGGAAGGCCGCCGCAAAGAATTTGAACATTTTTCCGCATTCAAGGATGAAGCCAGCCGAGAAAATATTCCGAATCCGCAGGCTAAAGGAACATTGCATCGCAGCAAACTGAACTGGGCCATGCGTCAGAACCCGGAGCATGCAGCCTGCCTGCACTGGTATCAAAAACTGTTAGAGATCAGGAAAAATATTTCAGGTAATGCCAGCTTTCATTCCAGCTCTGCGCTTAATGAAAAAATGCTACTTCTCCGTTGGAAGTCTGCAAACAGCGAGTTGGCAGTAGTTGTCGCCTTGGAAGGTCCAGCCAAATTTCAAGACTCCGCGTGGCAGGCGATGAGGCTGGCTGTAAGCAGCGAAGACCCAATGTATGCAACAGACCCAAAACCGACTTCATGGAGTCCAGATTCTGGCGTGCTTGTCTTCGAGCGAGCAGGTGCGATCTTCTTGATCCGTGACGATTTGGATCTTGAACCAGGAAAAAATTTACAATGACGGCACGAAGAAAAGTAAGTGCAACCTACCGGCTGCAATTTACAAAAGGCTTTCGCTTTGCGGATGCTGAGGCGCTGGTTCCTTATCTGCACGATCTGGGCATTAGCCATATCTATGCGTCTCCGATCTTTGCCGCCCGCCCCGGTAGCCTCAGCGGCTACGATACCTGCGATTTTTCTTTGATCAATCCAGAGCTTGGAGGGGAAGAAGCACTGCATTCTCTGGTGCGCGCGCTTCACGCGCAGGGAATGGGAATGATTGTGGATTTCGTTCCGAACCACATGAGCGCGCATCCGCAGTGGAACCAGTGGTGGCGCAATGTGCTGGCCAACGGGCCTTCTTCGTCCGTCTCGGAATACTTCGATGTGGACTGGTATCCGGTAAATTCCAATCTGCATGGCAAGGTCTTATTGGCGATTTTAGGCAAGCAGTATGGCGAAGTCCTGGAGTCTGGCGAACTTCGCATCGAGTATCGCGACGGGGAATTTTGCCTGCTTTACGCGGACTACAACCTTCCACTGAACCCACGCCAGATCAAGCTGCTTCTTCGTCATCGATCAAGAGAGTTGGCGCAGCAAGCTGGGATCGAACCCCCCACGCTTCAGGAATACGAAAGCATCTTATTTCATCTCGATCATATTCCCGACTACCGGCAGACAGATGCGGATGCGCGTATCGATCGCGAACGCGAAACCACCGTCGCTACACAACGGTTGATAAAAGTAATTGCGCAAAGCTCTCCGCTGCAGCGACATCTGAAGAGCGTGATCGAGGAGTTCAACGGTCAACCCGGAAAACCGGAATCGTTCGACTTACTCCACACGTTGTTGGAGCAACAACCCTATCGCTTGTCCTATTGGCGAACGGCCATGCAGGAGATCAATTATCGCCGCTTCTTCGACGTGAATGATCTGGTGGGCTTGCGCATGGAGCATGAGCCACTGTTTCGCGCCGCACACGCCAAATTGATTGAGATGATGGAGCAAGGCTGGGTAGATGGCGTGCGTCTGGACCACATTGACGGCCTGCTTGATCCCCAGCGTTACCTGATGGAATTGCGCCGGGCCACCGCAAAAACTGGCTCCCCGCTATATCTGGTTGTAGAAAAAATTCTCGCCCGGCAAGAATGGTTGACCGCGGAGTGGCCGGTGGACGGAGCAACTGGCTATGAATTTCTGGCCCTGCTGAATGGCCTATGGGTGGAAGAAAAAAACCTGCCGGAGATAGATCGCATTTACCGAAGCTATCGCGGAGAAATGCAGTCCGACCAGGACGCTGTTTACAATGCGAAGCGACTGATTACAGCGACCTCCATGGCCAGCGAATTGAACGTGCTAGCGCACGAACTGAATCGCTTTTCCGAGCAAAATCGCAGCAGCCGCGACTTTACCCTGGATGGTTTGCAGGAGGCGCTGCGCGAGGTTGTGGCATGTTTTCCGGTCTATCGCACATATATCTCGGAGCAGGGATTCAGTTCGACGGATGAGGTGGCGATCCATGAAGCCATTCGTCAGGCGCGGCGGCGAAATCCTAATCTTGAGTACTCCATCTTTGAATTTATTGAGTCGAACCTTTGCCCTGTGCGCCATCCGAGCGAGGGTGAAGACCGGTTTGCTCAGCGTTTGCGTTTCGCGATGAAGTTCCAGCAGTACACCAGTCCGGTGCAGGCCAAAGGCATGGAAGATACGGTATTTTACCGGCACAGTCCGTTGGCCTCACTCAATGAAGTTGGCAGCGGAATGGGGCGTCGGGCGACCACTCCTCAGGAATTTCATGGGGCCAATATGCACCGCATGGAGCGCTGGCCAGATGCGATGCTGACAACTTCCACCCACGACACGAAACGCGGCGAAGACGCCCGCATGCGCATCAACGTGCTGTCTGAATTGCCGGAGGAATGGAGATCGAATCTGCTGCAATGGTCGCAGTCGAATGAGAACGCAAGAAGCACGACGAATGGCCAGACTGCGCCAGATCGCGCGGACGAATATCTTTTCTATCAGAATTTGCTCGGAATGTGGCCGCCTCTCCAGTCGGATGTCGATGACGCAATCGTCGATCGTATGAAGGCCTATATGAATAAAGCGTTGAAAGAGGCCAAGGTCCACACCAGTTGGATCAATCCTTCCAACGACTACGATGCAGCAGTCGAGAAGTTTGTGGAGCAGACGCTGCGAGGCGAGTGTGCGCCGGCATTTCTTGCATCTTTCCTGCCGTTTGCAGAGCGTGTGACCGCTCTCGCCGCCTGGGGATCGCTTTCGCAGGTCGCTCTCAAGCTGATGAGTCCGGGCGTGGTCGATACCTATCAGGGTGGGGAACTGTGGGACATGAGTTTGGTGGACCCCGACAATCGACGCCCCGTCGATTATGTAACCCGCCAGCAGCGTCTGCAGAAGCTGACAAAGAGCGTCCTTGCCCCTGAGATTGCACCCAAGCAACGTGAGCTTGCGATTGCACAATTGCGTCACCAGTGGTGGGCCGGAGACTTGAAACTGCTGTATCTGGCCCTGGGGCTGCGCCTGCGGAAGCAGGAGCCGAAACTACTGGCGCGCGGAAGTTATCAGCCAATGCGCATCGATGGCCCATGTGCCGAACATCTGGTTGGCTTCGTGCGCGAATATCAAGGCAAACTACTGGCTACGATTGCAGCACGTTGGTTCGCGTCTTTGCTGGATATGCCGGATTCGCTGGAGGGTTTAGCGCAACGGTTTCGCGACACGTTCGTGGAGATTCCGCCCACCGAAAGTGAAGGCCCGTCTACGTCGTTAAAACTGACCAACATTCTGACAGGGACAACGATGAAAGGTAAGAGCGGCCCCGGTGGAGTGCGGCTGTGCGCTGGAGATATTTTAGGTTCGATGCCTGCGGTATGGCTGATTGGCGATCGAGGTTGAACGTATCAAAAGAGAGCAGGCCCTAACCGGCTTCCGACATGTCGGAGTCTGGTTTGAAGCCGACCATCTGCATCGCCTGCGTAATTTCCGAATTCCGCATGAAGTAATTCCAAACAAATCCCGTGCGCAGGTTTTCAGCCATTAGTACGCTGATGCCTAGGTCGATCCCAAGTTGATCTTCCGCGAACCAGTTCGTCTGCGGCTGAAAGGCGTCCACGAATCCATACCGCGTCCATGCCTTCTCGCCGTATTTCTGGCGAATGGACAACAGCACATGGGCGCATTCTGCGGGTAAAAAGACCAGCGAGCCGCCCGTAGCACTAGGAACGATCGTGCCATCGATGCCGCCAAACTCCGGTGGTCCTCCCCATACGCGGTAGCCGGTTGGAGACTCAGAGGCTGTAATGCCCCACAGGTTCTGGTCCATCCATGGGAACTGACGTCCAAGTGTAAGGCAAAAAAGTTGATGCGCGCGCGTGGCCGCGATGGAATTGACGAAATAGTTGGCGTGCGCATCGCGCAGATTGCGAAAATCGCACCAGGCGTGCGCATATTGATGAATGAAGAGAGGCGCCACCCCGCTGATAAAATCAATGCCGCCGAATTCCACAATAGGCCGATGCACCGCGTTCCAGGAGCTTGCAGGAATGGCATTGCGTGGCGCGCCAATGGCCATCAGCAACATGGTGAGCATCTCGGCATAGACGTCCCATCGGTATTTGATGAAGCCAGATTCCGGCATCCAGCCCATCGACATAGTGTCGCCGCCGTTCAGCATCCATTGCCAATCTACCCGTTCATAGAGCGTCGTGGCCAACGCTTGAATGCGGAGGTTGCCCTCAAAAAATTTGCGACACAGCAGAATTCCGCAAAGCAGCAAAGAAGTGTCGATCGAAGAAAGCTCGGACCCAAATAGTCGCTCGCCGCTTTCAATGTCTAAAAAGTGATACAGAAATCCATGGACATGCGGGCACTGTTCCAGCAGAAAGGCCAGAGTGGTCTCTACCCGTTGTTCACAGGCGGAAGGCGTCAGGTAGTTGCGATGCGCCGCGATACATAGCGCACTCAGACCGAACCCAGTAGCGGCGATGCTGGCGACGCGGCTGGTGGAGATGCCAATTGCTGGGGCATGATCGCGGACAAGGCCTGTCTGTGGGTGCGCCTGGTCATAGAAATACGCAACGCCACGGCCTTCCATATCGTCCAGCAGCAGATCGACGACGTTGGAAATCTGAGTGAGTGGACGGTTGATGAATTGGCCGGGAGTGTGCGGGTACTTTCTGGCAATCACACTTTCCGGAGTGGGTGTTTTCTCTTCTGGAGGAGGAGTGACCTGCTTCGCATGCTGTTGGGCCACACCCGGCAGGCCCAGGGTCAACCCGGCGGCTGCGGATGCACCGACACGGCGTATCAAATCGCGGCGTGTAACATTTTTCTCTTTCAATGGGGAGCCGGGCCTCGCCAGTCGAATTTACGGAGCAGCCATCCGCCGTACCAGGGCAAATGAGGAAAGCTCCTACTGTTTAGACACAAAACTCCATGGAAAGAAGCGCTGGTCTTCATGCCTGCTTGTGGAAAGTTCTTAATACTGCAAGACCCGATGTAGAGCATCCATGACCTTATCCACATTTGGCATATAAAACTGCTCCAGCGGTTCCGCCGCCGGGATGGCCGGAACATCTGGCGCGGACACACGCACAATGGGCGCATCCAGACAATCGAACGCTTGTTCGGCCACGGTAGCGGCAATCTCCGATCCGATGCCCAGTGTGCGATGGTCTTCCTGCACAATGCAAAGACGGCCTGTTCGCGATACCGATTCCAGAATCGTATCGTGGTCGAGAGGGTTCAGCACGCGCAGATCGATGACTTCCACACTGGCGCCGTTCTCCTCCGCAATCTTTTCTGCGGCCTGTAGGGCAAGTTGCAGCATAAATCCGTAGGTAACGATGGTGGCGTCTTTCCCGGGACGGCGCACCGCGCAATGGAATAGATCCGCGAGAAAATCGTCGTCTTCCGGCAAATCTTCCTTAATTGCCGGCCAGCGGTAAAGTTTTTTATGTTCAAAGTAAATAACTGGATCGTCCTGGCGAATGCCGGCCTTCAGCATTCCTTTGGCGTCGCTCACCGTTGCAGGTGCAACGACGACCAATCCTGGCTCATGTGCGAACCATGTCGTATCGGTCTGGCTATGGTACAACCCACCGCCCGTGCCGCCGCCATAGCAGACGCGCAAGGTCAAAGGGCAGGTCTGCGAGCCGCCGGAGCGATAGCGCAGCTTGGCCGCCTGCTGGGTGATGGCGTCCATGGCCGGAGTGATGAAGTCCACAAACTGAATCTCAGGGACTGGGCGCAATCCAGCCATCGCTGCGCCAATGGAGGCGCTGACGATGATTCCTTCCGCCAATGGAGAATCGATGACGCGGTCTGCGCCAAATTCATCTAGCAGACCTTTCGTGGCGCCAAACGCGCCGCCCATCGCTCCAACGTCTTCGCCAATAATAAAAACGCTGGGATCGCGCCGCATCTCTTCTGTAAGCGCGGAATTGATTGCATCCAGGTAGCTGACCGACATAATTTTTTATCGTCTCGAAAAATTTAGATTGTTAAAACTTAGGAGAATAGACCTTGCGGTTGAGTTCGCGCTCGCGGATGTCGAAGGAGTAAAGATAATCCAGGCACTCGATGGGCTCGGGTTGCGGCGTTTTTTCGGCTACATCGACGGCGGCATCCAGTTCCTTGGCGAACTCATCGCTGATCTGTTGTTTCCATTCGGAGGAAAACAACCCTTTCCCCGTCAGGTAGCGCTCCATGGCGGCAATTGGGTCTTTCGCCTTCCACTCTTCCACTTCTTCCGCTGTGCGATATTTGGCGGGATCGATCTCTGAATGCCCGTACCAGCGATACGTCTTGCACTCAATCAAGGTAGGTCCGCCGCCGGAGCGGGCGCGTTCGATGGCCTCCTGCGCCACCCGATACACGGCGACCACATCGTTGCCGTCCACGGTTATGCCGGGAAAACCGTAGCCAATGGCCTTCAGGCTGATGTCGTCCACTTTGGTCTGGAGTTTTACGGAAACCGACTCGGCCCACAGATTGTTTTGACAGACATACACGATGGGCAGATTGCGAACGCCGGCAAAATTCAGCGCCTCATGCCAGAAACCCAGCGAGGTCGAGCCTTCGCCAGAAAAAGCGACCACCACGTTGTCGTTTTTCTTCATCTGGTTGGCCAGCGCAACGCCGGTTCCAATGTTCAACTGGGCCGCGATGGTGGAGGCCGGGGTAATGATATTGAGCGGCGCATATCCGCAGTGCGCTGGCGCGGAACGGCCCTTGTCGGGGCTGGTACTGCGTCCATACAACTGGCTGAACATGGCGGTCAGCGGGACGCCTTTGATGAAATTTGCGATGAAATCGCGATGTGAGGGGGCCACGGTATCTTCTGGACGGAGATCGACAACCGACCCTACGGCCGTCGCTTCCTGGCCCACGGCTGCGTAGTAATTGCCCTTGAATCGCGCCTGTTTCTTCAGGATGCGTGCGCGCTCTTCCAGCAGGCGGCACTTTAACATGGTGCTGTATAACTGCTTTAACTTGTCATTGCTAATCAGGGAGTTACCGCTTTGCGCGCTGTGGTGGTTCTCATTGGCCGCCGCCGCGGCGGCAGGCTCCTTGACTTTAGTTGCCATCTTCGGTTCATCCTCGCATTGTTATTGTATCGCAGGAAATTGGGCAATTTCGCGGACTGAGACGCCGGATTTAAGGCATGTTTTTGCCGCTTTATCCGGGCAGGCTCCGATTTCAACATTTCTGTGCAAGACTCTGTGCATATTCGGGGACAGCTTCCATCGAAACGCCCTGTTTTCCATTGCTTTGAACGCTCTGCACCAGATTTGCGACGTCGGTTGTCAGGTCGAATATTCGGCATTGACCCGAACGTATTCCGCTGTCAGGTCGCAGGTCAGAAAATGGCACGCGGCATTTCCCATTCCAAGCTCCAATCGTACGGCGACAGTCCGTTCCACCATGGCCTGGTGAACGCGGTCCTTGTCGAAGTCGGCAGCGACCTGACCGCGCCAGCAGACCGGCAGGCCACCAATCCAGATGGAGGCTTTGCTGGGATCGAACTTCACCCCGGAGTAGCCAGCCGCCGCCAGAATGCGGCCCCAGTTGGGATCGCAACCGGCAAAGGCCGTTTTGACCAGCGGAGACTGCGCGATGCTGCGGGCAATCTGCTTTGCATCTGCGGCCGTGGCTGCGCCTTCAACGGCCAACTCGATGACATGCCCCACTCCTTCGCCGTCTTCAACGATCTGTCGCGCAAGTGAGGCGCAGACGGCTTGCAATGCCTGGGCGAAGACCGTAGTCCCCGCGTTTTCCGCGCTGTTGGATACCTCGATCCCAGTCGCTCCGCTAGCCAGCAGCAGTACGGTGTCATTGGTCGAAGTATCCCCGTCGATGGAAATGCAGTTGAAGGTCGGCTCGATGGCGCGATTCAAAAAAATCTGTAGATCGGGCGCTGAGATCTTTGCGTCGGTGAAGAGATACACCAGCATGGTCGCGTGCGGAACCGCCGGAACCAGTTGCGGCGCAATCATGCCTGCTCCCTTGGCGACGCCGAAAAGGTGTACCGGTTTGCCATCGACACGCAATGTAGCGCTGGCCATCTTGGCGCGCGTGTCGGTGGTCAATATCGCTTCGGCAAATTGCTGGAGGTGCGCCGGCGTTTCGCCCAACTGCGTAGCCATCTGCGGCAACGCGGCGACAAGTTTTTCAGCGGGCAACTGCACTCCGATAATGCCAGTGGAAGAGGG
Source organism: Acidobacteriaceae bacterium (assembly GCA_027306695.1). Lineage (GTDB taxonomy): Bacteria > Acidobacteriota > Terriglobia > Terriglobales > Acidobacteriaceae > JAKAAZ01. The sequence continues at coordinate 13,585 of DAHUZH010000064.1, forward strand.
AAAAACCTCCTGCTCGGAACAGTCAAATTCCTTCGCCGCCGCAGCACACACACTGCGACAGGCGACGAGGCCGCGTTCGCCGGTCGCGCAGTTGGCGTTGCCTGCGTTCACCGCAACGAAGCGGACGTTCCCGCCAGACTGCTGGAGATGTTCGCGCCCGACAATAACAGGCGCGGCCACCAGGCGGTTGCTGGTAAAGACGGCGGCCGCAGTCGTCCCTTCTATCGCCTGTGCACAGGCAAAGTCCGGCTTTCCGCTGGGCTTGATGCCAGCGCGTACCGCGCCATAACGGAAACCCGCGGGTACATCGGCGAAGGAGAATGTGGGGGCTTGTGTGGATTCGAGGGACATTGCCATTATCCTTTTTTAAATGGAAACCGAGCTGGGTTCATCGGCATTTATCGAAATGAGAAATATCTCGGTCGCGCGCGGCGAGGCCATCGTGCTGCATGATGTTTCTTTGCGCATCGGGCCGCAGGAGCACATCGCCATCCTCGGCCCCAACGGCTGCGGAAAATCCACGCTGATGCAGACCCTCACCTGCCAGCGCTATCCGCTGGTGCGCGAGGGTTCGCATCTCCGTATTTTCGGGCGCGAGCGATGGGACGTGAGTGAGCTGCGTCGTCATTTAGGCGTGGTCGCCACGGAACTGCCCGGCGAGCGCACTCCGTACACGCGCGGCCGCGATGCGGTGGTGTCGGGATTTTTTTCCAGTTCCACCTTGTGGCCGAATCTCCATGTGACTGCCGACATGATCCAGCGCGCGAACGAAATTCTTCACCTGCTGGAAGCCGAACACCTCCGCGACAAGCCGGTCGGAGAGATGTCCGCCGGGGAGATGAAGCGCATTTTGATCGGCCGCGCGATTGTGCATCGGCCGCAGATACTTCTGCTCGACGAGCCGAGCAACGCGCTCGATCTGGCCTCGCAGTGGGAACTGCGTCAGACGTTGCGGCGGCTGGCGCAGCAGGGAACTGGAATTCTTTTGATTACGCATCATCTCTCGGACATCCTGCCGGAGATCGACCGTGTCGTCATGATGCGGCACGGCCGCATCGTCGCCGATGGGCGCAAGACGGAACTGCTGACGGCGCAGCGGCTGCGCGACTTGTTTGGCGTGGACGTGGAACTGGCCGACCGAAACGGTTTTTACCATGCGTGGTGACTGCCTCGGCAGCGGATCAAAGCTGTAGGGGGACCAGATGTTCTTCGACATGCGCCGGTCCCAGAATGGCGATGTCCGGCAACACGCCGCGCGCCATGGCGATCTCGTCGCAGGCATTGATGCGCGGGCAATTGGCACAGTCCTTATAAATTTTGTCTGGCAGTGCGGTGCGCTCCACCTGTGCGAACCCAAAGTGTTGAAAGAAATTTGGGATCCGCGTGAACAGGCAGACGCAAGGCACATTGTGGCTTTCAGCCTCGGCGAGCAGCGCCTCCACCAGTCGCCCGCCAGAGCCGTGTCTCTGCGACTTTTCATCCACAGCAATGGAACGGATCTCGGCCAGGTGCGGGCCATACAGATGCAGCGCTCCGCAGCCGAGAAATTCGCCGTTGTCGGTTTCAGCGATCGTGAAGTCGCGAACGTTTTCATATATCTCGGCGGAGCTGCGCGGCAGCAGCGTGCCATCGTACGACAGGCTGCGAATGAGGCCATGGATCGCAGCCGCGTCCGGTAAACGCGCCTTACGCACCCGCATGCTTCACCTCCTGCGCCTCAGTCTCGGCTGTATCCTTGTTCGCAATTTTCGTATCGCGCAATGTCGCACGAAGTTCTGCCAGCGCCAGCTCATTGCGCACGCGCGTCCGTGCTGTGCCGCCCGGAACATCGTGGCAGTCGAGCGTTGCTTCCAGCGTAATCGCCGTAAAAAAATCCTGTTCAAATGCGGGACTGAGCTGCCGCAGTTCTTCCAGCGTCAGTCCATCGAATTCGCAGTGCTTGCTGAGACAAAGGCGCACCGCGTTGCCGATAATTTCGTGCGCGGTGCGAAAGGGAATGCCTTTATGTACGAGATACGTCGCTGCCGCCATTGCATTCAGAAAACCGGTTTCGCAGGCCGCGCCCATGCGGTCGGTACGGAAGCGCAGCGCCTGCGTGAAGCGGCCCAGTAATGCCAGCAGCGCGTGCATTTCCTCCGTTGCAGAAAACAACGCTTCCTGCGTCTCCTGCATGTCCTTGTTGTAGGCGAGTGGCAGTCCCTTCAGTTGCAGCTCGACCGTATGCGATGCCGCAAGAATTCGTCCAGCCTTTGCGCGTGCAAGTTCGGTAAGGTCTGGATTTTTCTTCTGCGGCATGGCGCTCGATCCGGTGGAGAACGCCTCCGGCAAATCGACAAACCCGAACTCCGCCGTCGCGTAAAGCGTGATCTCTTCGGCGAAGCGGCTGATATGCAGTGCAATCTGCCCGAGCGTCTGCAAAAATTCCAGCACAAAATCGCGGTCGCTGGTGGCGTCCATGCTGTTGTCCGTCGGCGCGTCAAAGCCCAACTCCCGCGCGATCGAGGATCGATCTAACGGCAAGGTCGCACCGGCCACTGCGCCCGAGCCAAGCGGACAAAAATTGGCCCGCTTCGCGCAATCGTCCAGGCGCGCGGAGTCTCGTTCGAGCATGGAAACATAGGCCAGCAGCCAGTGCGCGACCAGCACCGGCTCTGCGCGCTGCATGTGCGTGTATGCTGGCATGGCCGCGTCGTCTGCGGCTTTGGCCTGCGTCAGAAAAGCCTGCGTCCACAGATGCAGATCGTCCTGAAGCGTGGCGATAGTGCCACGCACGTAGAGACGGAGGTCAGTTGCAATCTGTTCATTGCGGCTGCGACCAGTGTGTAGCTTCAACGCGGTATTGCCAATGCGCGCCTTCAATTCCAGTTCTACGAAATGATGCACATCTTCGGCGTCAGGATGATTTGCCATGGGGTGACTGCGCGGCGTTGCCGAATCCACTGCCGCATCGAAGTGGACGCGGATGCTGTCGAGTCCGCCAAGGATCGAGGCCAACTCGTCCGCCGTCAGAACTCCCAATTGCACCAGCGCCGCGGCGTGCGCCTTGCTGGCCGCCACTTCATAGGGAAGCAGCCGCCAGTCGAAGCGCAGCGAACGCTGCCAGCTATCGAAGGCTGCATCGAGCGGCTCGCGGAATCTGCCCGACCACATCTTCACCGGACGCTCTCCTGTTTCTGTTTCAAATGCACCAAGGTGCGCGCGGGCAGTCCTAGGATGCGGATGAAGCCGGCTGCGTCCTTCTGGTCATAACTTGCGCCCATAGTGAAAGACGAAAGCTCCGGGGAATAGAGAGCAAATTCACTATGGCGACCCGCAATGCTGACGTTGCCCTTGTACAGCGCGAGTTTCACCGTTCCCGTCACACTTTGCTGCGTGGTCTCAACAAAGGCGTCGAGCGCTTCGCGCAGCGGCGTAAACCACAGACCGTAATACACCAGCTCGGCGTACTTCAGCGCAACCTGCTGCTTGTAGTGTTTCACTTCGCGCTCCAGCGTCATCGCTTCCAGTTCGCGATGCGCGGCAAGAATCAGCGTGCCGCCCGGCGTCTCATAGATGCCGCGACTCTTGATGCCGACGAAACGGTTCTCCACCAGGTCGATGCGTCCCACCGCATTGCGCGCGGCGATTTCATTCAACAGCTCCACCAGTTGCACCGGATCGAGGCGCATTCCATTCACAGAAACTGGTGTGCCTTTTTCAAAACCAACCTCTACCATTTCTGTCCGGTCCGGCGCTTCCTGCGGCGAGCGTGTCCAGGTCCAGGTGCTGTCGAGCGGGGCATTGCCCGCATCTTCCAGTTCGCCGCCCTCATGGCTGATGTGCCACAGATTACGGTCGCGCGAATGGATCTTCTCACGGCTCGCCGCTACGGGAATGCCGTGCGCTTCCGCATAGTCGAGGCAGTCTTCGCGTGACTTCAAATCCCACTCTCGCCACGGCGCAAGGATGGTCAACTCCGGTGCGAGTGCCTGATAGGCGTGCTCGAAGCGTACCTGGTCATTGCCTTTTCCGGTGCAGCCGTGCGCGACTGCTTCCGCGCCTTCGGCCAGCGCAACCTCAACCTGATGCTTGGCGATGACTGGCCGCGCCATCGATGTGCCGAGCAGATATTTGTCCTCGTAGACAGCTCCCGCGCGCACTGTAGGGAACACATAATCGCGCAGAAATTCTTCGCGCAGATCGCGCACGACGACTTTTTTCGCACCCGTTGCGTATGCCTTGGCCACCACTGCGTCCAGGTCTTCTCCCTGACCCACATCGGCGACCATTGCGATCACGTCCATGCCATAGTTTTCATTCAGCCATGGGATGATGATCGACGTGTCCAGTCCGCCCGAATATGCAAGAACAACTTTTTTTGCCATAAAAAACTCCTTGAATTCCGCTGCTTAAAATGTAGGAATGTTGGAACGCTTGCGCGCTCCGAAATCGGGCTGCGCCGCATCGAGCAGCAGCAGAAGAATTGCCTTCTGCACATGCATGCGGTTTTCCGCTTGATCGAAGACAACCGAATGCGCGCTGTCGATCACTTCATCGGTAACTTCTTCTCCGCGATGAGCAGGCAGACAATGCATAAAGACCGCGTGCGGAGCGGCCAACGCCATGAGTTCGCGATTCACCTGGTAGGCATGAAAAATGGTCTGGCGCATCTCCGCCTCATGCTCCTGTCCCATGCTGGCCCATGCGTCCGTGTAGACGGCATCCGCGCCAGCAACCGCCTCGCGCGGATCGGTCACACACCGCAGCGTGCCTGCCGGAGTGGCAGCCATCGCCTGCGCAGCCGCAATGAACTCCGGCTTTGGGCCATAGCCTTCGGGAGAGGCCAGCGTAATGTTCGCGCCCATCAGCACCGCCGCAAGCAACAACGAATGGGCCACATTGTTGCCGTCGCCGACATAAGCTATTTTCAACCCGCGCAGGTCGCCGAAATGTTCCTCCAGCGTAAAAATGTCCGTCAGCGCCTGGCACGGATGTTCGATGTCGCTCAAAGCATTGACGACCGGAACGCGTGCATAGCCAGCCATGCCGGTAATGGTTTCGTGCGCATACGTGCGCAGCACGATGACATCCACCCAGCGCTCCAGATTGTGGGCCACATCGGCCAGCGTTTCGCGTGCGCCCAGCCGCGAAGCGGTCTGGTCGATGAAGATGGCCGAACCCCCCAGCGTGTTGATGCCGACCTCAAATGTAAGTCGTGTGCGCAGAGAGTCTTTTTCAAAGAACATCACCAATTGTTTGGATGCGAGTGCGTGACGATACTGTGCCGGGCGCGCTTTCACCGTGTGCGCGGTATTCAGAATCAGCCGGACATCCGCGGCGCTCAAGTCGCAGATCGAGCATAGGTCGCGGCCTGCCAGCGTGTTGACGGGTTGCGGTGCGCGGCTGTTGTTCCGCACATTCGGCCCGGCTGCGGGCGATTGCATGGCATAGGGTTTGGTCGTCATCCGTGTGCTCCTTGCACGGCTGCGGGGAGGGCCGCAACAGGGGTAAAATTGGTCAGAATTTCATCGAGCGCCTGGACAGTCTGGTCGATATGTTTTTGCTCGATGATGTATGGCGGCAAAAAACGCAGGACAGTTTCGCTGGTGCGGTTGATGAGAATGCGGCGTTCCATCATCTGCGTGGCGGCATGCTTCGCAACTTCGGCGTTTGCCAGTTCCATCCCCAGCATCAGCCCCATGCCACGCACTTCGATCACGGCTGCGTGACGGCTGGCCAGCGCTTCCAGTTGATCCATAAAATGTGTTCCAATTTCCTGAATATGTTCCAGCAAGTTGTCGCGGCGCATGGCATCGATGACAGCAATCGCGACTGCACAAGCAAACGGGCCGCCGCCGAATGTCGTCCCGTGCATGCCCGGCGTAAAGGCGCGCGCGGCTTCCTCTGTGCATAGCATTGCGCCAATGGGAATGCCGCCGCCAAGCGGTTTGGCCAGCGTGGTCACGTCTGGCAAAATGCCGTAGTGCTGATACGCGCACCATTTGCCTGTGCGGCCGAGTCCAGATTGAATTTCATCGGCGATCAACAAGGCCCCAGTTTGGTTGGTGAGTTTGCGCGCCGCGGAGAAAAATTCTTTCGACACAGGACGAATACCACCTTCACCCTGCACCGGCTCCAGGCAAATTGCGCAGACTTCTTCGGAGAATTTTGCTTCCAGATCGGCTGCATCATCGAAATGGACAAACTCCACATCGGGCAGCAGTGGCTCGAAAGGTTCACGATACTTCAGCTTATGCGTGGTGGAAACTGAACCCATGGTGCGCCCGTGAAAGCTGTGTTCCAGCGCGAGGATTTTGCTCCCCAACCGATGACCTTCCGAGCGGCGCAGCGTGGCATACGCACGCGCCAGTTTCAGCGCGGTCTCCCAGGCTTCCGTGCCGCTGTTGCAGAAAAAAACGCGGTCGAGTCCGGTCATTTCCGTCAGGCGCAGGGCGAGTTCCGCCTGGCCTTCGTGAAAAAATAAATTCGAGAGATGCAGCAGCTTGCGGCTCTGCGCGTCGATGGCGGTCTGAATGGCGGGATGGCTGTAACCAAGCGCGCTGACTCCAATGCCGCTCAGCATGTCGAGATAGGCGGTCCCGTTCTCGTCGAACAGATGCACGCCTTCTCCGCGCACAAAACCAATCGGATTGCGCTCGTAGGTTGCCACGAGCAACTGCGCTTCCGCAGCGCGAATCTCTTCAAACTTCATGCCACCATGACCTCCGTCCCTTGTGGAGTGCGCGCCGAGCAAAGGTCCGGCAATTGCGCCGCTGCATCGGCAGGCAAAATACGCACACGCTGCACGCCGCCCAGCAGCGCTTCCCGGCAAGCGTTCAGCTTCGGCAGCATGCCGCCACTGACGACCGCATTGCGCGTCAACTCAGGAATCTGCTTCAGCGTCAGCCAGCGCATCACTTCGCCGTCGGCCCCGCGAACGCCGGGCACGTCGGTCAAAAATACCAGCACGTCCGCGCGACAGGTCATGGCGCAGGCGGCGGCCATCTCATCGGCGTTCACGTTGTAATACTCGTTGTCGAAGCCCAGCGCCAGGCTGGAGATGACCGGCACGGCCCCCATTTGCCACACTGCGAGCAGCCAGCGCGGATCGGAGGACGCAATCTCTCCTACGAAGCCAAGATCTGGCGCAGTACGTTTTTTGCGCGCGCGAAAGACAAGTCCATCTCCTCCGGAAAGCCCCACGGCTGCCTGCCCATGTTTGCCAATGGCGGCGACCAGTTGTTTATTGACGCGGCCGCCAAGCACCATCAGGGCGGCGTCGCGGGTTTCGGCATCGGTGATGCGCAGGCCAGCGACAAACTCGCTCTGCTTGCCAAGTTGCGTTAGCGTGCGTGTTAGCGCCGCGCCGCCGCCGTGGACCACGGCCACCTGATGGCCGTCGCGCACCAGTTCCACAATGGCGCGAGTGCTGCCCTGAAGGGTCGCAGGATTTTCAAGCGTCGTACCGCCCAGCTTGATGACAAATTTCATGCGAGTCCCTCCTGCTCCGGCCAGCCGAAAAGTAAATTCATGTTCTGTACCGCCTGACCGGCCGCGCCCTTCAATAAATTGTCCAGGCACGCGACCACAATAAGCCGTTGTTTGTCCTGCGCCAGCGCGAAGCCAAGATCGCAGTAGTTGGTCCGCACGCAGTGTTGAATCTCCGGCAGAGTCGCGCCGAACCATCGCACCATCGGCGAGTTGCTGTAAAAGTCTCGATAACAGGCGTCGATACTTTGCGCTTCGGTCGGCTCGCGCAGGTTGAGGTAGATCGTCGAAAAAATCCCGCGAGGAATCGGCAACAGATGCGGCGTGAAAACAATGTCTTTTGCCGCAAGACCGAGCTGCTCCAGCAACTCGCCCGTGTGGCGATGATTGAAGACAGAGTAAGCCGAAAGATTGTCCGCGGCATGCATGAAGTGGGTTTTCGCCGTCGGTGTTTTTCCCGCCCCGGAAACTCCGGACTTGGCGTCGCACACAATGCCGCGATGCAGGTCGACGCGATTTTCGCGCGCCAGTGGAGCCAGCGCCAGAATGACCGATGTCGCGTAGCAGCCTGGATTGGCGACAAGCTGCGCGGACGCAATTTCCTCGCGATGCAACTCCGGCAGTCCGTAGACGGCTTTCTGTTGCGTGGCGTCGGCGATGTGAGCGTCGGCATCTTCAAAGCCGTAGACGGCGCGATGGCTGGCATGTTCCAGCCTCCACGCTCCGCTCAGGTCGATCACGCGCACGCCGTGTTCCAGCATCTGCGGTGCCCAGGCGCGCGACTGCTCATGCGGCGTCGCGAGAAACACGACATCGATGCCGCGCTCCCGCAACGCGCCCCAATCGAACGGCTCGACGAACAGGTCCGCCGAACCGTTGTTGTCCGCAAGCTGCGGATGCAGCCTCGTCAACGGCACGCGGGTGTCGGTTGCGTCACCATT
>DAHUZH010000065.1 GCA_027306695.1 Acidobacteriaceae bacterium
ACAATTTGTGGAGTGGCCAGCGAACAACGCCAGCCTGCTGTTGACGGGCCCGGCGGAAATCACTGCGCAAGGGGAGTGCCTGCTGGTATGACCGCGTCAAATATGACCGCACACGCTTCGATAAAACCAGCCGCATTGCTGGCCAGCGACCGCGTGCGCCTTATTTCTCCTGCCAGTTGGTTCGATCCGCAAAAAGTGCAACTCGGCTTGCGTTCTTTCCAGCAACTTGGGTATCGGCCAGAGCTGGCAGCCCACGCGCTGGCGCGTTACGGACAATACTCGGCAGGAACGCCTGCACAGCGATTGGAAGATTTACACGCCGTTTTCGCGGACCATTCTGTCCGCGCCATAATTTGTAACCGTGGCGGTTACGGATCGGTGGAATTGCTGTCGGGACTCGATCTGGGGCTGATTCGACGCAATCCTAAAATTTTAGTAGGTTGTAGCGATATCACGAGCCTGCTGACATGGGTGCATGACGCCACCGGCCTGGTGGTCTTTCATGGTCCCATGGCGGCTGGAGATTTCGCGAGAAAAAACGGCGTCGATATTCCAAGCTGGCGGTCGGCGTTGTCGCAGGGCGCTCCCTGGGAGCTTGGCCCCGAAGCTGGTCTGCGCGTTCTGCGTGCCGGTCATGCGAAAGGAAAATTTTACGGCGGATGTCTTTCCATGTTGGTCGCCTCCCTCGGCACGCCGTATGAAATCCAAACAGAAGATACAGTTTTGTTTCTTGAGGATGTCGGCACGAAGCCCTATCAGATAGACAGGATGCTGATGCAGTTGCGATTGGCAGGTAAGCTGGACAAGATAGTCGGCATTGTCTTTGGCCCCATGATGGACTGCGTGCAGCCAGGAGCAGCCAACGATATGCTGGACGCCGTGCTGATGCGCGTGCTGGCGGACTTTTCCGGCCCCATCGCCATCGGCCTGCGCTCCGGCCACGTCCCTGAACGAAACATTACGCTGCCCATCGGCTTGGCCTGCGAGCTGGACCTGACGGGAACCGCCACGCTGCGATTTGCGGAGCCCGCAGTCACCATGGGCAAAAGAGGCGAATGAGCGAAACCATAAAACCGACGAACCATGTCCATCTCATCGGCATCTGCGGGAGCGCCATGGCCTCGCTGGCCGGCCTTTTGCAGTTGCGCGGATGGCGCGTGACCGGCTCCGACAAGGCCGCGTATCCGCCCATGTCGGACTTGCTGGAGCAGCTCCATATTCCGATCATGCAGCCGTTCTCGGAAAACAATCTGGAGCCGCATCCCGATCTCGTCATCGTCGGCAATGCCATTTCACGCGGCAATCCAGAAGTGGAATATATGCTGGACCAACGCATTCCCTTTCGTTCGCTGGCGCAGGTGATTCAGGAGGTATTTCTCACGGGCCGCGAATCTCTCGTGGTCGCCGGAACGCATGGCAAGACGACGACCACCAGCATGCTGGCATGGATTTATGAGATGGCAGCGCGCAAGCAGCCAGAGCGTGCACCGTCGTTTTTGATCGGCGGCATTGCGGAGAACTTCGGCTCCAGCTTCGCGCTGCGCCCGACCCAGCCGTTCATTCTGGAGGGCGATGAGTATGACACCGCCTTCTTCGACAAGGGGCCGAAGTTCCTTCATTATTTTCCCGATGCGTTGATTCTGACGCACGTCGAATTCGACCACGCGGACATCTACGCAGATTTGGATGCCGTGAAGACTGCGTTCAAGCGTCTGGTCAATCTGGTGCCACGGCGCGGACGCATCGTCGTGTTCGATAGTTCGAGCAATGTGACGGAGTGCGTGGCACGCGCCTTCTGTCCGGTTGAACGCTATGGGTTCTCGCGCGATTCCGACTGGCGCATTGCCGATCTTTCTATTTGGGACGGACGCAGCCATTGGCGCATCGAGCGGAAAGGCGTTCCATGGCTCAAAGTGGAGATGCCGGTCATCGGCGAACACAATGTGCTGAACGCGACCGCAGCCGCGGCGCTCGCCGCAGGCCAGGGCATTCCTGCCGATGCGATCCAACAGGCGCTGCAATCGTTTCGCAGTGTGAAGCGCCGCCTGGAAGTGATTGCCGAAATCGACGGCATCACGCTCATCGATGATTTTGCGCACCACCCGACGGCGATCCGCGAAACGCTGCGCGCTTTGCGGCTGCAATATCCCGGATCGCGCCTATGGGCAGTCTTGGAGCCGCGCTCGAATACTCTGCGGCGCAATGTTTTTGAGCGCGAACTGACTGAGGCCGTTGCCCTGGCCGATGAGATCATTCTGGCAGCCGTGTATCAGGCGTCCAATCTACCCGCCGAGCAAGTGCTACATCCCGAGCATGTTGTCCATGCGCTGCAAAACACGGGCCGCTCGGCGCATCTGTTGCCGGATGTGGCTTCAATCGTGGAACATCTTGGCGGGCATCTGCGCAGCGGCGACGTCGTCGCTATCCTATCCAATGGCGGTTTCGATGATATTTATCGGAAGCTGCCGGAACATCTGCGGGCCATTCGTGGCGCTGTTTCCACGCCATGATTCCAGCGATCAAAATTTTTCTCTGCTACGCGCTTCTTGCGCCGATTGCGGCGCTGCTCGGCTTTCCGTGGACGCTGCTCACCGGAGACATTACATTTCTCTATCGCTTTGCAATGTGGATTGCGAAGACCGGAGTGCGGCTGGCGGACATCAACGTGCGCGTCCAAGGGCTGGAAACCGTTCCGCAGGGCCAGCCTTGCATCTTCATGGCGAACCATGTTTCCAATCTGGACCCGCCGGTGCTTCTGCCGCTGATTCCAGACCGCACGGCCGTTCTGGTCAAGAAGGAGTTGATGAAAATTCCCTTCATCGGAACGGGAATGCGCCTGGGAGATTTTGTACCCGTCGAACGCAATCAACAGCGTGAAAGCGCCATGGAGAGCATTCAACAAGCGGCGAAAGTGCTGGCCTCCGGCGTCCACATTACGATTTTTCCGGAAGGAACGCGCTCCCGTACGGGACGATTGCTGCCCTTCAAGAAAGGGCCTTTTTATCTGGCCCAGCAAACGGGAGCGCCAATCGTTCCCATCTCCATCTACGGCACGGAAAGCATGATGCGCAAAGGCGGCCTGCGCATTGCGCCGGGAGATGCGCACGTCCACTTTCATCCGCCGATGCGGGCCAGCGACTACGCAACGCGGGAAGAATTGATGGCTGCCGTCCGCGAGAAAATTGCGCTGGATTTGCCGGAGTGGATGCGGGCGTAATTCAGGATGCGGTCTTCAGCATGGCGCGATAGCCGCTGGCCATCACCTTATGCCGCACGGCTTGCGCCTGCTGGGCGTTCGCGAAGGGGCCGAGCTGCACATGCAGAAATTTATCGTGCTTGCCGGGATAAATCGCCGCATGGAAGCCATGCTTGCGTAACTGGCTGATCAGCTTCTGCGCATCTTTACGATCGCCGATTGCGCCGACCTGCACCATGTAGCGCGTTACACCCGCGCTGAGGGCCACAGTTTTCGGCTTGCTTTGCTGTATGAGAACACCCGCCGCAGGTTTGCTTTGCGTGGCGGACACCTGCCGCAGCGTTGTGTGCGCGGGCTGGTGAACGTCGCTGCCCGAATGTGTATTTACGGCCGCTGTATCGCCGACAGCCAATGGAACCGGATCGTTATGCGAAGCTGTTCTTGCAGAAAGGTTGGGTGTCGGCGGATTCAACGTCGATGCGGGACCCTCGATCGATCCCGACGACGCTGGAATGTCCAGGGCAGCCTTCGGTGTCCCGCCTCGACCGAAGGAATATCCCAGCCCGAAAAAAACCGCCGAAATCAGCGAAGCGGCAAAGAAGACCGCCAGGATGGTGCTGGTGCCCCAGTGCACCTCCGCCGTATCGATCGCTTCCAGCTTTTCTTCCCACATCGCAGCCATCGTTAGACTTCCTCACCGGTTTTCGGTCCCATGCGTTCCGTCACCTGCTTCAACAACGTGACTAGTTCCATGGGCAGCGGGAACACGATGGTCGTGTTCTTCTCGGCGCCAATTTCGCTCAGCGTTTGCAGATAGCGCAACTGCATGGTGATTGGCTGCTGCGCCAGAAGCGCTGCCGCCTCCACCAGGCGCTGCGCCGCGTTGAACTCGCCTTCGGCGTTGATGATCTTGGCGCGTTTTTCGCGCTCCGCTTCGGCCTGCCGGGCCATCGCGCGCAGCATCGACTCCGGCAGATCGACCTGCTTCACTTCCACGCTGACGACTTTCAGCCCGTAGGGCGACGTGTGTTGGTCGATGATAGTCTGGATTTTCAGGTTCAGCTTCTCGCGGTGCGCCAGCAGCTCATCCAGTTCCACTTCGCCCAATACCGAACGCAGCGTGGTCTGCGCAAATTGCGAGGTCTGATAGACGTAGTTCGTCACCTCGACGACTGCCTTGGCGGCATCGATGACGCGAAGCGTAATGACGGCGTTGACCTTGAGCGTGACGTTATCGCGCGTGATGATGTCCTGCGCGGGAACCTCCATGGCCTCCTGCCGCAGGGAGATGCGCACCATCTGATCGAAGGGGCGAAACACGAGAACGACGCCCGGCCCTTTGGGAGAACTCAGAAGACGGCCCAGGCGAAAGATCACGCCGCGCTCGTACTCCTTCAAAATTTTGATGGAACTGAATAGGTAAAAAACAACGATAACGATGACGACCAAAACTGCGGTGGATGGCATGGTTGACTCTCCAGAAACACGGACCGGTTGCCTTACGATATATAGCACGAACTGGATGAAAATCCGACGTGAATCGGGGTTCAGGAACCTCGCTCGTCACGTTCCACTTCCAGCAAAAGTCCTTTACGGCTGCGGATGCGGACCGGCTCGCCGACAGCTACTGCAGCCTCGGCGTGCGCCTGCCAAAGCTCGCCGCGCACCATCACCTGCCCGTTGGGATCGAGTGCCGTCTGCACAATGGCGACGGCCCCCAGCAGGGCCTCATTGCCGGTCTGTACTTTGTTGCGCCGCGCGCGCACTGCAATTGTTGTAAGGAAGATGGTAATCAGCCCGAAGCCAATGCCCGCGCCGAGCGCGGTGCCGAGATGCACGCGCATTTCAGGAATCGGCCCATCGACCAGCGTGAGCAGACCGAACACCAGACACGCAATCCCGACCAGGCCCAGCATGCCGTGCGTGACAAACTTTATGTCCAGCACAAACAGCGCCACCGCAGCCACCAGAAAGCCGACCGCGGTATATTCCAACGGCAGCAGGTTCAATGCGAACAACGAGATCAAAACGAGCAGCGTTCCCAGCGCGCCGGGGATGATCGTGCCCGGCGCATTGAACTCCAGATAGATCAGCAGCCCACCAAGGATGAGAAGAATCACCGCAAGGTTGGGGTCCGTCAGTGCGCCGAGGATGCGCTCTCGCGTGCTGGGCAACATGACCTCGACATCGGCATTCTGCGTATCGAGCGTCAGCTTCGTGCCGTTGAAGCGCGTAATCGCAGTGCCGTTCAGTTGATTCAAAAGCGTTGCGACATTCGGAGAAATGGTGTCGATGAGATGCAGCTTGAGCGCCTCTTCATCGGTGTAGGACTTGGAGTTGCGCACGGCATCTTCAGCGGCCTCCACATTGCGGCCTCGACGCGAAACGTAGGAGCGAAGAAAAGCGGCCGCATCATTTTCGATCTTTGTTTTCAGGATGGGGTCCATCTGCTGGCCTTCCAGGATGGGATGCGATGCGCCAGTGTTGGTGCCGGGAGCCATGGCCGCGATGTCCGCCGACTCCAGAATAAAAAATCCGGCGGAGGCCGCGCGGCTGCCAGAAGGCGCGACATATACGACCACCGGAACGCTGGAATCTTCAATCGCCGAGACCATCGCGCGCGTGGAATCGAGCAGTCCGCCGGGAGTGCCCAGATCCACCACTACGGCCTGTGCGTGGATCTCTGCCGCGTGACGCAGGCCACGCTGCAAATACGACGCGCTGATCGGCTGGATGGTGTCATGCAGGGGCAGATCCACCACGACAGGACGCGAGGACGCCGCTTGCGCGCGCGGTAAAATTATCAGGCAGAACAAAACCGCGAGGACGCCCACGGCAAGCCTAGCGCGCATCGAACAGCCCCGGAAAACATGCGGAACCCACAAGGCCGTCGGGCCATTTCGATCTGCGGTTTTCATGCCAGCATCGCGCCTCCGCGCGTTATTGCGTGGTCTTCTGAGACTGGATCGCCTGCTGCGCCTGGATGGCCTGTTGAATGCCCTCCGCCGCGCTGTTGTTCGGTTCGAGCTGCAACGCATGGCCTACATTTTCCTGCGCACTTGGCAACGCACGCTGCGCCAGCGCGAGACGCGCCAGCACCAGATAGGCCGCAACGTTAGGCTGCATGCCGAGCGACGTGTTCGCCTCCTGCTGCGCCACGCTACTACTGCCCACATACTCGTGGACTTGAGCAAGCCCCGCATACGCGGCTGCACTTTGCGGATCGGCTGCAAGCGCAAGCTGAAACTGACGCTCAGCCTCCAGCAACAGGCCGTCATTCACATACGCATTTCCCTGTTGACACAGCACCTGCGCACGTGCTGCTGCTGGCATCGAGCGCAGCTTCATTGCGTTCATCTGCTCCATTGCAAAGGCAGCCTGGCGAAAAGAACTTTCATCGTAGGCGCGGGCGATCCGCTCCAAAGGCTCGTAATCGAGGCTGCTTGCGGAGGCGCTCTCAGAGGAGGCAGTGGAAGAGGTGGCAGGGCTGGATGCATCGGCATCTGGCGAACCGTCGCTGACAGATGTTCCCTGAGCGGACGCTTCGTGCGTGACCGCTGCGGTCTGCTCTATGGTGGCATTCGCGGGAGCATCTTTCAGCATCATTAAATTTTTTCGCAGCCCCTGCGCTTCTTCGTCCTGCGGCCGAAGTGCGAGGCACTGCGTCACCGCTTTCAATGCAGCGGGGTAATTTTTCCTGCGCCGTTCGGACACAGCCAAGTTGAACCAGTAATCTGGATTTTGTGGGTCCAACTGCACAACGCGCTGGAAGAATGCCGTTCCATTTTGCCCGCGCCGGTTGATGGCAATGCCTTCGTTGTTCAATACCTCTGGCATGGGCAACACGGAAGCGATGGATGAAAATTCCGCCTGCGCCTGGGCATAGTTGCCGGTGTAAAGATAGCTGAGACCCGCGTAGAACTGGGCCTCCAGCGACTGCCGACTTCCCTTTGGCACTTTGCTGAATGGGGCGATCGCCTGTTCATATTGCTGATCGGCAAAATACGCTTTGCCCAGCGCCAGCCATGCCTGCGTGTAATTCGGGCTGAGCTGGACCGCCTTGGTCAGATGTCCAATCTGCTCGTCGATGCCAGGTTCCACTTCGCCGCGTATGTAGTTTTCAAATGCGTCCAGGCGCAGGTCGCGGCTGGCGGCAAGAAATGTCTGCTCGTCTAAATTCAATGCCGGGTCGATCTGCACGGCGACCTTCCAGGCCAGTTCATTCTCGATGCGGACCAACTGGTCCAGGCTCCCCTGCTTTTCCACCATGGGACCCATGCGAGGACCGTGCATTTCCAGCACCCGCGCGGTAGCTGTAATGCTGCCATTGGCAACGGTGTAGTTTCCAAAGACGACATAGTCGGCGTCCAGCGTTTGCGCAAGTTTATAGGTGGTGGCCTGCGTCGGATGAAAATCCGCAGGTAGCCCCAGGTGCGCCAGCGCGTACCGACGGTCTTCCCTGCGGATGGTCAGAAACCCTGCGGAGCTGAGCCGCTGGTTCATAATGTCTGGAAACGACGCGCCCATCCAGTCCAGGCCGGGCTGCGTGGAGTTGTTTTCAAACGGCAGCACCCAGACCAGATGCCCATCCCAGCTTGGGCTGGTCGCGGACCCGGTCTGCGCGAACGCTGGACCGCCCGCGAATAAGGCGAGAATGCAAAAAGCGAGAATGAAGCGGCGCGGCATCACGACATTTGTGATTATAGAGTTCCGCATCGTGGATTAGCGGATTTGCCTTGACGTACCGTACTGGACTTCATCGACCAGGGCCGCCATCTGTGGCCGGTTGAACAGGACCACCGCAGTCCACAAACCGCGGCTGTGGGCCTGCCAAACCAGATCGCCATGTAGGAGCCGCGCGATCAGCGCGGGCGGTAGATCGTAGTGATAGCCGAAATATCTCCGGTTCCATTCGCGGTCGCCGAAGCGCAGCCAGGTGGGGGCGTTGACTGCTTCATATTTTGTGGAAAATACCAGCGCGGCGTCATACCCTGGGAGTTGCGTTGCAGCCTGAATCTGCGCCAGCGAAAAATTGTCGATCGCCACCACATGTACCGGCTGGCGCACATAGCCAAGTTCAGGCTTGGTCAGCTCGTCGGTGGCTGGCCATGCGGTCAGGACGACCCCACCGGGCGCGCGGTGCAGCACCTGGGCAATCGCCTGCTGCTGCATCACAATCATGCTGCGATAGGTCAGGTTGTCCTCTGGCGTAAAACGGTACGGAGGATTGACGAACAATCCAGCAACAAACGCCAGCGCGCTCAGCGCCACTATCCATCCCCACTGCTGCACACGCCGCCGCCAGGTGGAGACGCAGAGGAGCAGGATCAACGGATAAAGCGGCAGCAGATAGCGGGCCAGCACCGCGCCACCCAGCACGGAAAAAAACAGCACATTGGCCAGCAGAATGATGCCGATCTGCGCCTGCGCATTCCAGGAAACGCGCGGGCGCTTGACGCCATCTTCCTGCCGCAGTGCGGGCAGAAACATTGCCGCCACCATGCACAGCACCGGCACAAACAAATTCATGTAGACGGTGATCTGCATCAGCCGCTGGGCCAGGGCCAGAATGAACCGGAGAACATGCAATGTCAGGACGGCGTTGTAGCGGACGTATTGCGGATTGCCAAAAATGTGGCCCGTTCTATGAAAATGGTAGGCATACCAGGCGCACAACGGAAACACTGGAAGCACGAGCTGCATTGCAGCGCGCCAATGCCCCCGCGCCTGCGATGGCTTACGGCGCGTCTCCCATAGATGCCAGCCAGCCAGCGCCAGCGGTGTCACGATAGCAGTCTCTTTCGCCAGCACCGCAACGGAAAACCACAGCGCCGCACACCAGCCACGGCGCACCGACGGCAATTCCTCCAGCGCGTAGGCCAGCGCCCACATCGTTCCAGCGGCGGCAAAGATGTCGGCCTGGGCCAGCGTGCTCTGGGTGAACCAGACCGGGTAGAGCGCGGCCAGCAATGTTGTAGCAGCGGCAACATTGGCATTCATCAGCCGACGCACCAGCATGAAAATGCCCGTCAATGCGAATGCGGCCACCAGCGAGAC
This sequence comes from Acidobacteriaceae bacterium, assembly GCA_027306695.1. Taxonomy (GTDB): domain Bacteria; phylum Acidobacteriota; class Terriglobia; order Terriglobales; family Acidobacteriaceae; genus JAKAAZ01. The sequence continues at coordinate 9,254 of DAHUZH010000065.1, forward strand.
AGCCAGCCGCGTTACCGCGGGAACAAAGCCGGAGACCTTCCACCAAAAAGCGAGATAAATTGCGGGCAGCGGAGGGTGCGCGTTGGACAATGTGGAATAAGGGACCAGCGAGCCGGTCCGAAAAAAGTCATACGCTGCGGGAATATAATAACCCGCCTCATCCCAGAAATAGGGCAGCCGTAGCAAGGGTAAATGGGCCAGAAAAACAAAGGCGTAGATGACGGGAAAAATCATCCACGTCGGCGTTGGCTCCTCGCGGTGGCGGCGAAACAGCAACTGGTTCAACGCTTGCAAGCCATCTCCCTCATAAATTCATCGCCACATTAGTGGATTGGACCGTTGCCCGGCATGGTCCCCGGAAAGCTCTGCGTTGGCTCCAGCGTAATGGTCCCGAAGGCCTGCTCATATTGGGCAAGGTTCTGACCGAGCAGGTTCCACAACGCTTTAGCCTGCTGCGGGCTCAAATAGATGCCTTGAAAATTTTGCAGGACCACTTCATTCGGCAAGTCCTGACGGGCGGCGCCGAAGACGAGCAAAAAATCCCATACGCTGGCGCGGACCTGCACGCTGTTGGCGTATCCGTCTCGATAATCTGGAGAGTGGACAATGTTGATGTTCGGAGAATGTACTGGCTGGCTCATGCCTAAAAGAGTATCGCGATTGTGCCTTCGGCGACGATCTTTCCAGTCTTCGGCCGCTCTCAGTTCGAGCGCCATGCAATGACTAGCCGCCACTTGTCGTTCCAGATAACAAGACCGATAAACGCTCCCTCATTTCTGGACATCAGTCCTCAGAAAAACTGGCCGGAGTGCGCATACAGTTATGTATACTTTTCACAAAGTATTGTTTGCAAATTCGAGATCCAAGAACTCAATTCTCGACAAAGCGGACTGCCGCCACAAACCTAGAAGGTACATCCTCTATGCATTCGTTCACGCAGTATACGCGTCCCGCGCTCATCCTGGGCTGTGTCTTTGGCTTGGGAACGTGTCTTCTTGCAACTCCAGCGAGGGCCCAGGATCCTCGCACAAGAAAACCGCCCACGCCAGGCGCCATGTTGAATGTGGGTGAAGCCACTTTCGATACTCCAGATTTTTCTCTCGTTCTCGTGAGATCTTCCCAGACCGTGGCTGCGCTTCATCCAAAATTGGCGCCGGAGTTCGACTTTACTCCTGGAGACAGGTTGGTCGAACGTTCCCAGAATGGCGATTACTATCTCGGCGATCTCGATCTTCGTCTTCGCATGGGTAACTCCGGAGAATGGAAAAACTACTCCACTGCCTTCGCGCGCCAGCCGGTTCGCGCGCTGCCTGTTTCTGGAAACATTCTGGCCCAAGCAGACCTGGCTCCTACATTACCGGCAGATATTCCGCTTCAGATTATGCGCACTTGGGCAGTAGAAGATGGGAGACTTGTTCTGCGTTATGTACTGAAAAATAAGTCCTCCCAGACAATTGAGATCGGCGCGCTGGGAATTCCGATGGTCTTCAACAACATCCTTACGGGAAGGACGCTGGAAGAAGCCCATGCAAAATGCAGCTTTTATGATCCCTATATTGGAGAAGACGCCGGATACCTGCAGGTCACGCGGCTCAGCGGTCATGGGCCTGCGCTGGTTGTCGTTCCAGAAGGAAGCACACCCTTTGAGGCATACAAGCCGATTTTGAATAGCGGCTGGCGAGGCACGCCACTGCGCATCTTTACCGACCCAACTCCTCGAGGAATTACTTTTGAAGGCTCTTATGACTGGATGGTCTACAGTAAGGCGTTTGCGGAAAATGAATGGAAAAAAGCCCAGCCCTGGAACCCTCCGACTTCCGTCATGCTCGCTCCAGGAGAGTCGAAAACTTATGGAGTAAAGTTTCTCGTTTCGGACTCTATTCCTCATATTGAAAAGACGCTCGTAGACAATCATCGCCCTGTCGCTGTCGGTGTTCCCGGCTATGTCTTACCCACAGATATGGAAGCGCGATTATTTCTCAATTACCCGGAGAAAGTTTCTTCTATCTCAGTCGATCCTGCCAACGCAATTACTGTGGATCGAGGTGCGCCAGTCCCGAATGGTTGGAAAAGTTATACCTTGCGTGGAAATGCATGGGGAAGGTCTCGACTTACTATTCGATACAGCGATGGCCTGACACAGACGATTCAATACTTCGTCACCAAGCCAGAAATGCAGATAGTTTCCGACCTTGGCCATTTTTCTACCACAAAGCAATGGTTCTTCGATCCAAACGATCCCTTCCACCGCAGCCCCTCCGTAATGACCTACGACAGCCAGGCTAACCAGATTGTTACCCAGGAAAGCCGTGTGTGGATTGCCGGGCTAAGCGACGAAGCAGGCGCTGGATCGTGGCTGGCTGCCTTCATGAAAGAATTAGGAGACCCCAATAAAGAAGAGCTGATCCAATTACAACAATTTGTAGATCAAGTACTCTGGGGACATTTGCAATACAAAGACGGTCCCCATGCTTATGGTGTACGCAAAAGCCTGTTTTACTATCAGCCGCAGGATTTTTCGCCAAACTATTACCGAAGCGACCAGAACTGGAAAAGCTGGACAAGTTGGAACAAGAAGGCGTCGGAAGCTGTCGATAGGTCCTTCAATTATCCTCACGTCGCTGTCGCGTATTGGGTGATGTATCGGCTGTCGCGAGACCATCAAGGTCTGGTTACCGATCATCCATGGAACTGGTATCTTAACCAGTCCTATGAAACCACCATGGCGATGATGAAATATGCTCCGTATTATTCCGTGTTTGGGCAGATGGAAGGCGATGTCTTCGTACAAATTCTTAAGGATTTGAAACGAGAAGGGATGACGCAGCAGGCAGCTTCGCTTGAGGACGCCATGCATCGGCGCGCATTACACTGGCAATCTGAGGCCTATCCCTTTGGAAGCGAAATGCCATGGGATTCGACCGGGCAGGAGGAGGTCTATGCGTGGACGAACTACTTCGGCTTTCAGGACAAAGCACAGATCACTCTGGATGCCGTTGTAGGTTATATGCCTACCATTCCGAACTGGGGCTATAACGGAAGCGCCCGCCGATATTGGGATTTTCTTTATGGAGGCAAGTACCCGCGCATCGAACGCCAGCTTCATCATTATGGCTCCGGCATTAACGCCATACCCGTATTGACCGCATACAGAGAGCATCCTGATAGCCTTTATCTATTACGGGTCGGATATGGCGGCGTTATGGGGCCGCTGACCAACGTCAATCAGGAAGGCGCTTCGTCCGTTGCCTTTCATGCATTTCCTGACATGCTGAAGTTCGACCCTTACTCCGGCGACTATGGACCCAATTTTTTTGGTTATGCCTGGAACACTGGCACTTATGTCGTCGATGATCCTGGATTTGGATGGCTCGCGTTCGGCGGCAACCTTCAGTCGAAGCGGAAACAGGTGCGCATAACGCCCCTCGACGCTTTCCGTTCACGCATTTATGTGGCCACATTGGGCTTGTGGTTGACACTGGATGCCGGTAAGTTTGAATCGATTGACCTGGACACGAAGACAGGCCATCTGTTGCTGAAGTTTGCTCCAGCCATGCAGGATGCGCCAGAGGCGCGCCTACACATCGAGCAGCCTGCACAACTCAGCGGCGTGGGGAAGTATCATCCAAAAAATAAACTTCTCATACAGCGAGATGCTTACGTGGTCCCACTGAAATCCAGTTCAACCAGCATCGAATTGATCGCAAAGCCATGATTTTTTATAACCGATCTAACTATAATCCGCAATGATCTCAAAGTTCTTATGGTCATGGGTCGCAATGGAAACAGTGTCCTTATGCGTCCCCTGTAGCTGCGTCGTCTGCCCATTGACCATAACTCGATCGATTTTTTTCTCGCGAGGCAGTCGCAGTTTGACATCTAAATGTTTCGGACTGCCAGGCTTGGCTAACTCCACTGTAGATGTAACGCGGTTTGTTCCCGGTTTTGCAATCATGTGGAAGTTAACTCTGCCCCAGCGTGTCGGAGCTTGTTGCATCTGAATAACTCCTCCAGATGTGATCCAACCTCTCGGCAATCCTTTACCGATATATAGACGGTCTTCATCGGAATCTTCCAGTACCATCATCCATCGCACCAACAAAGGGATGGTGTGCTGCGCCGGCATGCAAAAGATTGCCGAGCCACCGCCAATCCCCGCTACTTCACCAGCCGTCCAGCTTCCCGGAGTATGGTCGTGGTAACGATGCGAGTAGAGAAACAACAGATATTCTTCAATGCGGTCCAAACGCAACAGCATCTGCGCATAGCCATAGGAAATAAATCCAAGAATATCTCGGTCTCTCGGATTGGGCCGTCCCACATTGGCAACTACACCGAGTGTCGTTGCTCCATAAGCCCGCATGCAATCGATGACTGTACTGGCAAGTTTCGGAGTCAAAATGTCGGCCTGGAGCAATTCGGCGTAGGCGCGATGCGGCCATTGCTGCGGACTTGGATGCTCCTTCTCCAGAGCCTCCCGAAATGTAAGTGCGGTTCCAGGCAACGGACCTATGTACGGAGGGTTCATGTCCGTACGAATATTTTTAGTGATACTAGCAATTGTCGCGTCCTGAAGAGACTTGCTATGCTTCTGCCATTCAGCCGCCTTCTGGACATGGCTCGTTGGATGGATCGTTGCCCAGACCTGGCTGATGTCCTTCAACCCCCTTGCTGCAAAGGCACTATTCGCAAAATATGGTTGCCACCATGTCATCGGCTTCGGAGCCAGGCAAGAGTCGGACTCGTCCCATCCATGGATCAAACCATAGCCGGGATTGTCCGTGGGTAGTTGCAGGCTTTTTTGGTGTAGATCAACTAACAGTGCCGCCGTAGCTTCAATTTTCGGCCTGTATTTTAATAGAAGAGAAGTATCGCCTGTGTAGTTGTAGTACCTGGCTAACAGCGACAGCGTAAGGCCGAATTGCGCTGTTTCCGGGCCGCGCATGTTGACCATTCCCTTATCATCTACAAAATCTCTGAAATAATTGTGGATGATCTTCTGCGCCATCTGGAAGCGCCCCCATTCCAGGTTGGCATAGGTAGCGCTTGTAAATGTATCTTGAAAGCCGTCGTATTCCGAACCATAGTAGTCCCGGTCGACCGCGCCATACTTAGGGTAGACCCCGCCTGGACGCACAACCAGGTCGCGCGCGAATGCATGCCTCGACATGTCTATCCATACATTCTTCGGAAGCTGTGCCGGTGCAAACTCTATAAGGTTTTTCTGCCAGTAAGCTGCGAACAGAAGGAGTCCGCGATAAAACTGTTCCGGCGCAGGATCTTCACGCGCCGGCGGAAAGGCCGGATAACTGTATCCATAGACAGCTTTCACAACCTTTCCATTTTCAATCTGTGATGTTCGGTGCCAGGTCTGTACGATGAACTGATCTTTGGCTTCCACATCTCCGAAGACAATCAGTTCATAATAAGCGCCCTTTGAAATCGGCATGACTTTGCGCACAGCTGGCATCCAACCGCCGACCAGGCCTTCCATACGTTGATGTGCCAGCTTCTCATTCAGTTCTGGAAAGTATTGAATTGGGTGATATGTTCGGGTATTGCCGCCCGGATAGACAGGCATCGTATCGAAGCATTCTTTTGTACCCACAAAGGTGTTCCACGGTAATCTTCCCCATCGCCCACGGCTGGCCTCGCTCGATTGGAGTGGTGGAGCTGCCGATCGCACTTGTTCTGGGTCGGGATCACCATTTTGGAGCAGCTTGTCAGCCAGCAAGTCCGGCCCGGACATTCCAATGTCCTTCATGTCCAAGCCAAGGTAAGGAGGGTCCGCCTCGGCAAAGGTCGCTTCGGCGCTTTTCGGAAGCATACACCCGCCTCCTTTTGAAGAGAGAAAGGTAAAACCGCCGTCCCGTGTTCTCAGGTCTTCATAGACCTTCCAAGCGGTCGAGTCCATTTCAAACTGACACACGAGCGTATGTCCTTGCGTATCTATGTCTGAAATTGAAGGAGATAGAATGCGCGTGACGTCGATAGGTTCAACCTGATTTTTCCTATCATTCGACTCGGCAAATCCATCCGGGAGATATTTCATGCCCGCTGTGGTCAAAGCCAGGCTTTGCAGAAAACCGCGACGGTCCATCTTCTCTCCTTCAAAATGCAAGGCAACATTAAATAAAAAGAATGCAGCCACAGCCACAATAGCGGCCATGACTGCATTAAGCTCTCTTTTTCTTATGTTGTCTGAGTGTTGCCTTTAACTTACCATTCAAAATTGCCACGAAGTTCAATATTTCTTGGTCCGTTGGCTGTTGAACTGGTTGTTCCAAACGTATTGCTCTGAACTGTAGAATTCATGCCAGCCCATGCCACATGATTGAATGCATTCAGTAACTCTACCTGGAGGCTGAAGGTCAGATTTCCACGAATCGGTACCACCTTGGTGGCTGCGATGTCTGTGTTGATCCACTTGGGAGCATGTAGAGACATAATGCGGCCAAACTGCCCAGCGGTAAACTCTGGGCTGATGTATTGGGTATTGGCCTGTCCTTGGGTATTGATGTATTTGGGATCGAACAGATCCACCCACGGATCGCCCGGAGCGGCGTGGCGAATGCGAATCTGTTTTTGCAATTGGGAAGGCGTAACACCCGTCAGGGTGATACCGGAGTCGCTTTGGTTGACCGTTTGGGTTCCGCCATAAAATATCCATGGCTCACCAGACTGGTACGTCAGGATCGTTCCCAGGGTCCAGCCCCCAACCGCCGCATCCAGAAGCCGACTTTGGTTGAGAAATTCCCGGTTATGGCCAAACGGCAGATCGTAGGTCCCGCTGACGTGCAGCACATGGCGAACATCGTAGACGCTGGGGAGATAATTTAGGTGTCTGTTGCGCAAAGTGTAATAGCTGGGAGCACTGTTGGGACGGCCGCCGTAAGAACCCGCCGAGGTGCTTCCCTGCACGTTATTCTCCAGCGCATGCGCCAGGGTGTAATTTGCGTCGAACTCCATGCCGCGGGTCGGTCTTTGCCGAAAGTCCACTTGCAGGGAATTATAGTTTGAGTATCCCACACTGGACAGTTCGCTTATGTTCCCTCCCGCAGCGTAAGGATTCGCCTGGAAGAAGTTGATGGGATAGGTGCCGCTGCCGCTCGCGCCAACATTCGTGCACGGAGCGAAATTCGCCGCGCCCACCAGGGAGCAGAGGTAAGCAGAATTGCCAGCGATGGAAGTGGCCAGAGCGCCAGCCTGGCCCTGCTGCACATCGGTGATGAACTGACCATTGCTAAAGTTTCCCGGCTCGGTTGCGGCGAAGGCTTGCGACAGAATGGGCAATGGATTCGCGCCTCGCAATGTGGTTCCCCCGGAAGCGGCGAGGTTGGCCTGCGCCTTTTGAAATTCGCTCAGGAAGCCATTCTCAAAGATATTGATCTCATTATAGTTAACTCCCTCCCATTGGTCCCTGGAAACATTCCCCACATAGCGTACCTCCAGGACATTGTTCTGGCCGAGCTGGCGCTGGATGCCCAGTTCCCAGGATTCGACATAGGGTTGCTTGATGTGAGGATCGAACGTATTGAATCCGCCGACATTAAAGGCAAGCGCCGACTCGGAGAGAACCGGACTATAGGTCGCCGGAGACATAAGAAAAGGAGGAAGCGCATCGCCAAAACTCAGGCTGCCCGGTGCAAAAAATCCTGGACCGGTAACACCAGGAGCAGCCTGGAGGGTGTCGCTGCTCTCATAGCCCGCACCGAAGTTTGAAGCGAAGTTCCAAAAGTTTTGCGCGCCTTCCGTATAGTTTTTGAAGGTGTAGCTACCACGGATCACGGTTTTCCCGTCCCCTAAGAGCCTGCCTATTGTGCTGTCCGAGGACCCATGGGGGTTCCAAGCGAACCCTATATTCGGCTCGGGATGCACGTAGGTAGGGGCATAAGCCTCTGGACTCGCACGCTCCACAGGGTTTTGTTCGCCAGTGAGCGTCCCCGGCTTGAAGAGATTACCCACACCTGATGGCCCCCATAATGCCGCAATCGAAGGGTGGGTGTAGAATCCGGTCTCGTCCTTTGACGCGCCAGTAAAGTCCCAACGCAGCCCGAGATTCAACGTCAATTCCGGGTTCACTTTCCAGGCATCCTCGACAAAGAGCGCGGCCTGGGTGAGGCGCTCGTGAAGATCAAAGCCGACGCCATTGGTAAACTGCTTTGTCTGCTGATCGACAAATGGGAATGCAAACTCGCCAGTAAGACGCCCCGTGAGAGTTGCGTAAAGACTCTGGACATCTCCGGGAGCGGAGGCCGGGGCATTGGCGGAAAGCGCATTTGTCAATGGGTTCGCCACCGGATCTCCGTTTGCGATTGTATTTGTGAGGACATAGGCCGGCCCCTGAGGCTGATTGTAATAATGATCGAGTTCGGTGGAAATCTCGGCACCAAAGCTGATATTGTGCGAGCCATGTTGCCAAGTGGTGTCGTCCTTCAGGCTTAGGACGGGAGTCAGTTGGCCTCCGTGCTCATCATTGAATTGATTGATCCCGCTTGCCATATTGAAGCCCCAGATTTGTACGTTGACGCCAGGGACGTACCCTCCTCCCTGAGAGGCATACTCGAACCCGGTATAAAGATATCCAGCCCGGAACGCGTTCACCAAGTTTGGCTTTACATTCCAATCGAAGCCGGCGACCACCTGATAATTCCTGGATAAACCACTCGTGGTCTGATTGGCAAAGATGGGGCCAGGATAAGGACCTGGGCCCGTATTGTCGTTGTAGAACATGGATCCATTCGCCGACCCGGTCAAGCGAAAGTTCTGGGTCAGGTTATAGTCGATGCGTCCGGTGGGATATTTGTCGACAATGTATCCCTTGTTGAGAAATGACAGCGTATTATGGTTGGGGTCCAGGAAGGACACCGTGGTGCCGGGGAAGGCAGACGCAGTCGCAATGTTGCCTAATTCTGTTGCCATGATCGGATTGACGGCGCCTGGGTTGTTCACGCTCCCGCCCAAAGCCGGATTCTGCGCGTCCTGGAACAAGTTGGTGGTCTGGAGCGTGGTGGAATTATTAGGGTAGTAGGCGTAAATACCTCGGAGCGCCTGGGCGTTGGCCACAGCCGTGCTCACCGTGCTCTTAACTGGCTCGCGAAAATTCGAGAGGCTGGCGAAGAAGAACAGCTTGTCCTTGAGAAACGGGCCGCCAATAGTAGCGCCAAAGTCGTTGATGATCTCCTTGGGGCGCGGCAGTCCCACATTGTTGTTGTACCAACTGTTGGCGTTCATAGCGTCATTGCGATAGTCCTCGAACAGCATCCCGTGAAACTTGTTGGTGCCGCGCTTGGTCACAAAGCCGATGTCCATGGCGGCGGTGCCGCCCTTGCTGGCGTCCAGCTCGCCGCTCTGCACCGTCATTTCCTGCATATTCTCCACGCGAGCGGAAGCGCCGATCTGAATCGTATCGAAGCCGCCGCTTTTATTGCGGTTCGATATGTCCGAAAAACCACCCATGCTGTAGTTGACCGCGCCACCGGGAAGGTTGTTGATGTCGTTATCCACTGCCCCTGGAACCAGGAAAGCCAGGGAAAATAAATTCCTGCCGTACAAGGGCAGGTCGTTGACCTGCTTCAGGTCTACCGTCGTCGAAAGGGTATTGGAACTGGTGTCGAGAATTGGGCTGCTTTCCGCCGAAACCGTCACCTGCTGCGCGATGTTGCCGACAGCAAGCTTGACGTTGATATCGGTCACCTGGTTCGTTTGCACCGTAATCGATGGATACGATTTGGTGCTGAATCCATCTTTCGTGACCGTCAGGCTGTAATGCCCGAAGTTGAGGTAGGGAATGGTGGCCCCGCCCGCGCCCCGCGTCGTCGCCGTCCGAACGGCATTGGTGTCGAGATCTTTCAGTGCAAGCTGCGCACCGTTGACTGCTGCGCCAGCCGGGTCCTGCACGGTAACAGTCACAGCGCCGGTCGACATATCCTGGCCCCATGCATCGTGGGACGCGAGGAGTGTAATGAGACAACCGCATACGAAGATGATGCCTGTAAAGCGTCTAGCCAGCCTAATAGTGAGTTTCATTGCCCCCAACCTCAATTTTTTGAATTTGACTTGCCTAGCTACGATCTGGAATTTCGAGCTTTCGGAAACGTTTACCATTTGAACTTGAATTCAAACTTGTGCACATATAAAATAGATACAATGTATACAATCATCACACCCTGCATGGTGTCAAGAGGAAAATTACATTTTTTGGCTTGACGGGAATGCGGCATTGGAATCGACATCCACAAGGGATATCGTGGATGCAATTTTGAACCATAAATAGAGCTTATTGACAGCAGTTATTCAGGCTTGGCTGTGTACAATCTTGCATGCTTTCCTGGAAATCGCGTAAGATCATCGCGCGGGCGGAAGACTCGGCATCGACGCCTTAGGTTTCATGCGCACCCCGCAAGCGGAGGAATTTATGAGAAACTTGACTGAAAATTCGGCAAACGTTTCACGGCGGCGCTTTCTATCGAAAACGGCCGTGGCCACTGGGGTCGCCATGCTTCCCCACTCCTTCTATGCATTGGCCCAGGATGCGGTTGAGGACATACCTCGCAGCAATAATGGCGTCGGCTATGAAAAGGTCGCGTGGAAGATCGAACCGTTTCCCATGAAAGATGTACGCCTTCGCAGCGGCCCCATGCTGAATGCGCAGCAGATCAATCTTCGCTATCTCAATCTGCTGCCGAACGATCGGCTCTTATATAACTTCCGCGTCACTGCCGGTCTGCCTACGCCAGCACAGCCCCTGGGCGGATGGGAAGATCCAAAGTGCGAATTGCGCGGCCACTTCACCGGCGGACACTACCTTTCCGCGTGCGCATTGATGTATGCCAGCACTGGCGACGAAGCCCTTCGTAGCAAGGCCAACGACCTGGTAACCGAATTGGCAAAGTGCCAGGCAGCGAACGGATATCTCAGTGCATTCCCAGAAGAGTTTTTTGTACGCCTGCGCAACCGGCAGAAGGTGTGGGCGCCGTTCTACACGTATCACAAGATCATGGCCGGACATCTGGACATGTACATCCATTGCGGCAATGCTCAGGCATTGCAGACCGCCGAAAAGATGGCCGGGTGGGCAAACGAATATCTCAAGCCAATCAGCGACGACCAATGGCACAAAATGCAGTTCGTCGAGTACGGCGGCATGAATGAGGTGATGTACAACCTCTACGCAGTGACCGGAAAGCCGGAGTATCTGGCACTCGGCAAGCGTTTTGACGATCAGGCATTCTTCGCTCCACTGGCGGCGCGCCAAGATGACCTTCCCAGACACCATGCGAACACCAATATCCCCAAAATCATCGGCGCTGCGCGCGCCTACGAACTCACCGGCGAAACCCGCTATCACGACATTGCGGATTATTTCTGGCAGGAGGTCGTTACGGAACACGCCTATGCGACCGGTGGGACGAGTAACAGAGAATTCTGGCAGCAGCCGGGCAAACTCGCCAACCAGTTAGGCTCGTCCGCAGAGGAATGTTGCTGCAGCTATAACATGCTGAAACTCTCGCGCCATTTGCATGGCTGGACCGCTGATCCGCGCTACATGGACTATTACGAGCGCGTGCTTTATAACGCGCGACTGGGGACCCAGGACTCCAATGGAATGTTGATGTACTATCTGCCGCTGAATCCTGGAGTCTGGAAGACCTTTGGCACCGCATTCCATTCTTTCTGGTGCTGCACCGGAACGGGTGTTGAAGAGTATTCCAAAACGAACAACACGATTTACTCTCACGACGACCACGGTCTCTACGTGAATCTTTTCATCGGCTCCGAAGTTAATTGGCCACAGAAGCATATTCGTGTCATCCAGGACACTAACTTCCCTGAAGAACAAGGAACCACTCTCAGCATTCGCGCGGACCATGCCGTGCACGTGCCACTGCATGTACGAATTCCGTATTGGGCAACAGAAAATGTCGCGATTAAAGTCAATGGCAAACGGCAGCGCATCACAGCCACGCCAACCAGCTACGTCACGTTGAACCGTCGCTGGAAAGATGGAGATACGGTTGAGGTGAGCCTGCCCATGCATCTGCACACTTCGCAGCTACCGGACGATCCGACGTTACAGGCAGCCATGTATGGGCCGCTGGTGCTGGCAGCTCAACTGGGCACGCAGGGGCTGTCGCACGACATGATTTATGGAGACAGCGGTCCGCATACAGACCGGCTGAAACCCTCAATGCCAGAAGTGACTGCAACGCAGGATGCTGCCAGTTCATGGATACAACGCGCGGATGGAAAAGATTTGAAGTTTGAAACAGTCCAGCAAAAGGAAAATATTTCCGCCATTCCTCTTTACCAGTTGTTCAACGAACGTTATTCGGTCTACTGGAAAGTGAATAGGAAAAATTCCTGATTCACCGTACGCAAATCACGAAGGCGGGAAAGCTCATGCTCAACCTGCAAGCACTCTCTATTGCCACTGCACACATTCAACCTATCCCGGTAGCAGTTGCTTATAGAGAGGATTCTTCTGGGTAATAAAAATGCTTTGTAGTACTTTGTATTGGAGTAAAAAATATTCCTTCACGCAGCACATTGGGAACGCATGGCCAAAACAACATCGACGCCCGTTCGGAAGCCGCCCGCCAGAAAGACCA
>DAHUZH010000066.1 GCA_027306695.1 Acidobacteriaceae bacterium
CGATCACAACCAGCTCAAACTCACGCTGGTCGAACGCGAGGATATTTTCGAGAAGGCGAATACATTCCTCCCTGTCACGAAACAAAAGGACGATGATGGAGACCAAAGGACGCTCGGCGCGGATGTCTCCACGAATCCTGCGACCGCCCTCCAAACGCTGAGGATTCTCAGACGGCAATTTTCAGGCCCTCCCGGTGCGCCCTGGCCTCCAGCATAACTTGAGGGTTTGAACGCCCTGATTTAGATGCGATTTAACTTTTGCGACCCACTGATTTTTGAATGCTTGCCTCACAGGTCGCCTAATGTCAGCATAGAGGCACAATGAGTATTCCTGTGGCGAAGCATCACCCATACTTTACAGGCTTCGATGCGAACACCTTGCGGCGGAGTGTTCGAGCCTTTCCCTCTTTCCTGAGAGACATCCGGCGATACAAGAGCATGAATCCACGGCCCACATTTCGGATCACTTTCAACGATCTGTTTCCGATTCTTACAGATGGTGGAGAATCGGCGGATCTGTTGGCGGACATTATTTCCATCAGGATTTGTGGGCGGCGAGAAAAATCCGCGAGAGAATGCCGGAGCAGCACATCGACATTGGCTCGCGCATCGATGGTTTTATCACGCATCTGCTTGTTTTTATGCCGGTCACTGTCGTCGATATTCGCCCAATTCAGAGCACGGTAGGCGGATTGACATTCATCCAGGATGACGCAACCGAGCTTGCTGGGTTTCGCACAGGAAGCGTCAATTCACTCTCCAGCCTCCACGTAGCGGAGCACTTCGGACTCGGGCGCTATTCCGATCCTGTCGATCCCGACGCATGCTTCAAGTTCATGAGAGCGCTGGAACGAGTTCTAGCGCCGAACGGCAGGCTTTATTTCTCCGTACCGTGCGGCCGCGAAAGGGTGGAGTTCAACGCCCATCGCGTGTTCGCGCCTCAAACCATCCTGGACAGCTTTCCCGGCCTCCAGCTTGTGTCATTCTCCGCAGTCGGAGACGACGGCAACTTCTACGAGGATGCCGACCCGGTCGCGGTCGCGAAGTATGAGCTTGGTTGTGGTTTGTTTGAGTTCACCAAAGCGAATGACTGAGTGTGTTGTAAATCGGATCATGCACGAGCCACCCGGTTCAGCCGCCAATCCCGGATTGCCGAGCTGAATACAGTCCGGTCCGAGCCGGTCAGGCCGACGGTCCAAATCAAAATGGCCGTCAGGACGGTGACGAGCGCAGGCGGCAAAATCCCATACGTGGCGGGATTGCCCCTACAAAAAAAGAAAAAGCCCAAGAGCGGAACGACGCATGCCAGCGGCCGAGCCAGACCACGCAACATGAACTCGGCACGCCGTATTGGAATTGCATTTCGCGCATACCTCATCGTGTAGGAAATATGCAACGTCACACCAATTACCCCTCCTACCAGAGTTCCCACGGCAACGCCGACAGCGCCAAATCGAGAGGCGAGCGCGATGCTAACGACTAGATTGACGACCGCTTCGCCAATCGCTGCTATGAATCCATAACGCTGTAGGCCGTTGCCAATAACCATAACGGAATATGGAAGCATACATTGGCGAACCATGTTGGCGATGGTGAGGATTTCCAACAACAACACGCTGTGGCGGGCGTAATCGGACCCGACCCAGATCGACAGGATGGGATGGCCGTAGAGCAGGAGCGGCAGCCCGGTCAGCACCAACAGAACGGCACAAAAGCGCGTGGAGCGCAGCGTGAGGGACGCAGTTCCAGCGCGGTCGTCGACCGCCGCAAGGTGAGAGGCAGCGGGCAGCAATGGCCCAAAGATGGACCCGGCGGTCAAAATGACAAAGTTCGTCAAAGAAGCGGCCACGGCGTAGTAGCCGGTGGCCTTAAAGTCGAAGTGACCGACGATGGTGGTGTCGAGACCGCTGATGAACAGCATGGCGAAGGACCAGACGCTCATGGCCGCGCAGTAGGCGAGGATGGTGCGAGTCATCTGGCGGGTAACGATTGCTACGGAGACTCGGATGTGGGAGAGATATCTTCGCCAGGCCGCCACCTGCACCAGTGCGGCGCAGAGCGCAATCGCCGCGACGCATGCGCCCATGACGACCAGGCTGGCGTGGCGGAAGACAGCGAGAACGATGGCGATGCCAGTGAGGGCCTGCGAGCCGCCGCCGATCGCCATGGGGATTTTGTAGCGCTGCACCCCCTGAAAGGTGCTTGCCAGCGCGGTGGCTGGCAGGGCAAGCGCGGTGGCGCCGCCGACCAGCAGGATGCCCAGCCTTACCTCATGGACGAGATAAGGCGTCAACTGGCGGAAGAGATTTGGGACTTGCCAGACGAGCGCGGCGACGGCAGCCAGCGCGCATACGGCGCTGACGCCCAACAAGGCCACGGCTGTGCTGACCACGCTGCTGGTGGCCTCATGGTCTTCTGTAGCATGGTGCTGCGCCACGAATTTGCTGATTGCCGCCTGCAGGCCCAGCTCAAAGATTGCGGCATACGCGCCGAGCTGGAGGATGAGCACCCAGGCGGCATACATGTCGTGCGAAAGCCGACGGGTAAGGAAGGGCGGCAGCAGCATCGCCACCAGCACACCCACGCCGAGGCGCATCAGGTTCGCGAGCGAGTTTTTTGCAATCGTGAGTGAGGCCTGGGATTTCATGCGTGTCCGCCCTGCCCACCCCGCTTGCGGTGGGCCTCGGCAGCGGCAAGAGCGGAATTTTGACGGACAGAGTTCATAGCTGCTTTATGTTTCTTTTTACATTACAAGCAGTCGCCGCATATCCGTTACGCTGGAAATAGCGTATACGGGTATAGGTGGAGATAGCGAACACAGTATGTAACGGGGAACCTCCCCGTATGTTCCTGAATCGCCGCCAGCTTTGCTGGGCTGGACTTATTCTGCTCCGATATTGACACCTCAGCCGCAATTTCGCTGGAATGAAAAATTGCGGCGGCCTACTCGGAGGAACAATTGCTCTTTTTGGGAATCGATGTTGGTACAGGCGGGACGCGCACTGTCCTGGTGAATGCTGCTGGAAGGGTGGTGGCTTCGCAGGCCATCGAGCATGCGCCGTTTCGATCCGCCTTTCCAGGATGGGCCGAGCAGGACCCGGAGGACTGGTGGCGCGCGGCACAGTCATCGATTCGCGATGTGCTGGCTACGGCAGCTTGTACGCCGAAAGACATAGCCGCCATCGGCCTGACAGGTCAGATGCATGGAGCAGTCCTGCTGGACGCCCAGGGAAACGTTCTTCGGCCATCGTTGATCTGGTGCGACACTCGCAGCGCGCCACAGTGCGACTGGCTGCATGCGACGTTGGGGCGTGAACGGGTCATTGAATTGACCTGCAACCCGGCGCTGCCGAATTTCACCCTGACAAAAATTCTCTGGGTACGCGAGCACGAACCGGAGGTCTTCGCGCGTATCGCGCATATTCTGTGCCCAAAAGATTATGTACGCTTCCGTCTTAGCGGCGTTTACGCGATGGACGTGCAGGAGGCATCCGGCACGCTGCTGCTGGACGTGACTTATCGCCGCTGGTCGCATGAGATGGCGGAGGCGTCAGGCATTCCCATGGAATGGTTGCCGCAGCTTTTTGAGTCCACAGAAATATGCGCCCGGCTTAGCGAACAGGCGGCAGCAGCAACGGATCTGTCCGTCGGTACGCCGATTGTTGCTGGCGCAGGCGATCAAGGTGCAGGCGCGGTAGGCATGGGAATCCTGAAACCCGGTTCGGTCAGCGCGACCATCGGCACATCCGGGGTTGTATTTGCCGCGACCGGCCAGCCAGTGCGCGATCCTCTAGGCCGCCTTCATACCTTTTGCCACGCCGTTGCTGGACGCTGGCACGTTATGGGTGTCACCCAGGCTGCTGGGCTTTCTCTGCGGTGGTTGCGCGATGTCCTGAATACTACCGTGAACGCTTCTGTATCCTACGAGGAATTAGTAGCGCATGCATCGCGAGCACCCGCTGGCAGCGATGGTGTTTTCTGGGCGCCGTATTTATTTGGCGAGCGGACACCTTACCTCGATCCAGACATACGTGCCGCATTTGTGGGGTTGAGTGCGGCGCATGGACAGGCGCATTTGGTGCGTGCGGTGTTGGAAGGTGTGGCCTACAGCCTGCGCGATACTTTCACGCTGTTTGCCGAACTGGGCATTCCGGTACGCGGTGTTCGTCTAGGCGGCGGCGGCGCGCGCAGCCCACTGTGGCGTCAGATTCAGGCCGACATTTATGGGCGCGCGGTAGAAATACTTACAGCAGAAGAAGGTGCGGCCTATGGGGCGGCTTTACTGGCAGGGGTTGGCGTCGGCGCATGGCCGAATGTCGATACAGCCTGCGAATCCTCTATTCAGGTAGCTGAGCAAATCGAGCCAGATCCCGCTGCCCGCGTCATCTATGAACAAGGCTATCAAATCTACCGGAAGCTATATCCAATGCTCGCCAGTTTACGAAGTCAGAGCTAGCTGTTAGCGAGGAAGCATCAGCATGCCGTCGATCTCAAACTCCGCCGCCACTCCATTGCCGTTGGGTTGGGGTTGAGAGCCACCGACATAAATGCCATATCCGCCAGGCAAAACAGAACGTTTCCCCGAGCTAGTTACCTGGCTAAGCTGACGCGGTGAAAGTCTCCAGGAAACATGTTTTGTCTCGCCCGCAGCTACATGTATGCGTTGAAATCCGGCTAGAGCACGCAGTGGGGCCGTAGCTGATGGAGGGCCCTTGAGGTACAGCTCGGCGACTTCGTCTCCGGATACTTTAGAATTATTGTGAACGTCAGCCTCGACCGTGAGGGTATCCCCGGCATGGACACGGTCTGTAGACAACTTCAAATTGCTGTATTTGAAGCTCGCATAGCTTAACCCATAGCCGAATCCATAAAGCGGGTCGCCATGAAAATAGCGATAGGTACGGTTCGCTATCGAGTAATCTTCAAACGGCGGTAACTGATCCAGCGAGGCATAGAAGGTGACCGGAAGGCGGCCGGCCGGATTGTTTTCTCCAGATAATGTTTCAGCAATGGCTGTGCCTCCTGCCTCCCCTGGATACCATGCTTCGAGAATCGCCGCAGCATGCTGTTGTGCCCAATTCACAGAAAGCGCCGAGCCATTCATCAATACCACCACCAGCGGCTTCCCTGTAGCTGCGATCGCTTGCAATAGACGCTGCTGCACCGGAGGCAGCGCAATGTCAGTACGGTCTCCGCCCGAGAATCCAGGAATGTGCACCGGCATTTCTTCGCCTTCCAGGTGCGGCGAGAGACCTACAAACGCAACCACAATATCAGCCTTGCTGGCGACCTGAACTGCCTCCTGCCGCAGAATATCCACAGGCGGCTGCCATTCAAAGGTCAACCCGGCAGAAAAGAGTGGTGAGGCGTGGGTGTACTCCAGGCGAAAGGCGTGCGGTTTGGTGTCGGCAAAATGAATCTGGAATTTATTTCCGCCAGAACGATGGTGATCTCCCCCTGCAACGATATGGTCGGCGACCTTTTTGCCGTCGATATATACGCGATAGATCTCTGTGTCCTGGCAAGGAAAGCATCCCGAGAAGCCAACCTGAAAGTTGTAATCGCCGGCAGCGGGAACAGCAATCGTTCCGCTGTAACGAACACTGAACAGATCCCGAGAGCTTTCCAATTGGGGCACAGGCGCGGCGGCATCCCAATCCGCGTCGATATAGTCGGCTTCACTTGTGGCCACGGCAGGCTGGCTCAGGTCGGATCCGGCAAAGTACTCCACCTTCAATCCTGCGGCGGCGTTCTTTGTGTCCCTTATATGGAAGACGCTGGGTGGAACTGGCAGCATCATTTCCGGTGTGTAGGGTGAACCCTGTGCGTAAAGAACCTTGGTCACATGTTTTTCAAAATATTCGCGCATGCCAGAATAGGGAGTCACTGGGTGGGAAGGCTCGCCATTATAGTTACCTTCCAGCGCTGCCAAAGAAGCGGCATTGGGGCCAACTACGGCAATGGTATGTACGGAAGGCTTCAACGGGAGCGCGCCGTTGGCGTTCTTCAGCAACACCATCGATTCCCGTGCTGCCTCTAAGGCAAGCGCGCGGTGTTCTGGCGTGTCATTGTCCGTGGGAGGAATACTTGCCCAGCGCACTTTGGCGGGTGGATCGAACATGCCCAGCCGGAAGCGGGCCGTCATCAACCGTTTGACGGAAGTATCGATCTCGCTTTCAGAAATCAGTCCGTCATGCACGGCCCGCACCAGCGTGGCATATTCCTTCCCGCAACTCAGGTCCGTTCCCGCACGTACTGCGGCAACAGACGCCTGTTCGATGCTTGCCGTATATTTGTGACCTTGAGCAATGTCGGCAATTGCTCCGCAATCGGAGACCACGTAACCCTGAAAGTTCCAGGCATGGCGCAGAGTTTCCCGGAGCAGCATGGTGTTCGCACAGGCCGGCCCACCGTCAATCGAGTTATAGGCACACATTACCGAGTCGGCGTGCGCCTGCATCACGGTGGCCCGAAAGGCTGGCAGATAGGTGTCCTCAAGATCATGCGGTGAAACATTCACGTTGAAACGATGCCGTTCGGACTCAGGCCCACTGTGTACATCGAAGTGTTTCGGCGTACTGACGACCTTCAGATATTTCGCGTCATCTCCCTGGAGTCCAGTCACGAAGGCCATACCCAGGCGCGAGGTCAGATATGGGTCTTCCCCATAGGTCTCTTGTCCGCGACCCCAGCGAGGATCGCGAAAAATGTTGATGTTCGGAGACCAAAAGGTAAGCCCGAAAAAGATATTGTGGTTCCCTTCCTTTTGTGCAGCGGCGTATTTCGCACGCGCCTCCGTAGAAATAACATCCGCCTCCCGATGCACCAGGTTCGTGTCCCAGGTGGCCGCCATACCGATTGCCTGCGGAAAGACGGTCGCATAGCCGGCCCGCGCCACTCCATGCAGACCTTCGTTCCACCACTCATAATCCGGTATTCCCAGTCGTGAAATGGCCGCCGCGTGGTCCTGCATCTGAGAAACTTTTTCTGGCAGTGTCATTCGCCCTACCAGATCGTCGACGCGCTGCGCGATCGGCAAATCGGGATTTTGATACGCTGGCTCTTGCGTCTGTTGTGCCGTTGCGGCCAGGGACAAACTCAACATCAAGATTGCGGCATAAATTTCCGCAAAACGGAACACAGACCGCAATGGATGAAAACCACAGTCCATGCTCATTCAATTTCCTCCATCGCTACTGATTTACGCCACTGGCAAGGAACCCACCGTCAACCACTAAAATCTCGCCAGTGACATACGAGGCCGCATCGGAAGCTAGATATATTGCAGCTCCGACAAGTTCTTCCACCAGCCCGAAGCGACCCATTGGGGTCCGCATTAAAAATTCCTTTCCACGACCTGTATTATCCAGCAACTCAGAGTTGAGCGCTGTGCGAAAGACTCCCGGCGCAATCGCATTGACGCATACTCCGTGGCGTGCCCACTCGACGGCAAGAGATTTCGTCAGGGATGCCACCGCTGCCTTACTCGCAGCATAGGCAGCCACTTCATAGAGGGCGACGAAGCTCGAAAGCGATGCGATGTTGATAATGCGACCATTACCTTGCTCTATCATGTGGCGACCAAAGACTTGGCAGCAGCGAAGCGTTCCCGTCAAATTGGTGTCGAGAATGTCCTGCCATGTTGCCTCGTCGAAATCGAGCGTAGACCCGCGTTTGGTTTTTCCCGCGCAGTTCACAAGGATGTCCACGTTGCCCAGCTTCGCCACGGTCTCAGTCAAAACACGTTCCAGCGATGCGCAGTCTCCAACATCGGAAGTTACAGCCAACGACCTGCGGCCAACTGCCTGGATGAGCGCCTGTGTTTCCCGTACCTGATCTACCCGGCGCGAAGTTGCCACAACATCTGCGCCGGCCTCGGCTAGCCCTAGGGTTAGAGCCCGGCCAATGCCGGAAGTACCTCCGACGACAACTGCCACCTTGCCATTAACATCAAGCCCCTTGAATGCCATTCATACTCCCTGTTTATAAAATATCCCTGCCGCATGAAAGAGTGCTCTTAGCGGGGAAATCCATGCACGGGATCTTCCCCGCCTTTTACCTGGCCGTATTCCAGCAATGTCACCATCAACATACCACCAGCTATATTTCCGAGCACGGCAGGTAACAACCAAGCGAAGTATCTCGACAGCGCGACCTGATGATGCAAGACCGCAGCTAATATCTCTCCGCTGCTCGCGATACAGTGCGCGAAGCGGCCCAGCCCGACAATAAATGTGAGCAGCCAGATGAGCAGCACTGACCCTGTAATGGAATGGCTCCCACTTACCAGCCAGGCCACCAACGCAATGATCCAGCCTCCAATCACTGCGCTCCAGAAAACATGGCTGGCTGTGACATTGACGGCCTCCGCACCAAACTCCGCCATGGCTGCGACATACGCCGGCCGGAGTGCGCCTGTGCACGTCGCCAGCAATGCAAACAAAAACGCACCCAAAATGTTGCTGGGCAAAACGATCGACCAAAGCCGAAGTGTCGTGCGTGCATGCCGGCGTTCCGCCAGTATCAACGCCACAGGATAAAGCGTGTTCTCCGTGAAGAGCTGCGCCCTGCTCAGAATGACGGCGATAAAGCCAATTTGGATATAGAAGTTGGGCGATGAATCGAGTGATTGGACTCAGGCCCAGTTCCCCCACCACGATGGACGTGCTGAGCGCAGTCAGACCCATGGTCAGTCCCCCGCAAGGCCGGAAATAGCGAGGGCAATCTCAGGACGGGCCAACTCATGCCGCGCATTGCGAGAGACCTGTTCGTAGATCTCATCAGCGGTAGGGCGATCCAGATCTCGCTGCGTGGCCTCTGATGCTGCTGGGAAAATCTCCGGTGCAGATTTTTTTCGAGATTTTCTAAATTGCACTTTGACTCCGCACCAATAGACATTCAAAAAAGGAGGGAACGTGTAAACAGTCTAGTTGGCGTAACCCAATGAAGGCAACTTAAGTTCCCCTGCGTTCCACTAAATGAAACTGGAAAAAGTTATCGGAATGCCTGATTCTCACAAATAAATCTCTTAAAAGCTTTAGTATGAGTTCACAGGTTTATTTCAACTATGTTGCATCAAGACAGACTTTTTCCTGCCGACCCCACTTCCCTCGCAATTGCCCAGCGGCTTTACGCAGGCGTGAAAGACCTTCCGATTCTCAGCCCACACGGTCATACAGAAGCCAGTTGGTTCTCTGACAATCGACCTTTTCCAGATCCCGCAACTTTGCTGATCCAACCCGATCACTACGTTTTCCGCATGCTCTACAGCCAGGGTATTCCGCTGGAAAGCCTGGGTATCGGACAGAATCCAATCGTAAATCCCAGGGACGTCTGGAGAATCTTTGCCCGGCACTACTATCTTTTCCGTGGAACGCCTACACAACTTTGGCTCAACTATGCTTTTCAGGAATTATTCGACCTGAAAATATCGTTGTCGGAAGAAACAGCCGATGCATACTATGATGCGATCGAGGAAAAACTAGCCACGCCTGAATTTCTACCTCGCGCGCTCTTTGAACGCTTTCGCATCGAGGTTCTGGCTACGACCAACTCGCCGCTAGACCCCTTGACGCATCATCGAGCGTTGAGGGAGTCCGGCTGGCATGGAAATATCATTCCAACCTTTCGCCCGGATCCGGTTGTCGATCCGGATTTCGATGGATTCATCCATAATGTGCATCGATTGGGTGAACTGACTGGCGAGAACACTTCCCGTTGGAGCGGTTATCTGGCTGCGCTTCGCAAAACGCGCGAACGGTTCCGCCAGTTGGGCTGCACCGCTACGGACCACGGACATCCGACACCCGCCACAGCCGATCTTAGCCTGGAAACTGCATCGGCACTATTTGAAAAAGTGCTGTCAAAATCTTCGACCTCAATGGACAGAGAAATGTTCCGCGCGCAAATGTTGACGGAAATGGCGCGTATGAGTCTGGACGACGGGCTGGTGATGCAGATACATCCCGGTAGCTTTCGCAATCACAATGAAGCCATCTATCGCCGTTTTGGTAGAGACATGGGGGCCGACATCCCAACACCCACCGATTATGTGAGAAATCTTCAACCCTTGCTACAGCGGGTTGGTAATGAGAAAAATCTGACGATCATCCTTTTCACGCTGGATGAGTCCTCCTATGGCCGCGAACTCGCGCCACTGGCTGGGCACTATCCATGTCTGAAGCTCGGACCTGCATGGTGGTTTTACGACAGTCCCGAGGGGATGCTACGCTTCCGCGAGTACACGACAGAAACCGCGGGCTTCTATAACACAGTCGGCTTCAATGACGACACGCGCGCTTTCCTTTCGATCCCCGGCCGCCATGACGTTGCGCGGCGCGTGGACTGCGCCTACCTGGCCAAACTCGTCGCCGACCATCGCCTGGAAGAGGACGAGGCCCACGACCTTGCACAGGAACTTGCCTATCGCCTGGCAAAAGCAGCTTACAAACTATAGAACAATTCCTTGTTATCGCAAGCCTTGAGGATGAGCAGGCTTCAACGAATTTACTGGCGGAATTGTTCGATCACCGCCGCCATATCTTTCTCTCCATGGCCTTCAGCAATTGCCTGTTCAAAGACGCGCAACGCCGCGCCGGCAGTGGCTAAATTGAGGGATTGATGAGCACCTTCCTGTATGGCATAGCGCAGGTCCTTTGCCATCAGCCGCAACAGGAAGTTGGGCTGATACTCCCGCGCTTTCATGCGGGCGCTTAACGCTTTCACCAACGGGCTGCCGGGTGCGCCTTCCGTCATGATTCCAATTGCCTTCTCGCTGTCCAACCCACTGCGCGCGATCATGGCAATCGCCTCAGCGAGCGCAGCAGCCTGCACCCCGCAGACAAAATTGTTGATCAATTTCATCCGCGCGCCGCTGCCCGTTGGACCCAGATGGACGACGTCGCGGCCCATCGTTCGCAGCACAGGCGCAATGCTGACCAGCGTGGCCGCAGAGCCTCCGGCAAGAAAGAGCAATTGCCCTGTCTGGGCCTGTACCTTGCTTCCAGTTACCGGCGCATCGATAAGTTCCAGATCGCGTGCTTGCGCCGCTTGATCGAGTTCCTGAATCCATTCCACCGTTACCGTGCTGCACTCCACCAGGACTGCCTTCGGTTTTGCGGCAGCCAGCGCACCCTCTCCTCCCATCCATATCTCGCGGCATACCTGATCGTCGGCCAACATGCTGAAAATTATTTCCGCATCCGTCACAGCTTCCGCGGGTGAGACTGCAAGTCTTGCTCCTTGCTCGACCAGCGGCTGCGCCTTGGTTGCGGTGCGATTGTAAACGGTAAGAGGACATCCGGCGGCGAGAAGGCGGCCTGCCATTCCCGACCCCATCAGCCCCAGACCTAAAAACGCTATTTTTGTAGGTTCCATTTTTTTCCTTTGGCTAAGCAAGAGAGTGGATTGCGACGGGGGCCTCTAGCTTTGTCTCAAACTGAACAGGATTGCGTAGAGCACGCCCAAATCCTTCAAACTGGACATCCATTACATCTCCATTTTTGAGTTGGATGCCGTGCCCAAAACTCAGCGAATGCGCGCCAAGAAAATGCACATGGACATCGCCAGGTTGGCGGTGCAGAGCAAACTTGAAATGGTGGTGCTCCAGATTGCGCAAGCTATGACACATTTCTGTTTCTCCGCTGGCAATCCGCTGCGCCCAGAGTTCGCGCCCATTGCGCTCAATTCTCACATTGCCGGGAATCGCTGCGAATTCAGGATCGAATCTGAGTTCTGGGCCTAACGAAAATGTGCGCAGCTTCGAGCCTGCAAGATTGAGATAGTTCCTCTTTTCAAAAACGTGATCGGAGAACTCATTTCCCTGCGTCATTCCTACGCGATATGGATCTCCCTGTGGCCCTATTAGGTAAATGGCCGCTAGTTCTGCTTCCTCTCCACCATCTTCCGCGTAACCAGGAACAATCAATGGGTCGCCATGCGCGCGAGCAAGTGTCCCATTGCCTTTGTAGAACCACTCTGGCGCGACTCCAATGGCATTCTGCTCCGGGCGCCCAGCTTCCAGACCCCAACGAAACATTTTCATGCTGTCGGTCAGTTCCTGCTCCGCGCGGCCATGCATGGCCTGCCGATCCCGCGCACTCCCCAGGTGTGTCAGTCCTGTGCCGGAAACATGGCAACGCGCAGGCTCTTGCGGGTGATCGATCGGCAACAATAGCCTCCATTCACCATCGCCGCGATAGATGGCGTCATACGCCAGAACCTCTTCCGTTCGATGGTTATTCACCAGCGCCGGTAGCCGCACTCCGCTGCGGATGGCTTCCATTGCCAGCGCATAGATGGATTCGAAATCGCGGAGAAGACACAGGCCCGGTTCTTCCACGATCGCCACGCGCCGCGTTTCTTCTGCCGCTAATTGCACCAACCGCATGAATGTTTCTCCTTTATTTACTCGGTTACTCGAAATTGACTCAGGCGCTCTTCATCGATGGTGAGTCCCAGACCTGGCAGGTTTTCGTCAAGATCGATAAAGCCGTCTTTGGGCTTCGGCTCTCCCTGAAAAATGTACCAAAAAAGTTCGTTGCCTACTTCCACATCGACCGGAGGGAAAAATTCCGCCATGGGAGAATTCAAGCTCGCCATTACGATGTGATAGTTGTGCATCTGCCCGGCATGAGGAACAACCGGAATGCAAAATGCCTCTGCCAGCGCGGCAATTTTGCGAGCCTGGCTGATACCACCGACTCGATTGGTATCGAACTGGATATAGTCCAGAGCATTCGCTTCCAGTAATTCTCGAAAACCATAGAGCGTAAACTCATGCTCTCCGCCTGCAATGGGAATTCTTCCATAGGACTTCAACTCAGCGTAGCCGCGTATGTCATCGGGTATCACTGGCTCTTCCAGCCATCGCAGATGAAATGGCTCAAGAAGCGGCAACATACGCTTCGCATAGTCCAGGGTCCAGCCCATGTACGCATCCGCCATCACGTCGATACCGTCGCCGACAACCTGACGCACGGTCCGCACCAGATCGACGTTATGCTGCATTCCTTCCGCTCCGTCCACCGGTCCCCAGCCAAAGCGCAGCTTCATTGCTTTGTAGCCTTCGGCGCAGTACCGCGCGGCCTCAGCGGCCACATTGTCAAGCCCTGAACTGTACAGTCGGCTGGCGTAAACAGGAATGCGCGGCTTGGTCCTTCCTCCCAGCAGGCGATAGACCGGCTGCTTCGCCGCTTTGCCGAGTAAATCCCACAATGCAATATCGACGGCGCTGATCGCAACCATACCGACGCCCTTGCGACCGAAAGCCATGGTATGGCGGTACATGTGCTGCCATAGAAATTCGATGTCCCATGGGTTGGCCCCGAGAAGAAGTGGCTTGAGATAGTGGTCGATCATCTGCTTGGTGACGAGCGGGGCCAATGCTGCATTGCCGATACCGACCAATCCATCATCGGACTCCACTTCCACAATCAACCAGCCATGAAACGCAAAGGTCTTCATCGAGGACTGCGGCAATTGAAGTATATCCATTGGATTGGTGCAGAAATGCGGAGGCAATGGTGTTGTCTCTCCCGACCATTGCACCACGCGCGTGCGTATGTTTTGTATCTTCATAATGAAACCAATGTCTTCTCGTTGTTGTAAAAATTTGTGTCCGGTGTGCGAAGAACGCCCGAAGTAATGAGGATGATGCCGAAGGCAATCAGATGAAAACTTCCGGCAAGCGCGAACACTGTGCCATACCCTGCGCCATGGTGAAGCAATTGTCCAGCGACAACGCCAAAGATCGCACCGCCAATAGCGCCGCCAAATCCAATCAAGCCTGCTACTGACCCCACCGAACTGAGTGGGAACACATCTGCAGGTAAGGTCATCACCAGGCCAGACCACGACTGTTGACCGAAAAATGCGATGCTGAAAAGGACGATGGCCAGAGTGATGGGTACGTGCGTCACCAGGATGACAACCGGCATTAAGGCGGCACTCAGTCCGAGCGCAAGTTTGCGGGAAAAATTGAGGGAGTGGCCACTTTGCAGTAACCGGCTGGAAAACCAGCCACCGAGAAAGCTGCCAACTCCAGAGGCGGCATAAGGAATCCAGGCAAAATAGCTCACATGCTTGATGTCGAAACCCCGCGCATCGTAGAGATACTTCGGAAACCAGAAGAGATAAAAATACCAGGCTGCGTCACTTAGAAATTTTGCGGCCACCAGGCCGATCACTCGTTTCTGGGTAATGAGCTTGAGCCATGGGATCGATGGTGCGCTTTTCTGCTCGATGGCCGACGATTGTTGCTGTCCGCGATAGCTTGCCATCCACCAGAGGGTCCACAACAGTCCCAAAGCGCCAGCGATGAAAAACATGTATCGCCAGTTTCCCAGCCAAAGGATAAGCCCGATTAACGGCGGGGCCAGCACAGAGCCGATCGCTGTCCCAGCATTGATGATGCCCATGCCGGTGGCCCTGTGATGGACCGGCAGCCATTCCGCAATGACTCGCGTCGCCGCTGGAAACGCACCTCCTTCTCCCATGCCCAGCAGGAACCGCGCCAGCAACAGGACCGTAAGGCCATGCGCCAGACCCTGTAACGAGCAAGCCATGGACCACCACGCCATGATGATGGCAAATCCGAACCTGGTTCCGATAGAATCCAGCAGTTTGCCTCCGCCCACATAAAGCAACGCATAGGAGATGAGGAATGCCGCTTGGAGAGAAGCAAACTGTGGATCAGAAATTGGAATGTTACGCTGAATGGCCGCTACCGCGACCGGAAGGGTCTGCCGGTCAAAGTAGCTGATGGCGATGGCGATCGTAACCAGCCCGACGAAATACCACGCTCTGGAATTTTGCCGCAAGATTTTCCCTTATTGTTCCGTCCATGTGATTCGCAAAAGAGAGATGCTCTGCCGTGGCAGATGGATCTGCATCTTTATTTGACCGTGAATCGGAGTCATCCACTGCGGAGAGCCAAAAAGTGCAAGCTGGCCGGCAGCTTGCAGCTTTGTGTATTGCTCCGGCGTTGGCTTCTGCGGCGATCCCATGTGCAACCATGCTGTATATGCGTTGCTGTGTTCATCATCTATCCGGTATTGCTGTACCAGAACGCGATGTGCCGACGGATTGATTCCCTGTATATTCACATGTACGTCTGTAGCCAACCCGGGAGCATTTTCATCGCAATAATTCCAGAGCATGACCGCAGCTATGCCGTGGGTGCTGGTTGCAAGCGTGTCAATATCGGGCTGCTGGCGCACGCCAGATGTTAGGATTTGATCGACCTTCACCGCGCCACTGCTGTTTGCAGCAACCACGTTTCCACTCATCAGCCCAGCCATACGAAAGAAATTTAACTCCGGCTTATCGATACCATGGGTCGCCAAGGCGCGAAAGCCCTCAAAGTATGGTTGATCTTCAAATTCAAAGGCCCAGGTCAGCATGCCGAGTAGATTCACATGATCGCGTGCGGCCATCTGCATCAAGGACTTCATGACGACAGCGGTGTAAGTGGGATACAAGGAACCATTGCGGTACGCATTCTGCGGATAGCGGCTTGCAACACAGGCGGCGCAACCTTCCGGGTCGGCCTCGCTCAAAATGATCGGCAACCCTTGAAACTTCGCAGATCGGCGCACAATGGCAAAGCCATTCTGAGCATTCTCCAACTCGTGCTGCAACCCCATCTGCACATGCCCATTCACAACCTTTGTGGTTCCCTTGATGTGGAACGATATAAAGTCGAGAGGAATAGTTCCCCCCGTCGCGGCGCTCTTGTCGTTAGCGCAGTGATCCAGGAACGCTTTCAGAAAATCGGCTGCGTTGCCGCTCGGCCCAGGCCCCGTAGTTGCTGGACCACCAACACGCGCATTCGGAATCGCTTGACGCACACCGGCGACCGCATAATCGTAGAGCTTGTCATACTGCTGCTGCGTTCCATGCCAGTAGAAGATGTTCGGTTCGTTCCAGACCTCCCAGTACCAGGTTGAAACGGCATCTACGCCGTAGCGCTTGACCATGTGTTCCGCAAATTGATGAATCAGTTCCTGCCATCGTGTGTAGTCTTTGGGTGGAAACGACCACCCTTCTTCCACTCCCGGCTTCACCGGCCAAGGCACATGAT
Source organism: Acidobacteriaceae bacterium (assembly GCA_027306695.1). Classification (GTDB taxonomy): domain Bacteria; phylum Acidobacteriota; class Terriglobia; order Terriglobales; family Acidobacteriaceae; genus JAKAAZ01. Next base: position 16,082 of record DAHUZH010000066.1, read on the forward strand.
ACGGATCGGGACGGCTCGAAAGTGCTTTGGGCATGAAACCCAGTTCCACCATGGGCCGCACATGCGCGGCTGCGTACGCATCGAAAATTCCATCGAGAATCTTCCAGTCATATACCGGCCGTCCGCTGGCGTCTTCGGTATAGACGTTCGAGGAACTCCATTTCAACTCCGGTTTTCCGTCTCCGCTTGCCAACAAAAAATGTGCGCGAATATAAACCTGAACTGGACTCAGATCGCGCAATTGGCCGAGTAATGCCTGACCATTCTGTGTTGTCGTGTAGTTGGATTCGTCATATCCAAACCATCGGTAAATGGGCGTGAAAGGAGCAAGCTTTTGGCGCAGGTCGACATTGACGGCAACATCGGATTGACCGAAACCGTGGATTGCCACAAGCAGCGTGCAGAGAAAGATGATTTTCCTGGTCATGGGGCCTGAATCATGCCAAATTCGCTCAACGTGCAAATGGTATTACCATTAATACCTACCAGTCAATACGCAGATTCATTGTTTTCGTTTTATTATTTAATTTCATATTGAATCACCTTAGTATTGTGAGTACCACTTCTATCATGCCCACTGAAGAGTCCGCTATCGAGCCGAGCAAAGGTGATCTCACCGGCTGGTTGATTCTGCGCTTCAAGCAGCTCATCCGCGATCGCACTCTAGCACCTGGATATAAACTTCCTTCCGAGCGCGATCTTGCGATGCACTTCGGAGTCAGCAGAACTTCACTGCGTCCTGTCATGAAGGTATTGGAGATCATGGGGGTCGTATCGCAGCGCGTAGGGGATGGGACCTACCTCAGCGGTGACGCTTCCTCGGTACTTTCAGAACCGCTGGAGTTTTTCTTCTTGCTGGATGAAACATCCGCGGAGGAGTTGATTGAAACTCGTTTGATGGTTGAACCCAGGCTCGCCGCGCTGGCAGCCGAAAAGGCATCGGCAGAACAGAGAATTATTTTGCGCGAGTCGATAGCGGAGATGAAAGCAAGCGGTTCAGACCAGTTCCGGCTCATCGAAGCGGACCTGCTTTTCCACCGCACAATTATTCAAAGTTCTGGCAACAGACTTTGCAGCCACCTGTTTCAGGTGATCCATCGCTCCATGTTTCAGATGATCCAGCGAACCTCGCAAATAGTGGACCGCAACCACACGCTGGCTTTTCACCGTGCAATTTACGACGCAATTGCCGCACAGGACCCGGTCGCGGCGGACCGTCACATGCGCAGCCACATGATCGATGCGCGAGAGCTTCTTGTGCGCACCAAGCAAGCCGACGTCAATGACAAAATCCAGAGAAGCATTCTCTCCATGCCCAGGGAAAAACGAACTAAAAAGATGGCAAGCCGATAAACTTCACCACGTTCAACCGTGTCAAAATCTCACGAAAAGCAGAGGTTCCGATGAAGCATAAATCATTCACACGCAGAGAAGCGATAAAAGGCATTGCCTCCGCAGGCGCCATTGCGCTGGCCCAGCCTGCGATTGCTCTACCGCAGGAAGCAGCAATCCTTGTCTCCGACAAGCCGGTGGAGATTGTGCTGAGTTCTGTGAGTCCGCAGACGGTCCGCATCACGGTGCAGGAGATCGAGAACGGCCAGCCAGAGATGCTTCCCATCGATGGCGCACTGGTTCAGGAGAGGTGGGGAATGCCTTTCGCGCGCGTGCGTACGTTGTCAGGGCCGCGCAGCCTACGGCGTGGTGATCTGGAAGTAAAACTTTCCGCGAACCCTTTGACAGTTCGCGTGGAAACGACCAGCGGTCATCTGGTGCAGGAACTGAAAATCAATGCAGAATCCGGCAATCTCAATTTCAATCTTGGGACTGGCCCACTGCTTGGCCTGGGGCAAGGTGGACCGCAGTTCGACCGCCGCGGAAGTATCGACCACATGGTCAGCGGCCAGCGTGGGTATGAACTCAGCACTCACGGCTCCAGGGTCCCGATCCAGCTTTTGATCGGAACCGCCGGATGGGGAATGTATGTACATCGACCATTGGGCGCGTTCGATCTCAGCGGAGAGGAAGGTCAGCTTCAACCGCTGGATGACCAAACAACCTTGCCGCTCGACGTGTTCGTGATTTATGCGAAAGACCCGGTCACAATCCCTAGAGAATATGCAAAGATCACTGGTTTTGCGGAAATGCCTCCACTATGGTCGCTCGGCTATCAGCAGTCGCATAGGACGCTGGGAACACCCGAAGACATCATGCAGGAGGCCAAAACCTTCCGCGAGAAAAAACTTCCCTGCGACACACTCATCTACCTCGGCACGGGCTTCTGCCCCAACGGCTGGAACACAGACAACGGTGAGTTCACATGGAACGCCCGCGCATTTCCCAATCCTCCCGGTGCGCTTGCAGAGCTTCACGATGAGCACTTCAAGGTTGCTTTGCATGTCGTCCTTGAAGGTCACAAACTCACCGGCACTGTGGCCGATCCCTGCACGGCGCCACCTCTGCCCAGCGGACGGTTGCCCAATGGCCACTGGCCTCCCGACCGGCAGGTAAGCTGCTACTGGCCTTTTCATAAGCCGCTCGTCGATATGGGCGTGGATGGCTGGTGGCCCGATCAAGGCGATGGATTGGATGCGCCATCGCGCCTGGCGCGGAACCGGATGTACTTTGAAGGTCAGCAGATATACCTGCCCAATCGGCGCGTCTATGCGCTGCACCGCAATGCGTATGCCGGCATGCAGAGATACGCTTCGTTCCTATGGTCTGGCGACATTGCCTCCAGATGGGAAACTCTGAAGACGCATGTTCCCAATGCAATCAATACTGGGCTAAGCGGTATTCCCTACTGGGGCACTGACATTGGTGGCTTTGTTCCGACGGAGGAGTTTACGGGTGAACTGTACGCGCGCTGGTTCCAGTTTGGCGCTTTCAATACATTGTTCCGCTCCCACGGGCGCGACTGGCGGCTGCATCTTCCGTGGGGCTGGGACACCGGCGAGATTGGCTTTCCTGAAACTCCCAGCTTCCATCCCGATCCTAGCGAACTGCGCAATCCAGCGATCGAACCGATCTGCAAAAAGTATCTTGAACTGCGGTATCAGTTGATGCCCTATCTATATTCAGCAGTCCAGCAAACCTGCGAGACGGGCCTGCCAGTCGTACGCGCACTTTGGCTGCACTATCCCGAAGACGCCACTGCGGTTGCGCGCGGTGACGAGTACTTATACGGACGGGACATTCTGGTGGCTCCTGTCGTAGAGAAAGGCGCGACTTCTCGCTCTGTCTATCTACCAGCGGGCACATGGTACGACTTCTGGACGCAAACGAAGCAGGAGGGTGGCCGCGAGATCACTCGCAACGTTGACCTGGCAACGATTCCGCTCTATGTGCGCGCTGGAACTGTGCTGCCCATGGGACCTGTGAAGCAATACACCGGAGAGCCAGTAGATGGTCCGCTGACTCTATGGATTTATCCTGGCGCGGATGGGAAAACTTCTCTCTATGAGGACGATGGTGAGACCTTCGACTATCACCAGGGTCAGCGCATGCACGTAGATATCGAATGGAAAGACAACCAGCGGCAGATACACCTGAATTTGAGAAAGGGGTCTCGAATGCTCACGCCCGAAAAGAGGAAGATTCAATTGCGGATAGCGGGTGAACCTACGAGCAGAGATATTGTCTTTGAAGGCCGCCCAGTATCGATGAAGATTTAGGTTTAGCAACACCGCTGGGCTAATCGCGGGTAGCCGTAGGATGGGCTTTGGATACTGTTCTTTCACTGAACCGCTTGGTGATATGCGGGCATTGGGGTGGCTCTAGTGAAACATACTGAGACTGAGATGTGGACATGGAAGAGCTGGGTTAATTCAGCGAACACGCCGGAAACTGATTTCCCATTGCAGAATCTTCCCTGCGGTATATTTCGCGAGACAGATGGAAACCCGCGTATGGGCATAGCGATCGGGAAGTTTGTCCTCGATCTCCAGCGATGCAACCATGCTGGCTTACTGGAGGGATTATCGGAAAATGTGCGGGCGGCATGCGAACAGCCTTCCCTGAACGACCTGATTGCATGCAGTGCTTCTGGATGGTCTTCATTGCGCAGAAGATTAGCGGAGTTACTGAGGACAGAAGCAGACCCCACGCATCGCAGAAAAACGGAGGCAGCTCTTCTTCCTATAGCAAGCGTGGCTTTGCTGAAACCTGTGCAGATAGGCAACTATACAGATTTTTATGCTTCCATCCATCACGCCACAAATGTAGGACGTCTTTTCCGGCCCGATCAACCCTTGCTGCCAAATTACAAATTTGTTCCCATTGGCTATCACGGGCGAACATCATCCCTGGTTGTGAGTGGGACCGATATCACGCGGCCCAACGGTCAGACGAAAGCCTCCAATTCCGATTTGCCGAGGTTCGGCCCCACTTCAGCGCTGGACTATGAACTTGAGGTTGGAGCCTATATCGGAAAAGGAAATCCACTGGGCGAACAAATTTCCCTGGAACATGCGGAAGAGCATCTCTTCGGTATTTCACTGGTAAACGATTGGTCGGCGCGAGATATTCAAACATGGGAGTACCAACCGCTAGGACCTTTCCTCTCGAAGAGCTTCGTAACTAGTATTTCTCCATGGGTCGTTTCAATGGACGCCTTAGCTCCTTTCCGTGTTGCTATGCCTGCCCGCCCCGTCGGAGATCCGGCTCCATTGTCATATCTAAGCTCTGTAGTTAATCAGAATATAGGCGCAATCGACATGAAGCTCGAAGTGCTGCTTTCATCGGCATCGATGCGCAGCGCAGGGAGCGCCCCCATGCTACTTAGTTCGGGAAATTTGCGCGATCTTTACTGGTCATTCGCGCAACTGGTTACTCATCACACAAGTAATGGATGCAACCTGCTGCCGGGTGATCTTCTGGCAAGCGGCACAGTCTCAGGCGCTGAGGAAGGAACACAGGGTAGCCTGCTTGAAATGACCCGTCGAGGAACACAGCCGATTTGTTTGCCAAGCGGAGAGTTACGCAGCTTTCTTGAGGATGGCGATGAAATTATTCTTCGCGGATATTGCAAGAAAGAAGGCTTCCCAAGAATCGGTCTAGGAGAGTGCCGAGGCCGAATCATTCCCGCGCCTTTTCTTTCATCGTAACTATTTCGCATGTTAAATTAAAATTTATCTTTACTTCAAATCTAATTATATGGATTACATCTGGTTTTTGGAGGTAAGGCAATTCTGCATGCTCATTCTGAAATTTCCATGGCACGAATCATC
>DAHUZH010000067.1:0-20757 GCA_027306695.1 Acidobacteriaceae bacterium
TGGTTATCCGCCAAGACATCTTGCGCGCAGTTGGGAAGTTCGATGAAACATTGAGCCGAGGCGAGGATTTCGATTTCTATTTCAGGCTTTCCTTCAGGCACGCAACAGCGGTGTTGCATAGTCGCCACGTCCTTTACAGACGCCACGAAAACAACACGACAAACTCATACTGTGGTTACAACGCTCACGCGGACGTAATCAAGCGATCAGTGCGTGCAGTGGGACGTATCGATGCTTTTGCGAACCCATTCTCAAGATCAGAACTGCGGCGCGGCTTGGCTCGAATTCATTTCCAATATGGATACGTGAATTTCTGGAACGGGCATTCACTGGAGGCTATGAAGGAGTGCGCGCTATCCGTCGCATTAGGCGGCGGCCTGAATGCCGTGGCGTATTGTATGGCTTCCGCAGTGCCGGGCGCGAGGCATATATTGGACGGGGTTAAGCGTCGCGCGCGCCCAGCAGCCCAGACAGAAGCACCCAGACCGAGCGACGAGGCACTAATAGAAGTGCCTGCGGAATGATCTGGATCAGCCCCCTTGAAGACCGGACAGATCGTATGACGAAGCGAGTGGAGTACGATTGATGTGCAGAGATAGTGATATGCCTAGTGCGGAGGCGAAGATGTTTTCCGTGCAACGCCGACGACGATTTGCCGCTGCCGAGACGCAGCGATTGGTTCGGAAACCTTACGAGCCCGGGATGGCGGTCTCGCTGGTGGCGAGGCGTCAACAGGTATCTCCGAGCCTCTTGTTCCGGTGCCACAAGCTCGCCGCCAGTGGGGCGCTGAGCGCGGCGCAGGCCGATGAAGCGGTCGCTCGGGCCTCTCAGGTCCAGGCGCTGCAGCAGCAGGTGAAAGAGCTGCAGCGGTTGCGGGGCAAGAAGACCATGAGTCATTTCCTAGAGCGCGGTGGTCCGAAGAAACCCGGTAGGTCAACACCACAACGTCCTCATGAGTCTTTCAAATGACAGAATCTCCTCGCAAACCTAACCTATTCGTAATTGGGTCAATGAAATCAGGTACCACGTCGCTACACGAGTACCTAAATGCACACCCGCTAATCGCAATGAGTTCTCAAAAGGAGCCCGCCTACTTTGCTCAAGAATTCACGCTAAATCGCGGCGAGAAGTGGTATCTAAGCCTCTTCTCACAAGATCCACAATACCGATATTGCGGGGAATCAAGCACCCAATACACGCGCATACCGCTCTTCAAGGGAATACCTGAACGCATACACACATTCAACCCGAATGCGCGCCTGATCTATATTATGCGTAACCCATTCGACCGCCTCATCAGTCATTACTGGCACGCTGTCCGCGTTCGCCAAATACAGAGGGGGAGAGGCGAGCCCCGTTCACTCATAAAAGCTGTTCGCAGTAGTCGGAACGAATACCTTGCTACCGGCGATTACGCAATGCAATTGACACCATATATCAATCTGTTTGGTCACGCATCTCTCTATACCCTCACCTTCGAGTCTCTTCTGATTAATCCACAGGCAGAACTCAACAAACTCTTTACTTGGCTCGGAGTTCCAGAACACCCGCTTGGAACTCAATTAACACAAATTCACAACCAGAAACCACAAGGCGTCACAAGTGCCGCCGGTTTTGGCATACTTTATAGGTTCCAATTTTCCAACGCATGGGACAAGGTTGCCCCCGCCTTTCCCACATCAATAAAGAAACTTGCGAGACGCTTTGCTTACCGGAATGCAGATGAGGACTACATCCAACGCGAAATCCGTCAACTCCGCGCTGAAATCGGACAGGAGCTGCACGAACAGATCAGCTCACTTTCGAGACTTCTTGGACGTGATTTTCCAGAATGGCTCGACTGACCTGCCGGCTTTCTTCGGGCCACTGTCCTCTAGCGCGATATATGGACTCCCCCTGCGTTTCAAGCGCGTCGTCGTCTCTGGATGCAGGATCGGACTGCAGACAATAATCTTGGGGGCATTGAGGAACGACAGTGGCTCGATACGGCGACGAATTCAGAGAACGGGCGGTGGCGCGTCTGCTACCGCCTGAGAGTGCGGAGATATCCAGGGTGTCCCAGGAGATTGGGGTGTCGGTGTCGACACTGGAGCGGTGGCTGGCGGATGCGCTGTCCAGACCCGCTCGCGAGCGGGTCTGGACAGCGGCGGCGCGCTTGGAGGCTGTGATCGCCACGGCGGCGATGGACGAGGCGCAGCGCAATGCGTGGTGCCGCGAGAAGGGGATTTTCCCCTCTGACCTGGAGCAGTGGCGCGAGAGCGCGACGGCGGCGCTGGCGCGGCCCGAGGAAGCGCGGGCGACACCCCAGGAGACGAAGCAGGATCGTCGGCGAATCAAGGAGCTGGAGAAGGACCTCAGGCGCAAGGAGAAGGCGCTGGCCGAGACCACAGCGCTTCTTGTTTTGTCAAAAAAACTCGAGGCGATCTTCCCACCGGGCGGGGACGAATGATTTCCCTGGAAGATCGCCAAATGACTGCTCGAGCGGTAGAGGAAGCTCACCGCGACGGCGCACGGTTGCGGTGCGCCTATGCCGAGGCCGGCATCACCATACGGACCCTGCAGCGCTGGAAGCGCTGCGAGGGTCTCGAGCGCGGTGACCGCCGACCGCTGGCCGTCCGTCCCGCGCCCGTCCATGCGCTGAGCGAGGCGGAGCGCGAGGAGATCCTGCGCATCGCCAATGAGCCGCGCTTTGCCGAGCTCCCGCCGGCGCGCATCGTGCCGATGCTCGCTGACGAAGGGGTCTACCTTGCCAGCGAATCGAGCTTCAGCCGCGTGCTGAGAGCGCATGGGCAGAGCCGGCATCGAGGTCGAGCCAAAACACCTCAGCGGACCCGCCCGCCGAGCACGCATGTAGCCACCGCTCCACGGCAGGTCTTTTGCTGGGACATGACGTACTTGCCAGCCACGGTGACCGGACGCTGGTTCTTCCTGTACCTGATCCTGGATCTGTTCAGCCGCAAGATCGTCGGCTTCGAGGTTCACGAGACGGACGACTCCGAACACGCCGTGAATCTGCTGCGCCGCACAGCCCTCGCCGAGGACCTGCACACCCTGGATTACAAGCCCGTGCTGCACGGGGATAACGGCTCGACGCTCAAGGCCACCACCGTCCTGGCAATGATGAACTGGCTGGGGCTGCGAGCCTCCTACTCCCGCCCGCGTGTCAGCGACGACAACTCCTTCGTCGAGGCGCTGTTCCGCACGGCGAAGTACCGGCCGCAGTTCCCGGCGAAGGGGTTCGCGGACCTCGAGCAGGCCCGGGAGTGGGCGAGCTGGTTCGTCCGTTGGTACAACCACGAGCACCGCCACAGTGGCATCCGCTACGTCAGCCCGGCACAGCGACATGCCGGTGAGGATCACGCCGTCCTGCAGGCTCGTCATGCGCTCTACCAGCATGCGAGGGCACGAACCCCGCGCCGCTGGGCGCGGCACACCCGAAACTGGACTCCGATCACCGTCGTCACCCTCAATCCCGAGCGCGACGCAGTGATCAGGGCGGCGACCGAGACCCTTCATAAAACTCGGTCCGCTGCATGAGACCGGCGACAACTACCGTGACACGCACCGTCCTCATCCAGGCGCTCATCGAGCGCGAGCTGCGACAGACGATGAAGCGCGAGCGGCTGAAAGCCTTGCCGCTATATCCCGAGGAGCGTCGCTGCGCACATCCGACCACCGAGCAGGTGTTGCGCCTCTTCAGCCACGCCGAGCGGCACCTGCTCAGCCGCGCCGGTAGCGTTGTACAGTGCTTCGAGGCCGACTTCACCCCGCTGCAGCGTCAGGTACTCGATCTGCTCGGCGTGCCGGCATGCGGCTTCCGCGGCTGACCGACCAGCGGAAATTCCTCGAAATCACGTCTGCGATGTGCGGAAAGTAAGATCGGTCTGGTTCAACTGACCATAACGCTTGCGCCAGCCGTAGACCGTGGCATCCGAGACCCCATGCTTGTTGGCGACCTCCGCCATCGGAGCGGCGTCAGCCTCGCGCAGGATCTTCACCATCTGTTCTTCGCTAAACAGGGTGTTCTTCATGGCCTCCCGTATGCTCGCGGAAGCCATCTTCTCAAGAATCAACTGGTCCTCAAAATGCCCGGCAGGTCAGATCCTCGTATGATAGTTTCATATCTCATCAGGATAGACGGCCACGAGAACTGCCGCGCTATGAAATCTGCAGCGTTCTCGACAAGGCTCGAGGCGCACGCCGGGTTCGACAATAACCGCAATGTCTGGGCGACGAATTCGTCGTCTGAGTCTGCGATTAACAGGTGCTTCTCGTGGACTGCCTGCAAACCACGTGCCACAAGGGAAGTGGAGACGACAGGAACCCTCGCGTGCATGGCTTCCAGAAGCTTGTTCTGGAGACCCGCACCTTCCGTCAGAGGAAAGACAAATACAGTAACGCGCGAGATGTATTCCCAGATATTCTGAACCTCTCCGGTGACAGTGATGGCGTCACTCTGCAAACGGAGAATCTCAGCGCGGGGCCTGCGTCCGATGATTAGAAGTTCCGCGTTAGCAACGCACTGGCGTACTCGCGGAAATATAACATTTGCTAGACGAAGCACGGCTGATACATTGGGAGCATAGGACATATCGCCGACGAAGCCCACAGTGATCCGGTCAGCGGGGTGAGATAACTGTGGCAGCGGAGTTGGCGGCAACGATACGCCGTTGGGGATCACGTAGATTCGATGGGAAGTAGTTGACCTTGCAGAGGCGGCATCGACGGGAGAAATGTAAATTGAGGCATTGCACAGCCGATGTACCTTCCGCTCGAGACGCTGAAGCTTCCATGCAGTGTAGGAACGCATACTCTGGTGCAGACTTGCATCTACGCGTGCGCGAGAGACGGCAAGAGAAGGAGAGTCGATGAAGTCCGTGATGAATCGAACACATGGTGCCTTTCTGCGGATTCGACAGACGACATCAATGAACCCGGCACCCCAGAGTACCGTGGAGTAGCGTCCCGAGGTAATCCGCGTGAGGACGTTCGCTTCGATCTCCCGCCTCGACACGTGCGGGGATCCGCCGAACGGTATTCCCCAGGGGGCGAGTCCCAGAAGCGCGGTCTTTAATTTCCTCGTAAGCGCGGGCGCCGTGCTGCTCATGATAGAGACAACGGACAATTCACGGCAGAGATTGGGAGGCCAGTCCGGCGGAATCGGCTCCGGTTGAGTCGCCAGAACCAGCACATCTACCTGCCACGTCCGCGCAAGATGCTCCAGAATAGGCAAGAACCTCAGTGACATCCCGTTGCGCCGCAGCGGCCACGGGATGACGGGCAGCACGAGAAGAATACCCAGATTTTTGGAGATCATGCGTTGGATCTTGATACCGAACGGCATTTGGCGCCATGCATTCGTCCAGTGCCATTGTGCTTCATTACGCAATTCAAGTAATTCAGAGCGAGGGGTAAACGAACAAAACGACAGCGAGTCAAGCTGCCTTCTTTTTCAGAATGGCAACACCTGTAAAGACGTTGCGGCAAACGCGCCACCTGTAATTCCACCTGAGGGTACTGGAATTGCTTGAGTAGTCTGGGGCAATCTTTGCGCATCTCGAGACAAACCGGTGCTCACATGCACTTGACGACGTTTCTTTCAGAGAGGACAGCTAATAACCGAAGATGTTCACGGATATCGGACCGACGCGACAATTCTTCCACTGAGGAGATGATTGTTCCGGACCGCGTATTGCTTCGATGCATCGAAAAGTGTCTGCGACGTTGGGACTCAATCCGTGCCGCAATCCGGCCCTCCCCGTTACCTTCTTCCCGCGGAGTGCCTAACACAGCGTAGACCCCATCGAAGTGCTCGAAAGCAACTTGGTTTGCGGCTTATGACGAGTCATCGCGTCGTTGATGATTCGCGTGTCCGCCTCTGGAGGAACGGCCGAAATGGCCGCGGTGAGACCGAATATGACCCAGAGCAGCACAGAATAGGTCTGAGATAAGAAGAATCCGGAAACCAAGTTGCCCATGATGCAGAATTGAAGGGCGCGCGCTAAGACGGCACGTTCAATTTGATCATGAGATTGCGGCGAGTGAGCGAGTGCAGATAACCGAGTCTGCCGTAGGGCGCCAAGCGTTAGGAGATACATGCGTGAGAAGAAGATTAGGCCTAGAGGGCCCAGTTCCACCAGGGCGAGCAGAAAGCTGTTGTGAGCCGAGTGGAAATTACCTCCGAAATCTAGGTCAACCATCGCGTATGTGTGTGGGCCGTAACCCCATGGTCGCTCCGCAAACGCGCGAAGTCCGGCAATCCAGATACTTTCGCGGCCGGATTTGTCGTGCAGATTTGTGTTGTAGTTTTTGTTGAGGTGCAGAAGCGTCATATATCGCACCTGCGCCCGATGCGGTAACTGTGTCCAAATCACAGTGGCGACGCAGACTGTGAGCAATGCGACTGCAAATGATGTTCGGAACCGTCGGAGGTTTCGTGTGGTGTCGGTGGGTGCTGCGACTTTAATGGGCATGAAGATTAGCAGAATGGCGACCGAAAAGAAGCCGAGGAGTCCTCCGCGGGATTCCGTAAGAAGTAAACCTGTTACGGTAATTGCGGTTATCAGTCCGTAGAAAAGTCTTGATTTCCATGAGTTGGAAAGTCGCAGAAATGCAAGCCCGATCGGAAGCACGGTTACGAGGACGTAGGCGAGATCGTTGGGGTCGTACATTGTGTTTGCGTCAACTGCGCGACCGTGGGAGTCGTGCAGTGCCGCTAGTGCACTCAGTACGAAACCGGAAAAGAGAAGAACCTGGAGGGTACCGCGGATTGAGCGCAGCGATCGTCGCATCGAGCATGCAATCAGGGTCGCGACAAGGAGCGGCGGCAAATCGTAGATCAGGAAATGCACACTGGCTCCTGGCCAAATCGAAGAAGGCGTTAAGAGAATTGCGAGACAGGCAATACCGAAGCCGGACCAGATGATTCCGCGTCCCTGTTTGGATAGGGCAGGCTGAGGTCTCCTGTTTGCAATAAATGCCGCAGCTGTAACAAGAATGGCGACTTTCGCGAGCGGTATTGAGCTGAGACCGGGAATTAGCTGATTGACCCGTCCGACAGCGATTGCGAGGAACATCCAGAAGCCGTATTCGACGGCGCTCAACCGATTTTGCGGGTCGTTTGCTGGAGTCGTCCTGTCTGTGGCACTCATGCGTTTAGTCCGAGCGTTTCCTCGTAGACTGACCACAGGCGCTGCCTGTAGCGGTCTGGCGAAAATTCCATCGTCGCTCGAAGTTGACCCGCTCGCGCTAGGCGTAGTGCGAATGCTCGATCTCGGAGGAGCCGAGTGATTGCTGCGGCGAGGGCAGTGGGATTCCCCGGTTGAACCAGAAGCGCTGTTTCTTCGTGAAGCGCAATTTCAGGATTTCCGCCGACCCTGGTTGCGATAACCGGCGTTCCGTTGGCCATTGCCTCGAGCAGGACGTTGGACGAACCTTCGCTGAGTGATGGGAGTACGAACACGTCCGCGAGGCTGTAGAAAGACGCGACATCTTCGCGGAAGCCGGCGAAGACGACTTTATCCGTAAGACCCAGAGCGCCGGTAAGTCGCCGGAGTGCGTCCATGTCTGGGCCGATGCCGACGAGTATTAGTTTGCGCGGGCCCTCCGTTTGAGGCAGGTGCGCCAGCGCTTCAATGAGATACCTCTGAGCCTTCTCGCGTGAAAGGCGTCCAATTGCCAAGATCACCTTCTCGTCAAAACGTATATTGAGTTCCGCTCGAAGCTTGCTACGGACGGGCTCAGGTACGGCGTGCGCCGGAGCCACCGCGTTGTGGACAACACGAACGCGATTAGGTTGAACTCCACGTGCCACGAGCCGTGGTACGAATGCGTCACACACCGTGACAATCCGATCGGCGGAGCGCAACGTGAGGCGATCAAGTTCGTTATACACGCGCTGACGGAGATATGTGTGCGTGTCTCCATGATGGAACGCTACCCAACGGCGCTGCCGGCGCGCAGCAGAAATCGCTTTAATAAGTAGGTGGGACTTGTTACTGTGCGTCTCGATTATGCTTGGACTCAACCTGTGAATAAGCTCCCTGAGCTGAGGGATTACCGCGAGGTCGAACCGATACCGCTCCCGGACGAGATACGCATCGAGACCCGCGGTTCGAGCTGCTTCGACGAAGCCATTGTCCTTGCCCTCGCGATCGAACGTGACGATTGTCATTTGCAACGGGCAGTCCATGCCCTCGGGACTCTGAAGCCACCGCCCGAACGCGAGCATACTTTTTGCCGGTCCCGTGACTGAAGTGGCTTCCATCAAAGCGAGAAGTCTGTGGGGCGGAAGTGCAGCCACGTGGCTAACCGGCGGTCACTCGAGCGTTGCGAACTGTAGTCTATACTAAATTTGCGTCTGCTACGTCAATGTCCTGCTGTGCAGGACTGGTGTGACGCACGTCAAGAGTTTCCGATCTTTTCCAAAATTCTACGGCTTCGGTAACAGACATAGTGGGCGTGCTCAAGCCTACGATGAGCTACGGCAGTGGATTTGATGCGTAGGAGGCAAGAGCAACACATTACCTGCTTGCCCATGTATTCTCACCCATTTACACTATCATTGAGCTACAAAATGAGTTTATTGGGCAGAGTGCACGAAAGAGATGCGCGATCGTCATGAATATCGGGAGCCTGGGGATGGATTTTGATCAGTCCTCATGCCCGATTTGCTGAAGTGCAATGTGCTGGCTAGTTGGGCTGCAGTCTCAGATGGAACTTTCATACAAGCGTTCGGCTTAAAATAGATCCCCCTTACTGCGGCAAACTTAATCAATCAATGTTTCGGTTTGGAATCTGCACTGAGTATCGGTACCGCCCGGCAACCAATGGCGGTGCTTCCTCGAATGTTGCCTATAGCTTGCTTCGAATGGGAGAGAACCCGACCGAACAGCAAGTCCGCATTTTTGAAGACATCAACTTCAGGATGAGGACATCAAACGGAACAAACCGGACTAGTATAGCGCGCCGCTTCGAGGATCTGGACATCGCCACTTTGGATTGGATGCGGCGGCTTTTCCCCGCGGACGCAGCCCTACGAATCCAGGATCGTGCGGCGTCCCACTGTTTGACTTCATGGGAATTCGCCGAGCGCGTATTTCACGTGTTCCCGAATGCATCTGTTGAAGCCTCAGATCGGATGTTGCACCTCCTCGAACTGCCGTTGCCGTCGGGGGAAAGCTACATCTTAGAGCCTGGAGGACATCCGCTTCAGTACATACGTCCACCAATGGTTGTTTCTTTGACGGGTGAACCACGACGATATCCAGTAAACCGCCTGATTGCAAAGTGGGCAACGTGGCGCTTCAAGCGGATGCGCCGATTGACTGATGCGCGAATGATGCATGGGGATTTACTTCCGTTCCGGGAGCTCTCATGCGTTCATCCGGCCGCCGCGCGAGCTGCGGCACGCGATACCCGATTTCGGATTCAGGAGCGGTCAGTGTTTGACGCTACGTTCGCCAGTTGCGATGTATTGCGGACGATGAATATTCTAAACACAGCCTATTTTTCGGCGGAACAGCTCTGTGGTGCCGCACTTGCCGCCTTTGAGACGCTATGCCTGAACGGGCTCTGGATCGTCGGCAGAACGAAGGAGGAGGATTCGAGTAACCACGCGACGTATTTTGCACGGCGTGAGCATGGTTGGGAAATTCTCGGCCGATTTGGGACCGGCTCCGAGATCGAGGAATTTGCGTTCCGCAGTCCAGGCCTTGCAGGAAGCGTATGAGCGCGCTCGCCGTTGCGCTACGAGCTTCGCGCTAACCCCCAAAGTGCTCTAGCCGGGTACGTTGCTGTCTTGTGTCCATCCGGGCGGCGTTTCGAGTATTCTAATGACCTTCGCCGGGTTGCCTGCGACGAGCGCTAAGTCGGGAACGTCCTTGGTCACGACGGCGCCTGTTGCTACCACTGCGCCTTTCCCGATTCTGACATTCTTTAAGATAATCGCACGACTACCAATCCACGCGTATTCGCAGATCTCAATCGGGCCGTAGTTCTCGGGCGTCACAGGGCGCCGCTCCGCGCGGGCAATGGGGTCGAGCGGGTGCCCATCAAAGCCATTTATCAGCACCTCGTTTGCAATTAAAACATGGTGCCCAATCAGAATCTCAGTGCCGGAAAATATCTGAGTTCCAAATCCAACGTAGCTGTTGTCGTCAATTCTCAGCGATTTCGGAGACATGTCCCCGCAGGCAAACCATACCTGTTGCCCAGAAAGGGTCACATGATTCCCGAGGTCGACAACGAGATTTCCAAAAATCTTTGGTATATCTTCGTAAAGAACAAGACTCCTGCCAGCCGAGTGTACTCGCCGGCGCAGGAGTGGCTCGTAATAGATCTTTGACATCAGGTGGCGCAGGGGTCCCTTTCGGAACTCCCGCTCAGCTGCTAAAAGCCCGTGGACTCCGGGAATGATCGGAAAGTTCCTTTGCATTAATCGCGCGCTGGCTGCGTATGCCATCTTCTGAAGGCGCGTATCTCGGCGCCGCATCCAATTCATGAGTGACATGGCGAGGCCCAGTGTGTGTACTTAGCCCAACTTGGCAGCAGTTCGAACAGGCAATACTTTCAGCCCAAGAACGTCCCGATAGCGGCCAAGTACCTCGCGGTAATCGTATTCGCGTGAAACGAAAGCTTGTCCGCGTCCGCCGAGCATCGCAGCGTTCTCAGGGTTGCCAGCTGCTTCGAGGAGGGCGGCCCGCAGACTCTCTGGATCGCCAACATCCGTGAGCCAGCCGCGATCACGCAGCAGGGCGGGAATGCCGCCAACGCCGGTGGAAATAGCAGGAAGCCCCATGCACATTGCCTCGAGGAGCGCGCGGGGCACGCCTTCCGAGATAGAATTGAGAACCAGAACATCGGCTGCCGCCAGGAAGCGTCGAATATCTGACTGCTCGCCGAGGAAAGTAACGCTTTGCCCCATCGGATGTCCTGCAATCTCCGCCTTGCACGCAGCCAATTCGGGACCGTCTCCCACGATGAACAGTTTAGCAGGTCTCGTTAAACTGTCCTGCGCCCAGAGGAAGACGCGAATCAGGCGCGGCACGTTCTTAATTGGCTGAAGCCTTCCGACAAACATGAACACGAACTCGGACGCAATGCCGAGTTGAGTTCGGCGGATTTCGCGGTCACGACGGTGCCAATGATCCACATCAATGCCATTCGGGATGACGCTCAATCGCGAGGTTGGTATATGGATTTCATTGCGTAAAAAACTGGTCATTTCCTCATGGATGACTGTGATATGGTGAGCGAGACGCCACGTCAGGTGCAATCGCAATCGCAGGCCTCGATCTTCGCGATAGCGCGTATCCGAATGTTCGGTGACTACGATGCGAGGTACGCGCGCGATTCGTGCGGCGAGACCTACCTTGTGCAAAGTATAAAAATGCTGCAGATGAATCGCACTCAACCGCAACTCCTTAAGGCGTCGTGTGAGCGAGGCACTGAAGCCGTTGCGGTGCAGAATCTGGCGAGCGGGAAATCCCAGATCGATTACTGGGATGCCGAGGCCTGCACACCGCTCGCGAAGCGGACCAGACATGTCGGTGACTGAGGTACACATGACATCCACGCCTCCCAGTGCGAGCTCACGCGCGAGCTCGAGCCCGACAACTTCCGAGCCACCAGTTTGGAAGGAAAATAGTACCTCTAGCACCCGCGGCCTGTCCGTGTCGGCGGCTGTCGTCGGACTTTGGGGTAGTAATGTCGATTGGCTCATAATGTCGGGTGGCCAGGCTGAGATTGAACGGCGTTGGCGTGCCCGCGCATGATCCGCAGTCGCAGGGTACGCGCCAGCTCGCGAAATCCGGAAACTTCGGCCTCGAATGTGATATCGGATACGCAGTCACTGTCGAGAGCGCGCTTCAGAAGCATTAAGCAGCTGCCGGGTCCGTTCAGACCGGGATCGCAGGTCGTTGCAGATTCGATTTTAAGGCGTGTCAGCCAGTTCACATGTTGACTGCTGTACTGACCACTCGGAAAACAGAAGTGCGTCGGTGTCTTGCCCAGAATCGGTTCGAGCTCTTCACGATTTCGCTCGATTTCCGCGGCAACAGATTCAAAGTCCTGATCGGGGAGTCGATGTCGGTGCGAGTGAAGTTCGATGTCGAACCCTCGAGCGGCGAGGTCACGCATCTGCTCCCGGGTCAGCAGGCTAAACCGTTCGTCGCGCAGAACCTCGGGCAAATTCATTCCCATCGCGGAAGCGATTGTCGGAAGAAGGCGTTGACGGTCCGCGTGCACCGGAATCGCCTTCTCGAAGGCAAGGATAAGGGAGACCGCAGTGTGTTGGCGATCTCTTCGCAGATCGTACACGCCGTCAATATCCGCATGCAGGCCTGTCAAAACAAGTGATTTGTGGGGTGAGCGGTGAATCATGTAGTGCAGTACGAGATTAAATACTTCTGATGCTCCACCAAGATGTTCCGTTGTCGCGTAAACGCATGCGGGGAAGCCATAACGCTCAAGAAGAGGTACGCCGATCCTCAGAGTTGACGACCATCCGTCGTCGATAGTGATGACGGTCTCGCTGCTAGAGATCCTTTCGGCCTTGAGGCGTTGCACTGCCTCATCGAGCCGGATTACTGGAATGCGCCGTCGTTGGAGGATGCGCAGACGGCGTTCGAACGTCGAGGCCCGCATGAACATATGCGGCAATACTTGGTACTCATCGCTCACGGAGAAACCGTGGTAACAGAGAATGCGCAAACGGTTGCGAGTGAGGAACTGCGCAACGCGGAATGCGCCGACGGTACGCGCGAAGTACAGTAAAATGTTCCGCAGAATACGCATTGTCAGTGCGTCAGAGCGTACGGGTGGATGCGTGCAGTCGGACGAAACGTCAAGGTTTGCCCGCGCGTCGCAACTGCGCGCGTGAATTTACGATGCCGTTCCCCGGGGTCCAGAAACGAGATGGTGGCCTGCGGTTCCTGGACGAACTAGGATGCGATCCATCTTTCGGCGGTGCTCCGATTCGCACAGGGGAGGGCCACACCACTACCACAGAAATCCGCTCATGGCGGATGCCCCGTGGCCGAGGCACCATACCACTTCCACCGTTCATTCGCGCTGGCGCCTTGTTCCTAGAACGTGATTTGCAGGTATCGTCAACCGACCACGATTGCCGTAGAATTATTGAATTAGGATACCATATGCATCCGCAGGATGGCTGGCGACCTGCCGCGTCTGCGGAGAATGTGATGTATTTCACGCAGCGTCGCTGCACCTCATTGGGTCAAATCCATGTGCGGAATCGCAGGAGTCTATGCACCGGGGCGACGACAGGGCGATGAGAAACTCGAGCGAATGCTTGATTCGATGGCACATCGTGGCCCCGATGATCGCGGGGTGCAAGTGCTCGCGGACGGTGAGCTGCTGCTGGGGCACCTGCGGCTCTCAATTCTCGACCTCTCGCCCCTCGGTCATCAGCCGATGGCCACGGCGGATCGCCGCGCTTGGATCGTATTCAATGGGGAAATCTACAATTTCCGCGAGATCCGTGCGGAGCTGACGTCGCTCGGATGGGTGTTCCGTAGCGATAGCGACACCGAAGTTATCCTTGCGGCGTTCCGCCAGTGGAATCTTAATGCGGTAGACCGATTCCGCGGAATGTTTGCCTTTGCGCTTTGGGACGACTTCAAGCGCATGCTTTACTTGTGCCGTGATCGTTTCGGCGTGAAGCCACTATACTTTTCTGTACGCCACGGCGTGCTTGCGTTCGCCTCAGAGTCCAAGGCGCTTAACTACGCCGGGTATACGGATAAGGTGACAGATCCGGTATCGGTGGCGGAATTTGTACAGTACGGGTACGTATCCGCACCCCGGAGCATCTTCTCGGACGTCAAGACGGTCCAGCCGGGCTGTATCTACATGTTCGATGAGCGGTTGCAGTGCAAGCAGAAGGTATTCTGGAGCGCTGCGCAGCTCTTCGACGGTGATGGGGCGCAGTCATTGCGGACGGAGCTCGCAGGACTCCCAGACGGACCGCTTATCGATAGAATTGAAGACAGTCTGAGCGAGGCATTTAAATATCGGATGGTGGCGGACGTTCCGGTGGGTCTATTTCTAAGCGGAGGAATTGATTCCTCGCTCGTCGCTGCGTTACTCGCGCGCCGTTGTGGTGTCGAGCTGAACACATTCACGATCGGCTACGGAGATTCGGAGTTTGATGAGACTGCGTTCGCGCGGGAAGTCGCGCAGACGCTTGGAGCGAAGCATACCGAGCTGTCAGTTTCCCCGCAAGCTGCAGTCGACCTAGCTGCCGAAATTCCCGACATTGCCGATGAGCCAATTGGCGACAGCTCGCTCGTTCCGACTCTCATGGTTTCACGGCTCGCGCGACAGCACGTGAAAGTTGCACTATCGGCCGACGGGGCAGACGAACTCTTCGGTGGCTATGCACGGTATGCGTATTGCGGAGAGTTTGTCAGCAGGTCGGGTCTGCTGAAGGGCCTCTACTACCTCTCCGGTGAGATTCTTGATCGTCTGCCTCCGAGCCTTATTATGCGCGCTTATGCAATGGCACGTGGCGGCGGTTCGCGATTCGCCGCGATTGATGACAAACTGCGAAAGTTCATACGCCTGTCTCGCGCACGTGGAACGTTCGAAGCATACGATGCCGCGATCTCAGAATGGCCGTCGCCGGGCAGTGCCGCTCTCGTTCGCGAACCACCAATCGGTTGCATTGGTGCGCGTTCTGCGTTCGAAGCTGTGAGGGGCACCGGCCCGCACGATCAGTTCATGCACTACGACATGACGAGGTATTTGCCGAGCGACCTGCTCGTGAAAGTAGATCGAGCCTCGATGTACGTCTCGCTTGAGGCGAGAGAGCCGTTCTTGGACCACGACGCAGCGCGTCTCGCGGCTGCGCTACCGGCCCGATGGAAGGTTCACGGACGTTTGAACAAGTATGTCTTGCGCCGGATTCTCGCGCGGTACTTTCCACCACAATTATTCGACCGTCCGAAGCAGGGGTTCTCTGCACCGGTGGGAGAGTGGCTGCGTGGGCCGCTGCGCCCGCTGCTTCTGGATGAGCTTTCCCCAGCGCGGGTTCGTGAGACGGGTCTACTCGACCCGCATGCCGTGGCGCAAGCGCTGGACGGCTTTCTTGCCCCGCGGCCGCGTGTGGCGCCGGCCGCGGCTTGGATCCTCCTGCAGCTGCAGCAATGGGCAGTTCGATGGTTGAACTCTCCAGTTGCACAACACACTTCGTCACGAGCTTTTGAATTGCGGGCGTAGTCTCTTTGATCTTCTTCAGTCCGACTTCGCAACTTCTTGTTTGGGGCTCAGCGCAGATCCCGATTTGGCAGCGCGATTGATTGGCGTTTGAAAGATATACTATGTTATTAATGCGTCTCATGGTAAGTTCCTCGCGAGAACTGGTGCGACATGCTTGGCACCGTACATGAATCGCATGATCGGACCAAATACCGGAGAGCTTGCGACTCCGACGATGTATAAACCGGGTACAGAGGTTTCGTAATTTGCGCTGAGCGCGGGGATACCCTCGGCTTCGGTTTGTATGCTCTCGAGGAGTTCAGTGGCCAGATAATCCAGCCGGTTGATGTTGATACTGAAGCCTGTGGCGGCAATCAGACGATCAGTCCAGATTTCCTGGATTCCATCGGGTCGAGCAACGCGTAAAAGCAAGCGACTGTCGACTATCGACGCTGCTTGGACGCGCGATTCGAGCCATGTTTCAATACGGTTTTCGACTCTCCCGCGCAACCACCAGGCGCCACTAGCACCAAATGAGGTCATGACGTACCGGTGGCGTTTGGCGGGAGAGAACTTCCAGCGGAACATTCGGGGCAGCTCGGAGATGGCGACCGCGCCCCAGCCGGACGCAATACCCGCGTCGGGTGCTCGAATGCGCTCACGCAGCGGTCGCGGTTTGGAGTGCTCGTTCCAGAGGAGGCGGGATTCTCGCACGAGCAACCGAACCCGTGCGCCGGCCTCGTACAGCAGTGCTGCCGACTCCAAGGCAGACTGTCCGGCGCCTAGAATGGTGACGTCGAGTCCGGCATAGCTCTGGACGGGCTCCATTCTCGAGCTGTGAACTACCAGCGGTGACGGTAGCTCCGATAGCTCCGGCGGTACCACGCCGAATGGCATGTGGCCGGTGGCGAGAACGACTCGCCGGCTCGTTAGCCGACGGCCATCGATTAGTTGAAGTCTAAAGCCGCCGTGGGTGCGCCCGAGCAATTTCACCTTGATGTTTTGTAAATCACCGATCGTGTTGCACTGAAACCAGTCCGCATATTGCAGAAAGCGTTCGAGCGCCAGCGGTTGTCCTAAAGGCTGATACGAAAGTTTTAGAGATCGCAAATATTGTTCGAGTGTGAATCGTCGGGCCGGATCCCAGAGATTTGAAGCGAAAGGTTCCGACTTGAGGATCATGCCCTTTGGCATGTATCGGCTCCAGCTTTCTAGCGGTGTGCCGAACAGTGCGAATTGCCGATTCTTTGCCCGAAGATGCGCAGCGATCGAGAGCCCGTAAGGACCGGCGCCGATAATCGTAGTGTCCATATCCATCCGCTTCTCCTCTAGCATTCACAACAAGTGTAAATGACCCGCTCCGGAATGTGCATTCAATCGATGTCAGAATCTGTGATGCGGGCAGGGATTAGGTGCCATGAACATCCCACGGGATGCCTGTGGCGTGGATATTGATCGGACAAAAGCGTCTCTTTGCAACTTGTTGGCTCTGTCATTGGGTGCGTGAGGCGGCTAGGGGTGATTGCAAGACATCAGCGGTAGGTACGCCGGAAGTCCGCGGCAATCAGCGAAAAGCGCATACCCTGATCACGCTTGCGAGGCACGAGGTACAGGTCGGCGGAAATTCTCTGTGCCCGGCCGGGGCGGTTGTGATTGTGCGGAGGCGGTTGCGCTCTGAGCACCGAAGTGCACTTGAATGAATCTGAATGCGAGGTTGTTCGTCGGAGAAAACATTGGGAATCGGCGACCGGAAAGCGGGATTCGGGTCGTATACGCATAAGTCGTTTTATCGGCTGCGAGATGTCCGACCGCTGAGTCTACTCAATCACAGTCACCTGTCGACTAATGAAAGTCGATTTCTACCGGTCATGTGAGTCGGAATAGGAACATTGAGAAGAGACAGGATTGTTGGGGCAACATCTGTAAGGTCAACGGGTTCTGCCTCGACTTTTGGCGTCAGCGTGGGATCTCGGACCCAGAGCAGTCCTGGACGATCATGCATGCCGCTCTTTGTTAGGTCAACGTGATAAAATATACGGGAAAATGGCGTCGTAACACAACCATTCGTGAGCATTTCATCCGGCGGAACTTCTGTGAAGATAGCGCAGCCTCCTATGACTCCGTTTTCATCACGTCTGAAACGGATCGCCGGCTGTCCGCTGACGCGAAGACACTTTAGCCGCTGTTCGATCTGCGCAACATATACAGAATCAGCGCTTCGGATATGGAACTCCTCGGACATTACAGGCTCGACAGAGCACTTAGTTGAGTCAATGCCCGAGAACCTCAAGAACTCATGGTAGTCCGTGGGCTTGTAGTATGTTTTTCCTCCAGTGGCCTCATATTTTAAACACGGCTGCTGACTTAGCGCGCTGAGCATTACGATTACAGTCGCTGGGTCCGCCATCCTGAATACTTCGCCGACCATGCGATCCATTTGCTGATACCCGAACCGGACTGAATGTTGGTGAACAGATTGCTCAGACTTGCGAGGTGCGTTCGAAAAAAGCGTGGGTTCCATGTTCCGCCAGTACACATGTTGATAGTGTGCGGTACTATTGGAGAAAAACGCGGACAACGCTGGTCCGTTTTTTTTGTAATACCATCGAAATAAATCGAACTGTAGGCGGTCGAGTATCGCTGCTCGCTTCCAGCGAGTCTCGGCGAATTGTTCAGTCGTGATCTGACGCGCAATTGCGACGACGGTTCCTAATCTCAAGCCATGCTGTCTCATGAACTTAAAGAATGCGAATAATTTCTGCTTAGTCATCGGGACTTCATCTCGTGTGTACTCCAGAACATGTGCTCGCACGAAATCGAAGTAGGGATCCAGCTCTCGTGGGGTTGGTCTAACGTGTCGCGCCCACGGATCCGGCAAAATGGCGCCATTCGGGTCTGGCGCGTGCCACGTATTCATGCTTCCGCAGACCCATACATTCCTGCCGCTGCGCGACACACAGTCCCACACTGCAGGGACACCGGTGCGATGAGAGTCACCAAGATGTTGTATGCCGTGTTGCGCGTATGGCACGCCGGAGTGGACGGTGGCCCATTGAATCCATGGTTCGAGCAATGGAGGATCTTCGCCCGCATCTGTTAGGAATACCTGCGATTCATCGCGGAGTCGTCGAAAGTTTGGTAGAACGTCCTCGTCGATGAAGCGGCTCATCAGGCGCGGCGTTAGTTCGTTGAGTTCAAGAAGAATGAGTTTGCGATTGCTTTGCATCTGGAGAATCACTCTTGAGGAACAGGGATCCAACGTGTGCCTGGTGACAGGTGTAGGTCAAAGCTAAAGCTGGGACAGAATCAGTAGTTACGTCCAGTCAAAAAAATGGCGCACTGCCAAATTAATCAGTGGAGCAGCGGGGAGGGTCGCCGCATGTTGCTGCAGTGGTATGCGAGCTGTGTGACGACGCATGGTCAAGTTCAGCGATGATCTGGGCAGGAGGCGCTGCGCAACGTAGTGTCGGAGTTGGTTGATGTGCTGCTGAGAAAGGAGACCACTGATGGGAGAGAGACTATCGTCGATAGTCCTTTTGCCTTTGCGAAGTATGACGGAAGGCGAGAGTGGGCAGACCACGCGTGGAAAAGCTGCGAATGTCATGGCAATTGCTGATCGCAACTGATTGACGCTGGTAGTGAGCACGCGCGCAGTTAAGAAACGTGGAGTCGCGCTTGTATAGCTGCTGAACTGCCAGTTCTCCGTGATCAAAGCGAATCCTCAGAACCTGAGTTGTCGTCGTGCCGAGGACAGCTCAGTGCTTGATAAAGAACTACTTGATTTGGACCTCGAAGTGACTGACCCATGGTGCACCACATGTGCTGCGCAAGGCCGCAGATAGAGTGCACCGTTATCAGCGGTGCTGGATAGTCGACCTGCTCTCTGAGTGATTGCATTGGCTTCGCCGATTGCCAGACATTGATTCGCTGTGAATTCCGCTCCATCAGCTTCGCCGGGTTTGCGCATCTTGCGGCCGCCCGTATCTTTCTCTCGCTCTTTTGAGGCTCATTCGCATATTTTAGTATCACAATACGGGCTGAAGGAACAAATAGCGGTGGACGAGATTATCTGGTCCTGCTGGCAAGGACACGTGACGACGTAATTGGAGAGGTGACGGCGCAGGTGCGATGAGATGGTAGCGACAGAGCAGCCTCTGGCGTGGTCCGCTTCGCGGTGCTGAAGTGCCGGCTGGGAATGACTATTGTCGAAAAACCTTACAGATTGACTTCCCGCGCATCCGAAGTTGTTGAATTTTCAGATTGGCGGTAAGGACTCCGGCATCCCCGTCCCTGCAAGGTACGGCGTGATGGCATAGGGGTCACGGCCAGGCTGTAAGGCGATGGCGGCCCGGTCCCAAGGCAGGTGCAGCGAACGCGCTGGGCAAGGATCAGGGTGGCGGCGGGAGCCGCCTCAGGCGGCGCTCAGGCGGGACGAAGCACGTCGCGAACGTTCCAGGGCAGCAGCGCCTCGAGCGCTTCGACGGTGTCGGCGGCAGGGAGCTGCTCGAACAGGTGGGTCAGGTACGCGGACGGATCCAAGCCATTGGCGCGGGCCGTGCTGACCAGGGAAAAGAGATTTGCACTCGCGCGGGCACCGTACGGATTGTTCGCGAAGAGCCACACCCGGCGCCCCTGAGCAAAGGGCCTGATGATGTTCTCGACATAGTTGTTGTGTATCGGCACGTCCCCATGCTCGAGGTGCAACACCAATTTCTTCCACTGGTTGTGCGTATAGGAGAGCGCTTTGCCGAGCGCGCTCTGCGGGGGCGTTGCGGGCAGGAGATCCTCGACCCACTTGTGGAAAGCGGCGAAGATCGGTGTGGACTTCTCCTGCCGACGCTTGAGGGCCTCGTCGGCGGACAAGGGAGTGTCTGGTTTTTTGTGTTTGAGGCGGTTTTAAAATCTCCTGCCACAACGGCCGGTCATGGTGGACGTGACCACTGCGGCAGGAGCAGTCTACTGCTAGCCGAGTCGTGTTGTGAATCGATCCCCATAGGCGATGGCGAACTGGTTCATCGCCTCGATCCACTCCCGGGCTGATCGGCTCCAGTCGGCGGTAATGTTCTTCAGTGCCAGCCAGATCAATTTAGTGGCCGCATCGTCGCTCGGGAAATGACCGCGAGTCTTGATGATCTTGCGCAGTCTCGCATTGACGCTCTCGATTGCATTGATCGTGTAGATCATGCGACGTACCGCCGGGGGAAAGGCAAAGATATTGGCCCCACCCGAGGCGCCGGCACCGCGCAAGGAGCGAGTGATCGGTGCCCATAAGCGCCGCGAACGGCACGGTGCGTGTCAAGATAGTTGTCGCCTGTCTCATGCAGCGGGCCGAGTTTTATGAAGGCTCTCGGTCGCTGCCGTGATCACTGTGTCGCGCTCGGGATTGAGCGTGACGGCGGTGATCGGGTTCCAGTTTCGGGTGTGCCGCGCCCAGCGCCGCGGGGCTTCTGCCCGTGCGCGCTGGTAGAGCGCATCGCGAGCCTGGAGGACCGCGCGATCTTCACCGGCATGTCGCTGCGCCGGACTGACGTAGCGGAT
>DAHUZH010000067.1:20767-21062 GCA_027306695.1 Acidobacteriaceae bacterium
TGTACCAACGGACGAACGAACTTGCCCATTCTCGCGCCTGTTCGAGGTCCGCGAAGCCCTTTGTCGGGAACTGCGGTCGGTACTTCGCGGTGCGGAACAGCGCTTCGACGAAGGCGTTGTCGTCACTGACGCGCGGGCGGGAGTAAGAGGCCCTCAGGCCCAGCCAATGCATCATGGCCAGCACCGTGGTCGCCTTGAGCGTCGCGCCGTTATCCCCGTTCCGCACCGCGAAATACCGACCGCAGTTCCCGACAAAGGGCTTCGCGGACCTCGAACAGGCGCGAGACTGGGCAAG
>DAHUZH010000068.1 GCA_027306695.1 Acidobacteriaceae bacterium
ACAGGCCATGTTCCACTCCGCGAACAGCGTCGGTGGTGAACTCGATGCGCCCGGCCTCCGCGTTGCGGCTGAGCAACGCATCCACGCCCGGCTCGTGAATGGGGACCTCGCCGCGTCTCAACCGCTCGATCTTGCCCGCGTCCACGTCGACGCAGACCACGTGATTGCCGGCTTCCGCCAGGCACGCGCCGGTCACGAGACCGACGTAGCCCGAACCAAAGATAGTGACTTTCATGGCGGGCGTGAGGGTAAAGGAAGGGGCAATGCCTCACAAGCACGCCGGGAGACGCACGCGAATGTCGTCACGAGGCGCCACGCCGGGGCCCACCGGCGCACGAAAAAACGAGCACAAATGGGAACCGGCAGGGCATCGTACGTAGGTCACCGGGTTTCAAACGCGGATGCGGCTCGCTATACTTAATCTGTACCGAGAAAAGGCACGGGCAGAGGGGGGAGGTGCCCCCCGGATTGCGGAGGCAGTCCGTTGGCAGGATGGAAGACGAATTGAAGCAAGGTCTCGCTATTGCCAGTACTTTCGGTCGCCCACCGGACAATCGTTTGGCGGGTCACGCTATGGCGTGCCTCTCGTCCGCCTACGTTCCGCCTGAAAAAGGCCTGTGCCGCACAATCTGCGACGCTGACGCTACGCAATCCTACGAGTTCCCGCAGGGTCAACGCCTGCGGGGCCGAGCCGTTGCTTTGAAAATGTGCAGTATGTCCCGGACAGGGATGGTCTTGCAGGGTCAGACTGAGCCGGACTTTTGTCGCCTGTTTGCGACAGTCCTGTAGCAAGAAGGGAGAAGATCTTGTCGACGCAGGCGGACGAAGTCATCAGGACGCACGTGGCGGTGGAGGCTGCGGCGCGAAAAGCGAGTCTCAGACCGCATCTGATCCAGAAAGAACAACGTATGACTTTCGACGGATCCAGCCCCGAACTCACCGCGGGTGCGGTGACGTTCAACGACACAGTCCTGCCCCGGGCGCAGCCCGAGGTGTGGGAAGCACCGGTCCGGTCCCCGGTACGGCGCACGTACCGTCACCGCAAGTTCTCCGCGTACAAGCGCGTTCTCGACATCGTCGGGTCGTTCGCGATCGGCCTCGCCTTCTCGCCGCTGATTCTGATCATCGCCGTGCGGATGGGAATCGAGGAGGGCCCAATCCTTTTCCGCCACCGCCGGGTCGGCCAGGACGGGAAACTCTTCGAATGCCTGAAGTTCCGCACCATGGTGCCAAACGCCGAACAGATCCTGCGCGAACTGCTCGATAGAGACCCGGTCGCACGGGCCGAATGGCTGCGCGATCACAAGCTACGCCATGATCCTCGAGTCACCCGCCTCGGGCGCTTCCTGCGTAAGACGAGCCTCGATGAGCTGCCGCAGCTCTGGAACGTCATCCGCGGCGAGATGAGCCTGGTGGGCCCGCGGCCCATCGTGAAGGAAGAGATGCTTCGCTATGGGCGCTATCTGCGGACCTACCTGGCCGCGAAGCCTGGCATAACGGGCCTCTGGCAGGTCATGGGGCGCAACGATACGGATTACCGCCGGCGCGTGGTCATGGATACCTATTACGTCCGCAAGCAGACCCTGCTGATGGACATCCAGATCCTGCTAAAAACGGTGAAGGTCGTGCTTTGGGGGCGCGGGGCATACTGAGTTGTCGTCGCTAAAGATTAGTCGCGCTTATATTCGCAAGTCCCGCCGATACCGCCTTCATCCAACTCCCGCTGCGTCAATTCAGCGGTTTACTGGCTTTGCTGGCGCAAAATCCTCTGGCGCAATGCTCATCCAATGCCTGAGCGATTCCGCGAAGTCGTAGCGGAACTCGAATCCCAGACGGATCAGCTCGGCCGGCACGATGTGCGTCGACTGCGCGGCCTTGCGCACTCGCACAGGATGAATCGGGCTGCGTCCGCCGCTTGCCAGCTGTGCAGCACGCGCCAGCAAGACGAGCAACGACTTCGGGACATGCAAGCGCGCACGCCGAACGCCAAGTATCGCGGTAATCCTCTCAACGAGCTCCGACAGCGTATCCGTATGTTTCTCAACGTAGTTGTAGCAGAGATGGCGCTCCGGCCTCGACATCGTAAATTCCATGCTCTCGAGCAGTCCGTATATGTACGCGTAGCTCTTGCGTACGGAACCGTCGCCTGGCATCACAAAGATGCCCTTCTGAATTGCCCGAATCAGCCGCAGAATATTACCGGGATCGCCCGGACCATAGACCACCCCGGGGCGAACGATGACCAGTCGCCGCCCAGGATCGGCTGTCTGCCAGGTTTCGTGAATGAGCTCGGCACAGAGTTTCGAGATCCCGTAGCCGGTGTCCGGGTACGTATTGGCGTACTCATCGGTCGCCGCGGTAATCTCTCCGTACACGGCGATGCTGCTCGTGAACAAAACGTTTTTGCAGCTTATCTGCTCTGCATACGCGCACACATTCCGCGCACCTGGCAAATTGGTATTAAAGTACTCATGAAACGCATGACCAGGTTCGCGGTGGATGGCGGCGAAATTGAAAAGCCACTCAGTTTCGCACTCGCCCATTTGGCTCCCTATGGGTCGACGCACGTCGCATGCGACGTACTCCACTCCGGACGGAAGGGTCCCGACCGGAGGCTTGACATCGGCAAGCAGCACATGACCCCATCCCTGGTCTCTCAGGTAGGAAGCCAACCTCATTCCGATGTATCCGGTACCACCAAATATGATAGCGTTTCGCGCCATAATCCGAAGGTGCGGGAACTTCGCCACTGCGGGGCCGTCCACCGCAATTTCGCGTTCCTATCGCGTTCCTATTTTCATACAAGAACTCATCGCCCTCGCCGTTATGCTAGCAGAAATTTCTCCAATAAATGGTACCCGAGGAATGCACATGAATCCGGAACGCGCCTTCACGACTTCCGGTCATCATTGATTCTCATCAAAGACTGAGAGACCTGCGTATGAAAGCAGTAATTCTGGCTGGTGGTCTGGGCACGCGCCTCTCCGAAGAAACCGTGACGAAGCCAAAGCCGATGGTTGACATCGGTGGCAAACCCATCATCTGGCACATCATGAAGATCTATTCCACACACGGCATCAACGACTTCATCATCTGCCTGGGCTACAAAGGGTACGTAATCAAAGAATATTTCCACAACTATTTTCTCCACATGTCCGACGTCACGATAGACATCCGGGAGAACAGGGTGGACGTTCACCACAATTCCGCGGAACCCTGGCGCGTCACTCTGGTTGACACCGGCGAGCAAACCATGATTGGCGGCCGCATTAAGCGCATTCTGCCCTATGTGCGCGACGACAAGGCATTCTGTCTCACCTACGGCGACGGCGTTGGCAACATCGATATCACTGCAGCAATCAAACTACATTTCAGCTCCAATCGCCTCGCCACCGTAACAGCAACGCAACCGCCCGGTCGATTCGGCTCCATCCGTCATGACGAAAATCGTGTCACCGGATTCACCGAAAAGCCCCAAGGCGACGGCGGTTGGATTAACGGAGGATTCTTCGTGCTCTCGCCGAGAGTCGGCGACTACATCGAAGGCGATAACACCGTCTGGGAGCGAGAGCCAATGGAGCGATTGGCGGCCGACGAACAGCTGACGGTCTACTTCCATCACGGATTCTGGCAGCCCATGGACACGCTCCGCGACAAACGCCAGCTCGAAGAGCTCTGGGCCGCTAACAAAGCCCCTTGGAAACTCTGGTAAGCTTTCGCCACAAGTGAAAACTGGTCACTGAAATGAAGCGAGGATCATGAAATTATTGATCGCCGGCAATGCCGGATACATAGGCCCGGTCCTGACGCGGCACCTGAGAATGGCATTTCCCGACGTTCATATCGTCGGTTACGATGCAGGATTCTTCGCTCACTGCCTGACCGGCGCTGGTCATCTGCCTGAAACGGGCACCGACGTTCAATACTTCGGCGACGTGCGAGACTTCCCGAGTCGCCTCCTCGACGGAATCGACGCGGTCGTGCAACTTGCGGCGGTGTCGAACGATCCGATGGGCAACCGCTTCGAGCAGGTCACTCAGGCAATCAATCATCAATCCACTACCAACATCGCACGCTTGGCTGCCCAGCATGGTGTGAAGCGCTTCGTTTTCGCGTCTAGCTGCAGCATGTACGGATATGCACAAGGGGACGCACGCAAGGAAAGCGATGCCCTCAATCCGTTGACCGCGTACGCCCGCTCCAAAGTCGCGACGGAAGCCGACCTCGCCTCCATGACCAACTCCGACATGGTCATCACGTCGTTGCGTTTCTCGACTGCTTGTGGCTGGTCCGACCGTACACGACTCGACCTGGTTCTCAACGATTTTGTTGCCTGCGCCGTAGCGAGCCGGAAGATCACCGTGCTAAGCGACGGCACGCCATGGCGCCCGTTGATCGATGTCAAAGATATGTCGCGCGCCATAGAGTGGGCATTGACTCGCGATCTGCACGCAGGCGGGCGTTATCTCGCAGTAAACGTTGGCAGCAACCGATGGAACTACCAGGTCCGTGACCTTGCGGAGGCGGTGGCGCGCCACGTCCCTGGAACATCAGTGTCCATCAATACCGACGCACCTCCCGACAAGCGCTCTTACCGCGTCGACTTTTCGCTGTACGAAAAACTGGCCCCTCGACATCAACCGCAGGTTGATCTCAATCAAGCCATTGGCGAACTCAGCGCGGGCCTTTTGGGAATGGGATTTTCTGACGCAAATTTTCGCATCTCACAATTCATCCGCTTGAAGGTCCTCGAAAAGCACATCAACGAAGGCCGGCTGTCCGACAGTTTGCGATGGCGGTGAGAACGACATGAGAATCAATCCTACGCCGCTTCACGGCACTTGGACCATTGATCTGGAGCGACGTGGCGACGAACGAGGTTGGTTCGCCCGCCTCTTCTGCGAGCGTGAATTCGCCAACCAGGGGCTCGCAACGCATTATGTGCAAATTAATAACTCTACCAGCGCCACCCGCGGAACGCTGCGCGGCATGCATTATCAGTTGCCCCCGCGCGGGGAGGTGAAAGTCGTCCGCTGCATTCGTGGATCGCTGTTTGACGTCGTGCTCGATCTCCGTCCCGACTCCCCTACGTTCGGCCGCTCTTTCGGTGCCGAGCTCTCGGCGGATAATCGCCGAATGATGTATGTCCCGCGCGGGTGCGCGCACGGCTTTCTTACGTTAGACGCGGACACGGAGGCGTTTTACCTCGTCAGCGAATTCTACGACCCAACGCTTGAGCGTGGCGTTCGATTCAACGATCCACGCTTTCAGATCGAATGGCCCGCGCCTCCGATGGTCGTATCTGACAAAGACCGGAATTGGCCGGATTTTGACCCGGCCTACCACGGATCGCAAGCCATGAGGGGACTGCTGTGAAAGTCCTCCTTACAGGGGCCACTTCCTTTACTGGCTACTGGTTCGCGTCCGCGTTGTCAAACGCCGGACATCATGTCATAACTCCTCTGCGAGGACGGAGAGATAGCTACGAAGGGCTGCGCCGCGAGCGAATATCTCACCTTCCCGCTCAGGTCCAAATTGTTGAAAATTGTCCATTCGGCAGCGAACGCTTCCTCGATCTCATGCGCGGCGGACTTGATATCCTGTGTCATCACGCCGCCGATGTAACCAACTACAAAAGCATTGACTTCGATGTCCCGGC
The DNA here is from genome assembly GCA_027306695.1 of Acidobacteriaceae bacterium. GTDB lineage: Bacteria > Acidobacteriota > Terriglobia > Terriglobales > Acidobacteriaceae > JAKAAZ01. The sequence continues at coordinate 5,660 of DAHUZH010000068.1, forward strand.
GGCACTTCTGAGCAACACCAATAACATTCAGTCGATTTTGCGGAGTGGCAGAGATGTCGGACTGATGGCTGTTGTCCTTACCGGCAGCGTCTTCGAAGCAGGTGAGGGAGCCGGATCGTTCCCCCTGCGAGCGTTTTCACCGTATGGTCTATCAAAGGGCCTGACGTCCGAAGTCTTCCGTTTCTGGTGCAACGAATTTGAGGTCCCGCTCGCCAAGTTCGTCATCTCCAACCCGTTCGGTCCCTGGGAGGAAGAGCGCTTCTGCGCGTACTTGATGCGCTGCTGGGCGCAAGGGAAATCTGCGGTTATCAATACTCCCGCTTACGTACGCGATAACATCCATGTGTCACTTCTGGCTTCCGTATATGCCAACCTTGTTGGACGAGCGGGCGATTTGCTTTCGTTTACGCGCCTTGGGCCCAGCGGCTATGTTGAGAATCAAGGCGCATTCGCCCGCCGCTTCGCGGAGCAAATGGGTCGACGCCTTAATCTAACGACAGAGTTGCAGCTGGAAATGCAGACTCAATTCCCGGAACCGGCAGTTCGCATAAACACCGATATTCCTGATCTCACCGCACTGAATTGGAGCGAGGAAATCGCTTGGGATCGGCTTGCAGATTATTATGGTGCAAGATATCTCCGCACTACGTGACAATGGACAGCGAAGCATTCCAGACCGTCGCCGATTCGGCGCGGACGACGAAAGCACCGGCCCGCGCGGTGTCTATCGGTGTTGTGTTTATCACTCATTGTGCGAAGCAACATCTTCCAAACTCGTTGCCTCCGATCCTGGCGTCGCCGTTGAAGCCCCGGACGCTTGTCGTCAATTCCTCGTCAGACGACGGCACTGTGGATCTGGCCAAGGAAATGGGTGCAGAGGTCCTCGTGGTGCCGCGGAATGAATTCAATCATGGTGCCACCCGCGAACTCGCGCGCCGCCAGATCGGTACTGATATCGTCGTAATGATGACGCCCGATGCGTATGCAGTATCTCCAGAGATGCTAGAACGCTTGGTCGGGCCGCTGCGCACGGGGGCTGCCGCAGCCAGCTACGCGCGGCAAATCCCTCATAAGGGTGCCGGATTCTTCGAAGCGTTCCCGAGAGAGTACAATTATCCGGCGGAGAGCCACATACGTTCTCTACAGGATCTGCCCTTATACGGTCCCCGCTTGTACCTCACATCCGATACATGCATGGCATGGAGCAATTCCGTCCTTGACGAAATCGGGGGCTTTCCTCCGGCGCTCGTTTCTGAGGACGCCATCGTAACCGCCAAGCTACTGAAACACGGCTACAGAGTCGCGTACGTCGCAGAGGCGATCGTCCACCATTCGCATCGCTATACTTTACTGCAGGAATTTCGCCGTTATTTCGACACGGGCTACGGGCGAAGGCAGATGAAGTCACTCACATTTGAGCAGCGGGAAGAGGCTCACGGCAGCAAGTTCGCCCGTGCAATGTTCACTAAGCTCTGGGATGAAAACCCAGTTCTTCTCCCGTACGCTGCGGCTCAGATAATTTCCAAATACGTCGGGTACAAATTGGGCACATTCGGTCATCGATTACCCGTCCGGCTGCGCCGCGCTCTTTCGGCTCAGGACTTCTATTGGAATAGCATCTGGATACAATAGTGTGATTTCATCCGCGTACTGCCAACGCACCGCTCGCTGCTTGGTGTCTGCCGATGATCTCAATGCATCGCGCACCTGTTGCACGGATAAAGTCTCCGCCTAACCTTGTTGTCCGGCGACTGGGAATTCCCTTTCACTGGGCTTTCCCGATGGGTCCACAGACGCTTGCTGCGCTCGCCCAACCGCTTGCTTGTGCGCCGAGCCGTCGGCCGGAGCTACGCACTGTGGTCTACCAGCGAAACCGGACCGCGCCACCTCAGACCGCATCACCCAAACGAGAATCAATTGCGGTCTAAATGTAGTTATCGTGTTCGAATGACTCGTGCCGGGACACCCGCGGCGACCACTCCGCCCGGAACTGACCGTGTCACCACAGATCCTGCACCGATGACTGACCCCGAGCCGATACTCACGCCATCAAGGATAATGGCATTATTCCCGATCCAGCAATCGTCCCCAATGACAATGCCCTTTCGGCTTACCCCCTGATTGAAAATAGGGTCGCTCCCGCCATAGAGATGCGACTCCGCAATTAAGCTAACATTCGCACCAAGCTGGCATCTACTACCGATCTTAACGGGCGCCGCAGCTCCGAGCGTTGCTCGCGGTCCAATGTATGTATCGTCGCCAACCTCGAGGCTCACACCAGGGTGATCCAGCCTACTCGTCAATTGAATCCAGGCAAATTCCCGAACGGTCACATTACGCCCGAGTCTTATACCCTGCGTAGAGTAACAGTTGACGTAGGAATAGTCCCCCAAAAATACCCCCCTATTCGCGTAGAGCAAGGATGGACTGAGAATACGTACGCCACGGCCAACGAATAGCGGGAAACGTGAATTTCGTAGAAATAGTCGCCGTAAAGTGCCCCGCAGAACCGGAACTGTGCCACGCTGCAGAACGTGCCATAGTGTGAAAGTCGCCGGCAGACCCCCCAAGTCGCCAAGGTCCTTCCCGCGAACCGCGCGCACGATGCGCCTTAAAAGAGCTTCAAACACGCAGCCCCGCCAAATACGCCGCGCGCCCTTGAAGATCGCAACTCAAAATGTCAGCTCTTGACGCGAAGCAGATACAACACCCCAGCGCATCTTCATGCAGTCCTAACAGTCCGGCTGCCAACGGGACCGCGCCGCTCAAGGCCAGTGCGCTTGACACTTGCGATGTCTTCAAGATATCGCCAGCCTAAGCCATAATCCGTTGAATATAAATTGAACCTGGTTCCTCAGATTCACTTGCTGCTGGGGAAATCGCAAGCAGGTCTCGCGAAAAGTTATGCTGCAGATAATTTAGCGCTGCGACGATTTTCCAACGATTATTTTCAGTTAGAAAGGCTTCCAATAAGTACTGCTCATTCCAAAGCTTTACTTCGTCAATCACAAATCGCTTCAGGTAATTTCGCGGAGTAAAGATGTCGTGTATATGGACAAACACTCCTTTAGCGAGCACCGGCAACAGCTCCAGGTACTCAAATAAGACATCGCCACGTGGTCGAATTACATGCGATGAGTCGATAAACAGTAGATCACCACTTCGGAGTCCGGAAAACGCATCAACCCCAATATCTTCAACCCTCTGTCTGATCACTTCTACACCGGCACTTTCAAGCCACGGCATTTCAAATGGCTCGACACACACATGGCGGCTCTCATTCTCCGGTGTCTCCAGCCGGTTCTTCTCGAGCGCCCGTCTAGCGATGAGCGTCGAGTAGCCGCTCCCAATTTCCATGACAGTCCGCGGCTTGTGTAGTCGGATAAACTGATAGAGAAAGCCTGCATCTATCGCCCCAAATGAGTCGTTATCCCAATGAAAAACTCCCTCTTTTGTCGCCGAGGCATCGATCCCCCGAAGTTCTGATGCATAACGGAGCTTACGCACCAGATCTCGTTGCTCATCAATATTCCAGTCAATACCCGGAAGCTTCCTTTCAGCGCACAGGCGCTCGGCGCCCGGTCGAAACGTGAATTGGGGCTCATAATAATGATCCCGGATCGGAAATACGCCGACCGCCTCCAAGATCTTCCTACACAATGGAAGCCGCTGAACACCAATCTGCCGAACGCTCCGCATGATCATACTTGCCGGCACTACAAGGACTGCCAGCGGTACGTCAAATAGACGCGCAAAACGCTTCAAAACTGATTTGATCGCCGACCTCACCTCAGCTTACCCCCAACTCGCGAATTCGCCGTCCGGATGATTGCCGAATAATCGCCCACATCCGGTCGGTCATCATCCTCCGGTATCGCATGCGGCTTCATGATGCTCCGCAAAACTGGGCATTCATGGAAGTCACTCAACGTTTATAAACCGCCAGACTAATTCTATGATACAGGGCTCGACGTGCGTATGTTGCAGCACTCTCGGTTATTGACCGACCGTGTGTTCCTGAGATGCCCTGCCAGCGCGGCAATACCGGAAATGGTCGCCAACGCTTTCTGTCTCTGAGGGCCCCTCCAACGGCGGCCGCCAGTGCATGTTCAAAATACACCTCCTTTGAGTCATCGACTATCTCCCTTAGAGGCATCAGGTACTGCGCATAGAATTCCTTTGTAGCTGCAAATATTCTCGAATCCGCAAAACTGAGGTAGTTTCTCAGCGTACACATCACATCAAACGACGAACATCGAATTTGCTCAATTACCCGGATAGTGTTTTCCAAGGAGAGCCTGCCGGTACATTTCACGATCACATCTGACTTATCAATGAATGAAGAGTTCTGAATTGCCAGGTCAATCGTCCCCAACTCACAATAGCCCTTTCCTTTCGCTGAACCCGCCTCTGCGCCACTGACAGATAGGAACTCGACCCGCGACGCAGCATCAGGCGATACAGCACGCTTGAGATTCGTTAGATCTGCTCCCGAGTTCTCACAGAACACAATCGTGGCGACGTGTGATACTCTGACCCATTCACAAAGAGCTTTCTCATAGTCGTTCATTCTCTCCACTGGGTCCTTACGCATCATCATGATCGTGTTGCCCGGGTTGATCGTCGCCGTCAACAGTATTGTCATTCCATTGTTCATCGGCGTCACACTTCCTCTAACATACGATAGCCGTACCAGCCGCTCGCTTTGCGCAACGTTTCACAGTATCTTCGATCCACCGATATTTCATACTGCATTTCTGACCTCGACATCCACGAACTCTACGTGACGTTCTACTTGCTGCTTTTTTGAGGCATGGAATTGGGCTCTCGCGGACACCACACGCACGACGCCTCGAGAACAGGTCACGAAAACTACACCTCGCCTCGTCGGCGCACACATCATGTGGCCCCTTGCTCATTTTCCTCTTTCCGCGTTCGGACAAGGTGTCACAGCGTGGCTGCAATTGACCAGCGCCTCGTCGTACGCTCGTGGGAAGGCATCCTACCCACCGATGGATGCACAGAACCCTCCGAACCGTTAGGCGGATTGGCGTATGAGAACGTGGTCAACTGCGTGATGTCCAATTCTCGAATCTTTCCAAATCTCTCAGTACACATCGTTTCGAGAACAGGAATCAATAAAGTACCGCCATCCCTGTTCATCAAAGCTGACCGATAATTTTCCTTTAAAGTCGGCTCAAAACCTCCTCGTAGATGTGTTTCAGCTTTTCAGTGCGCGTCGCCTCATCTTCGCGTGTCTCCCAGAAGCGTTCGTAGGCTGCGCGTCCCATCCTCGCGACAGTCAAGTCGTCGGCCATTCGCGTGATGCACTCTGCCCATGCATCTACGTCGCCGGGTGGCGCATGCCACCCCGTCACCCCATCTTCGACACGCTCAGCAGCCGCCGTGCAGGCACTAACAATAGACGGGATCCCCAACGCCGCAGCCTCATCCACACATAGCCCGTACGTTTCCTTCCAGAGACTGGGAAATAGTAAGCAGCGCGCAGCAGCGATTTCTGACACGACGCGCTCACGTGGTAGCCAGCCGGTAACATCGCAGAATGGACTCATGCGCGCCTCCCGCTCCCCTGGCCCACCGCCGACAAACGTTATGGGATGACTGCAAATTTCCGCGGCACGAACAGCAACATCTATCCCTTTCTCCGGATCCAGACGTCCGACGACAATTAACCGATTGCTTTCGGCTACAGCCGCGGGTGGTCGTCGTGGGACATTGATCGGATTTTGTAGCCTAAAGAATTTGCTGTCATGCGGCAGGTACTTACGCAGCACCGCTTCCGACGTATCAGAAAGCGAAATATAGTGCTTAATCCCTTTTGGAAGGAGGCCGTACTTCTGCTGAATTACCGTTCGGGCCACTCGGTAGACCTTATGGATATAGTTGCGCTTATCGCAATCCGTAAAAATGCATTGGGCAGATAGCGGATGTAGCTCGCATTGCCTTCGCGCGCCGTAGTTGAATAGACCCCCGTTCGGGCAGACGGTGAAATAGTCATGTAGGGTACATACGACACCCACACCGCTTTCGACTGCGCACCTGATTGCGCTCGCCCCTAAAGCCTGTGTAAACCCGTGAACGTGTACGATCGTTCCCCGCCTATCGCAATCTTCCAATAACCGCCGCATTGCGCGGTACGCAGAGCCATTCCAGAGCCCTGCAATAGCCACTTTCGGGTCGGACGCTGCCGATGCCAATTCTTGTTGGTTCAGGCATACCACCCGAATTCCATTCGTTCGCAACTGATCCGAAACAGGCGCAACCGCGCCCAGGAATGAGACGCGAACGCCGCTTCTCGCCAGGTCGCAGGCTTCATCTATTGCCACGCGACTGGCTCCGCCTTGCACATGGCAAAACGAGTTCAGAACTATGACGGACGTCAATCGAGGCAAGATGGTATCTCGTGCGTCACCAGCCTCTCAGCGGAGACACACCTCTACATCGCCATCTACTCTCCCTTTGCAACGGAATAGACCACGCAATGGTCCAAACGAGCTGACTGCGCCCCAAAAAAGTAGGGTCGACTGAGTAAAATATCCGGTACCCCGCACAAACATGTCCACAGAATACCCGACAATAATGCAATATGGGAGCGCCAGACCGAAATCAAAGTCCCGCATTCTTAGTCGCCTTACCGCGCGTAAGCTACCTATGCAGAATGCCACAGCCAGCAGTGCACCAAAAATTCCGAATTCGCTGCCAAGTTTCGCGAAATCGAACCCTCCATCAAGCACATTCTCACTGACTCCACCACTGACGCGACGGATTTCCGCTGCGGCCGCCACATTTGTTCCATCAAGACCCATCTGCTCGAAACCGAGCCCCCAGCTCCGTGTCTCTTCCATCGCGCTTCCGAACATTTCCCACCCCTCGAGATACACGAGCGCCGTCAAATTCGAACTATTGTTTGAAATTTCTGCTCTCTGCACAAAATACTTCAGCTCTACCGTAAGTCCCACCAACAGAACCACAGCGCCAACCGCAATAAAACTCAATGTACGGCGCGTAATGACAGCCGCGATGAAAGCGACTATCAGCAAGGTTCCGCTCTTGAGCGCAAGAGCCATCGCAATGCTTAGCAACACCCACTGTGTCCGCCCCTTAGACTTTGCAGTTACGCATCGATAGAGCAAAATGGGGCCGAGTGCCAGAGCGAAATGCGACGTCTCCGTGAATGGAAACGTAGACTTCGGAAATTCGGCGATTCGCGGCTGAAGCCCAACTAGTTTCAGGGCAAGAACTCCCATGAGCGTCCAGAAGCTAATCCATGTCGCCATCATTACTTGCCCCGGGCGTGCCTGGCGCAAAACCGACCCTATAGCGAATCCACCGCCAACAAGGAAAACAAGAGGAATCAGTGCCGCGCTAAACCGAGCGTAATCAAATTCATGCATTTGCGCGGCGATAAGACCGTGAATTACGACGAGACAGACAAGCACAACAGGCGCCGCAAGCGGAGCTGCTGGAATGCTCCAGTTCGTTACGCGCCCGTTTATTTTCTGAATCGCCCAATTCGCTCCCACAAGCAAGATTGCAATTCCGGATGCCATCGTCATCCCGAGCGCCATTGACGGCGACAAGCCTAAGTATTGGGGCAACGGCGGAAGCAACTGGGCACACAGCAGCACACAGCAGAGCAAGCCCGTTGTTACGGAGTACGCGTTGACTTGTGCGACATGACCGGCAACCGCGTTCGGATTCTGCCGCGCAGCATCAACAGTGTGTGCACCAATCACACCTGTCATTTGTCGCGTCGCTCACACAAGTTTAATACCTCAGTCTCAATCTTCGGTGCAGCGCGCCCCGAATCGCAAGTGCAGCACGTTTCGAAATGTGCCTCTCAATTAGCTCGCGAACGTAAAGTCGAAACGATCGAGACATGTATCCCAACCATGCCAGAGCAGCCGGATATCCATGCTTGATCGAAATTTCTCTCACCTCCCTCAGGCCGCGGCGTGCGTTACGATGCGACACACCATTCCCATCCATATGCGAGATAAGCCCTTCCACATAGCACCCCCTTACTCCCATCCGATAACCACGGAGCAGCCAATCATAATCCATAGCGACACGATAGCGCGTATCAAACAGACCACAGCGCTCGAAGACATCCGCTCGACAGACCACTGTTGGGTGATTTAAATCCGGCATGCGTCGCCTGATCACACGAAAATAATTTGAGTCTCCTCGAATTGCAAACTCCAAGTTGCCATCCCGTCCATGAACCAATAAATCGCCAAACACAAAGTCGGCGTTCGACGCCCGCAGCGCCTCAACAGCTCGTTCAATGTGGGTTGGCTCAAGCCAGTCATCAGAATTGACGAGAGCAACGTATCGCCCAGACGCAAGTGCTATTCCCCTGTTGAAAGCATCGCCAATTCCCTCATCCCGCCCCGAAATCCACAGGTCAATCTCGTCTGATCTCCGCCGAAGTATGTCTACCGTCGCATCTGTTGATCCCCCATCGACGATAACATATTCGGTATGCGCGTGCGTCTGTGCGGCGACACTCTCAACTGTTCGCTCAATGGTGGCGGCTGAATTGAATGCGACGGTCACAATTGTTACCAAATCATCATCGCACTGTCGCCCCTCACCCCGAGTCCTGCGGCCACCTCTTGTGGCATCAATTCGAGAGATCAATTCCCGATAACGCGCCATCACGGCTTCTCCACCGTGTACTGTCGGTCTCACAATCTTCTCTAACGCCATGAAACTGCCATTTCGAATGTAATCGGCGACGGTGGCAAATGCGCCATGACTCCCTGCGACGCGAGTGGTCGTAACCTAATACTCAGGATGGTTGCGCTGCCGATCGATCTTCGCTCCGCCGATTCGCAGAACTGTCCGAGAATGTAGCCTTTATAATCGCAATTACATACCCGACAAAGAGGCCACCAAGTAATCCAACAAAAGTCCAAAGGAGCGGCCTAGGGAAGCTTTGCTTTTCGGGTGGAACTGCGGGATCGATGACCTTGAGTGCAAAGTCCTTTCGGCTGCGCGCAACCATTTCATTTTTAATCTCTGCCTCCATGAGCGTATAGATTGCATTCTTTACCGCGACGATATTCGTATCTCCACTTTCCTCGTTAAGATACGCAATACTTCTTTCCGCTTCATTTATTGCTCTCTGTCTCATGTAGTCGTTCGTCAGAGAGACAAGTCCATTCGCCCACTGAGCCGCCTGATCGGGATTCTTCCATCGAATAGAAAGTTTCACCAATCCCGTCTTTGAATTCACTTCGACGGTCCGAATCTTCTTCTGGAACAGGCGGTTCGCTTTCCACAGTGTCGGCACCGCGGCCTTGCGCCCTCCGAGCCACGTATGAGTTTTACCATTCCACTTGTTTGAATACAGAATGGGCAGTAAATCATGAGCGACAATGTATTGGTCGGTCAAAATTCGCGACTGCAGAGTCGCAAGCGCCTCTTCCCGTTGACCACCAGTACCGCCAATATTTATTCCTACTAGTGACGCCAGCCCGCCGAGTTGCGACATACCTCCAGCCAGCCCACCCAACCCCAGCGAGCTGTTTCGATTGCTCACCGGCAACAGCACTACTGACGCTGTGTACTTTGGAGTAATCAGAACGGCAGCCAGTAGCGCACCGCCTGCCAGAATCAACCCTGAGACGACCGCGAGCCATCGATATTTCCATGCGAAGAGCAGGAACTCTCTAAGGCTCACACCGCCATCATGTGGCTCCGGGGAGGGCATCACGTGCGGCGGTGACTGAATTAATTCCGTTGACATTACGAATTTCTCCGGTCCGGATCCTCTTACTTCAGAACCTCCATGCACAAACCTACCAGTTGGGCAGGAGTGAATTTCGGCACACTAGCCGTATTTCCTTCCTTGGGTGAGCGATCGAAAATTGCGACCCCGATCGCTCAGAACGCTTTTCGTCGTGCCGGTTATGTCCCATTCGGCGCTGCTCCACTCTCATGGAACGGTCAGATCTTCAGGTCACGTGCGCCAACGGCTCGCAACGGCCCCCTCATAGTCGAATTACACTGATCACGCTCCGGACTTCTCGGCGTGCCTCGCTCAGGCCTATCTTCCTTCGACCCGAGCGCACGGAATCAGGCGGTTCAGTACGCCAGCCTTGCGCAATACAAGCACCATTAAGATCGGGCCTAAGCATTCCGCGATGACAACGGAAACTGCTGCCCCCGACGCGCCATACTTGTGGACAAGTGCTGGAACCAGCGCAAGATTGAACGCGCCGACGAGCATATAGATCCGACTGAGAGATCTATCCAGCCCTAGATTAACCATCACCACTTGGGAGACGATGGACGAAAAGACTAGAATCGCTGGAAGTATACTCAAAATCTGCAAGACAGGAACAGCGGCCGCGAATTTGCGCCCAGCGAGCAACCGGATGATTTCGTTCGCAAACAGGAAGGTCGTCGCTGCAATGCACAACGCGGCAGGCACCAGCCAACGAAGAAGTGCCCGTGTGAAGCCAAAGGCACGGTCGAGTGACTCACCGAAAAGCAGGCTCACCCGTGGGTATGCTGCCCTCACCACTGGCACGAGGATATTATACATCGCGAGTGCGAGTTTATTCGCAAGCGCATACAGCGCAACTGCGTAACGCCCAGAGATGATTCCTAACAGAAAAGTATTTGTATTTAGATACAGACTGCCAGCAGCGATTGAGAGAAAAATGTTCCAGCTGGAGCGTATCGCTGCGACGACGTCCCTTGGCCTTGGAAAATACGGGCGAACGGGCACAAGGAACGGGATCACTGCGATCGAGATTAACGCCGCGACCATCTGTTGACTCGATAGGATGACCGCAGCGGCGAGTTCGTCTGTAGATGTCTTGACAAAGAGGAACACCGCCACGAGCGTCAGCATGCCCGTAGCGAAGTAAATTAGCGCGACCACTCGCATGCGCTCGAGACCCAAAAAATACCACTCAGGAAAGGTCGTAGATCCGAATAACAGGAGGCTACATGCGGCAACAATGTGCCAGTCAGCGCGGAGCTCTGTTGTAAAATAAGCCGCGACCGCCACCACTACAGCGCTCAGGAGCAATAAGACGCTTTTTGCAGCGAAGGTTGACCAGAATATTCTTGCGAGCGCATCTGGTTGGTCTCGTGCAAGGGAAACCGCCCTGGTCGCGCTGAGAGTAAATCCGAAGTCGGTCAGAATAACCCCGTATCGTATCAGCGACTGACTGAAGACAATTACCCCATATTGTGCAGGGCCGAGAATCCGCAGGAGATACGGCAACACGACCAGCGGGAGGACATAATTAATTCCCTGGACACAATATAGCGCCACAATATTCCATCCGACGTGCGACAGTGGCAACCGACCGCGGGAAGGCGCTCTCCCAGGTGCAGCGCTATTCATTACGGTTGTCTGATCACATCAGGTCCCCAAAATAGCATTCTCGATGACCGATCTGCACTCCGGATTCCGACTTCTCGCGCCGCATGGAGTTCATGTCGACATTAAACTCAGTCAAAAGAAACTCCGGACTTCAGAAGCGTTTACTACTCCATCGAATCCCGGGAGTGACTACGTCTGCTTTGCCATTGAACCGTGAAATGTAGTCATAGCCATTCGCACCCGACCGTTTCAGCCGTCCGTGCATTTAGAATCGCTCACCAGCGTTCTTGTATGAGCCCCCACAATAGCCAGAGCGCGGTTCTCTTGATACCACTTGTATGTCCGCTCTATTCCTAATTCGATCGGAATCTGAGGCTTCCATCCAAGCGCGCGAATGCGCCGGCTATCTAATAGCTTTCTGGAAGCACCATCGGGTTTCGACGGATCCATGCGGATTGTCCCCTCAAAACCGACTATTCGCGCAATAAGACGCGCCAGATGTCCTATGGATATATCTTCACCAAAACCCACGTTGACCCACAACTCACTATCATAGTTCTGCATCAGAAACAGGCAGGCGTTCGCCAAATCGTCAACATGAAGAAATTCTCGTCGCGGCGCACCGGACCCCCAAACTTCTACCTCCGGATGTTGGTTAAGCTTTGCCTCGTCAAATTTTCGCACAAGAGCCGGCAGTACGTGTGACGTCTCGAGGTCAAAATTGTCTCCCGGACCGTACAAGTTAGTAGGCATCGCAGATATTGCACGAAATCCATACTGCCTGCGGTATGCCTGGCACATTTTCAGTCCACAGATCTTGGCTATTGCATACCATTCATTGGTCGGCTCCAGCGAGCCCGTGAGCAGACATTCCTCTGTCATTGGCTGCGGAGCATTCCTTGGGTAAATGCAGCTCGACCCAAGAAAAAGCAATTTGCGCGTTCCGTTGCGATACGCAGCATCGATGACATTCGTCTGGATCGCAACGTTATCTCTAAGAAATTCAGCGGGATAACTGTCGTTTGCCAGGATTCCGCCGACTTTCGCGGCAGCCAAGAATACGTATTCAGGCCGATTCTCAGCAAAGAAATCGTTGACCGTCTGCTGACTGGTCAAATCCAGGTTGGCCCGACTTCTCAACAGAATATTTTCGAATCCCGCACCAACCAATCGCCGAACGATCGCCGAACCCACCAGTCCCTGATGGCCAGCTACAAAAATAAGCGAGTTCAGCTTCATTCGTGGTACCGGTAGGTCTGAAAACCTTGGCGCGCCATGGTTGCATCTCTGCGCGCGATCTCAAGATCTGCCGCCATCATATCCTTGACGAGCGATTCAAACGTGGCCTCAGGCTTCCATCCAAGTCTTGTCTGCGCTTTGCTTGAATCACCTAATAGAGTCGCGACTTCAGTGGGCCGGAAATAGCGTGGATCGACCTTGACGATTACCCTCCCGCTCTTGGCGTCGATGCCTTGCTCGTCGAGCTCCGATCCGCGCCACTCAAGAACTAAGCCTGATTCTGCTGCCGCCTTAGTCACAAACTCCCGCACGGAATGCTGTTCGCCGGTTGCAATCACGTAGTCATCAGGTTCACGTTGCTGCAACATCAACCATTGCGCCTGCACATAGTCCCGAGCGTGGCCCCAGTCCCTAAGTGAGTGAAGGTTTCCGAGATACAGGCAGTCGTCGAGTCTGTGGTGAATGCGGGCAAGCCCCCGAGTAATTTTTCGGGTGACGAATGTCTCTCCCCGAATCGGGGATTCATGATTGAAGAGAATGCCACTGCAGGCGAAAAGCCCGTACGCCTCGCGATAATTGACAGTTATCCAATGAGCGTAGACCTTCGCCGCACCGTACGGAGAGCGCGGATAAAACGGCGTGGTTTCGCGCTGCGGTATTTCCCGAACCTTGCCGAACATCTCTGATGTTGAGGCTTGGTAGAAGCGTGTCTTTTTCTCCAATCCTAGGATCCGAATCGCCTCGAGCAGACGCAGTGTCCCGAGAGCATCCGAGTTGGCCGTATACTCAGGGGTTTCAAACGACACCGCGACATGACTCTGAGCCGCTAGATTGTAAATCTCATCCGGCTGAACCTGCTGCACAATGCGAATTAGGTTCGTCGCATCAGTGAGGTCGCCGTAATGCAGATGCAGGTGTACGTCCCGTTCATGAGGATCTTTGTACAGATGATCGATGCGTGCAGTATTGAACGACGAAGCACGGCGCTTGATGCCGTGCACCTCGTAGCCCTTTGATAGAAGCAATTCGGCCAGATACGCACCGTCTTGACCCGTGATGCCCGTGATGAGAGCTCGTCGCTGCATATTACTGATTGCCTAATCGCTTATTGCTCCAACCTGAAGCACGTTGGGCTGCCTTCAACTAATTGCTCGTCTTACAGCGCATGCACAGCCGCCGCAGCAATCGCAACGTTATACAAGATTCCCGTGACGGCCTGCCAGAATGGCAACGGCAGCATCTTTTCGGCGTTGATCGGCACTACGATCGTATCGCCCGGCTTAATTGATGTGCCACTGTGGCTGAACCAAAAGCTGCCGTTGCCGGCCACCACGCTGCCGTCCGCGCGCACGACGTAAATCCGACCGCTGTCGGCCTCCGCGGTGAGGCCGCCGCTCAGCTGGATATAGGCATTGCGGGACAGATCGGGGTTGTACAGGTGCGAGGTAGGATCCTGGACCTCGCCGATGACGGTCACCTCCTGCTCAAACTTTGGCACATAGAGTGCGTCGCCATTGCGCAGGATCACGTCGTAGGGTGAGTTCGCCGGATCCCTCATGATTTTGGGCAAATTGATCACCAGACGGCCTACGGCGTGCTCCGTCTTGAGTTCCTGCAGCAGCGACTTGGCCACGATCATGGTGTTTGCGGCCGCACCCGCTGCGCCGCCGGTTGCGGTTACGCTCGCCCGCAGCGCAAGCACGCCCAGCTCGATCCGCATTCGCTGGGCGAGCAGATTCATTTCGTGCTGCTCGCGCCGCTGCAGCTCTGTCCGCGTGAATATGGCACCCTGAGGGAACGCCCAAGGGGTAAGCCCACCCGCACGCTCGATGACGGATTTCAACGTTTCTCCCGGGCGTATGGTGTACGTACCGGGGAAGCGAACTTGGCCGTGGAGCGTCACAGTCGCCTGATGACCCCACTGTGACACCTCCTCGACCGTAAGAACGTCGAACGGCTTGAGCAGAAGGTTGTCTCGGGGATTTCCCGCCAGCGCCTGCGTCAAATCAATTTTGTAGATCCGGGTGTGCCGCACGCCGTTAGAACCCACGACATAGCGGGCAAGCTCAGCTCCGCCCGTGTAGGCCGCGCTCGAGAGGCCACCGCCGGCGCGGATGAGATCGGCGATCCGCATCCCCGGCTCGAGAGGATACTGTCCTGGCACATTGACTTGACCATCAATGGCCACGGATTGCTCCGGGTGTTCTGCCGTCGATTCCGCCTGCAGTGCATGCAGGATGGGTTCGATAATCCGGTCACGGTTCGAAGACAGATTGAACACCGTAATCTGATCCCGCGGCATCAGGCGGATGTTCGCCACGGAGTTCGGATGAGCCAGCGCGCGGGCGAGGTTGGCCGACAGGGCCTCTACATGCAGATCAGGCGGCAATTTGCGACGAATCAGCACGTAGTGC
>DAHUZH010000069.1 GCA_027306695.1 Acidobacteriaceae bacterium
CTCCTGTTTGAACTTGTTGATTGCAGCGCCAGGTGTCGGATTGCGGTGTTGCCAGAATTGTTGGATAAAGCGGTTGCGCTCATCGTTCGTTGACAGATGCAGGAACGTTGCACGCTCTTCCGGGGTGATGATCCAGCGCACATCCTCATCCAGCCACTGCCGATACACGCCGGATAATGGCTGTGAAGCGGGACTGCTTTCAACCGCTGGTGGTTTGCCTGTATTCGATTGGGCGCGGGCAATTGTCCCGATGCACAATCCTGCCGCTCCCACTACGACGGCCAATAGCGTTAATGCTGCCAGTCGAGAGATAGCCGGAGTTTCCTTGCATCCCAGCAAACGTATGATCCGCGTTGTGAGTACCCCTCCATTCGCACCAAGAGCAACCATCGGTGCGGAAGATCGATGTTCTTCCAGGGATGACAGTGCCTTCGCATAAGCCAGGGAATCGCCGCTAATCCGAACGGCTAAATCATCGCAGCAGTGTTCGCGTTCTTTACGCACCTGCTTCGAGATCCACCACACAGCCGGGTGGTAAAAAAGCAAAGTTTCCGCCACGGACTGGAAGATATTGATCGGATAGTCATGGCGTCGTATGTGGGCCAGTTCATGGGCAAGTACGGCTTCGACCTGGATTGTCGATAGCCCCGTCAAGCAACCAATAGGAATCAAAATGACCGGACGCAGCCACCCAATGACAGTGGGTACTCGAACGAGTGCGGAGTTCATTAGCTTAACCGTGTGTACAACTCCGAGGCGGCGGCTCACCTCATGAAAGAGTCGTTGCAACTCTAGAGACGCTGGCTGTGTTGCGACAGATTTCATTCTTCGAGCGACGATCAGCCCTAGATTCAATCGGCCCAAAAGAAAAATCACGCCCGCGAACCAGAGGACCAGCACCCAAGGCACAGACTGATTCAATGTTCCTGCAATCTGATCCAGCCATGTTTCCGGTGTTCCGGCCCAGTTGTTCCTGAGACTCAGGGCTGGATTTCTAGCAATGGTTGAACTCGTTATCGCACTTACTACCGTCTGCTGAGCAGTAGCGAGGTATCCAAATGTGGCGAGAGGCAGAACAGCCATCAGCACCAATGCACAGCAAGCAGCCAGATAGCGCAGTTGTGGCGAGTTTCCGTTGAGCAGTCCCAGAACACACACCAGTAAAATCGCGACAATCGTTCCCTCCCAGCAAAAATGAAGTAAGGTCCAGCCAAGTGCGTGTACAAGTGGCTGTTCGGAGAACAGAATTAAGGGTGTCATAGTGTTCCTTTCTCGAACTCATCAAGCATTTGCCGAATCTCTGCCAACTCTGCGGAGGAAACTGGTTGTGACGAAAGTGCCCCCAGAACCAAGTTCTTCGCGGAACCACCGAACGCCCGCTGAACAAGGTTTCTCGCCAACTGTTGTTGGGTCTGCTCTTTTGCGAGTTGTGCCTCGTAGACATGGGAGCGGTAACGCTCACTTCGCTTGAGCAGGCCTTTTTCTGCCATAACCTGCATCTGTTTGAGCACCGTTGTGTAGCCAATCTGTTTGCCGCTCAAGGCATTGTGGACGTCGCGAACGGTGCTCGGCCCATTCGCCCAGAGAATATTGAGAATCGACAACTCAGCTTCCGTGGGGAGTGGTATTGCACGATTGGTCTGCCTATGCCGTCTCATAAAAAATATGGTAGTACGATTTATATCGTATGTCAACGATTATTATCGTAGCACATGGTAGGTATGGGTAAAGAGCTGTTTGGGATTAGCAGTTCGATTTTCGCTTGCAGAAGCTGGCAGTACATAAAACATGCTGATCGAAGGGCCAGGCAGATAGAGTCCAGCGCGATGTTTGACGCGCGTCCCGGCTCGCCTTAGTCTCAAATTAAGATGCTGTAGAAATTTCCGCAAGGCATCCACGCGGCACAAACATCTCGCCTGGAGGCAATCGCCATGAAGTTCACCGTTGCCGAACTGGAGCGCGAGGCCGTCGATTTTGACGAATCGCTCGTTCCGGGGACCATCGATTTTGTCGACGATATGCGGCAGTTGGACGTGGTGCATACCGCTGGCCGCGCCGATCTGCTGAAAGAACATCGCGGTCCAGGGGAGATCGTCCCGGACATTCGCGTCCGGGCCGCGTTGCAGACGCGGATGGAAGTCCCTTGCGCGCGCTGCCTGGAACCGGTCGAGCAGGCCATCGACACCAGTTTCGACCTGATTTTTCGGCCTATCGGGGTGGATGGAGAGGGCGCGGACCGTTCCATCACCACATCGGAGACCGAAATCGGCTACTATGAAGGAGACGGTTTATTGTTGGAAGATGTGCTGCGCGAGCAGGTTCTTCTGGCCCTTCCGGCAAAAACTCTTTGCAGTGAAGATTGCAAAGGACTTTGCGTGGAGTGTGGCCGGAACCGGAATACGGACCCCTGCGATTGCGCGCATGCTCCGGCAGATCCGCGCTGGTCTTCTCTTGAGACGATACGCAGCCGGGTCAAGCCATAATGTTTTTAAGAAATCAATGTTTCACCCGCAAACGTTCCGCTGTCTCTGAATGTTCCGCCGCTTGAGTGGCGTGGATGCGAGAGGCGGACGGGCGGGGAAAGGAAAATTTTCATGCCGAATCCGAAGCGACGCCATTCCAAGCGCCGCACCGCCATCCGTCGTTCTCACGACGGTCTCACTACGCAGTCTCTCTCCGAGTGTCCCAGTTGCCATGAGCGCAAATTGCCGCATCATGCATGTCCTAAGTGCGGCACGTACAAGGGCCGCGAAGTCCTGGTTGTGAAGGAACAGAACTAAACCCGTATGCGCCCATGCTGATCGATATCGCACTCGACGCCATGGGGTCCGATAAATCGCCGGAGCCGGAAATTCGCGGCGCCATTCTGGCCTGTCGGTCGCTTCCGGTACGAGTGCATCTGGTCGGTCCCGAACGGACCCTGCGCCCACTGCTGGCAAAATGGATGCGCCGCACCGGTGCGCGCCATCTTGCCATCAAGCTGGTCCAGGCCAGCGAATGCATTGGCATGGATGAAAAGGCCGTGCAGGCCGTGCGCGCCAAGCGCGACTCCTCCATGCGGGTCGGGCTGAAACTGGTGCGCGAAGGCGTCGTTGCCGGCTTTATGACGGCAGGTAACACCGGCGCGGCCATGGCGACCGCCAAGATGGTCCTGGGAACGCTGCCCGGCGTGGATCGCCCAGCACTGGTGGCGATTTTGCCCACCAGTACTGGCAGGCCCTGCATCCTGCTCGACGTGGGCGCGAATGTCGACTGCAAACCGAAAAATCTGGAGCAATTTGCAGTGATGGGCGAAATGTACGCCCGTTCCGTTCTGAAAATGGAGCGGCCTCGTGTCGGTCTGCTCTCGATTGGCGAAGAAGAAGGCAAAGGCAATGAGCTGACGCGCGAGGCTTTCCCGCTGCTGCAACAGCTCCCAATTCAATTTCTGGGCAATGTTGAAGGGCGCGACATCTACAACGGCCACGCGGATGTAGTGGTCTGCGATGGGTTCGTCGGCAACGTAGCGCTGAAAACTTCAGAAGGTTTGGCGCGGCTGGTGCGGGAATCTCTGCGCGAATCGTTGACCTCGACCGTGACGGCACAGGTGGGTGCGCTCCTCTCGCGCAAGGCATTCAACGACTTCAAAAAACGCCTGGACCACTCGGAATACGGTGGCGCGCCGCTGCTGGGCGTGCGCGGCGTCTGCATCGTGGGGCATGGTTCGTCGAACGACCGCGCCATCATGAATGGCATTCGCGTTGCCGCAGAATTCGCCCAGGCCGACGTGAATGCGCGCATTGAGCAGGACCTGGCCATTTCTCCTGCGATCCTCGCAGAATAGACATTTCTACACGCACAACGCGAGTGAAGAAACAATTGCGCTTGCATTCGCCGCTCTTCTTCGCTTCAATCAATCTTTGACTATGAGCACGCCGCCAATAAATTCCAACTTCACCAAGAAAATTGCTTTTCTATTTCCGGGCCAGGGATCGCAAGCGGTGGGCATGGGCCGGGAATTATACGAACACTTTCCTGTTGCCCGCGCCGTTTTTGACGAGGCCGATGCGGCGCTCGGCTTTTCCATCTCAGGGCTTTGTTTTGACGGCCCGGAAGATCAACTGAAGCTGACGGAACATACCCAGCCTGCAATTTTGACGGTTTCAATAGCTGCACTGCGCGTGCTGGCGGAGCACGGAATCCATTGCCAGGCTGCGGCGGGTCATTCGTTGGGCGAGTATTCTGCCCACGTCGCCGCAGGGACGCTGTCGTTTGCCGACGCTGTTCGCGCAGTGCGGAACCGTGGGCGCTATATGCAAGAGGCGGTTCCAGCGGGTGAGGGCGCGATGGCCGCCATTCTCGGCATGTCTGCGTCGGCGGTTGCCGATGTGTGCCTCGCAGCGGCGCAGGAGATGGGTGCAGTAGTGGCGGCTGCGAACATGAACTCGCCCGAGCAGACTGTCATTTCTGGAGCGGTCAATACGGTGGAGCGGGCGGTGGCGCTGTGCAAAGCGCGCGGCGCGAAGCGCGCGGTGATGCTCCAGGTGAGCGCGCCCTTTCATTGCGCGCTGATGCAACTCGCGCAGGACCGGCTCGCAGCGGATTTGCAACAGCTATCGTTTCACGCGCCGCAGGTTCCTGTGGTGTCGAATGTCGATGCCGCATGGATTACAACTCCCGATGCTGCTCGCGATGGGCTGGTGCGTCAGGTGACTGGCGCTGTTCGCTGGGTGGAGTGTGAGCAGCAGTTGATGGCGCATGGCGTGACGCACTGGATTGAGGTTGGGCCGGGCAAGGTGCTTTGCGGGCTGATGCGGCAATTGGACCGCAGACGGATATGTTGGAATGTCGAGGATGTTGCGAGTCTGGAGAAAATGCTCGTCGCGTTGGTAGAGTCAAATTTATGATTGCTATGCCCAAAGTGGTGTCATCCCGAGCGAAGTCGGGGGACCTGCGGTTTCTTGCTGGACGGCAGACAAATGCGGGTTTCTCGACTTGTCCGCTGCGGCGGACTCGCTCGAAATGACAGAATATTTTGTGCATAGTGCAATCTTGAATCCGCTTTAGGCAGATGGCAAAGGAGAAGGCCATGATTCAAGTGGGATTGGGAATTCCTCTGGCAACGAGGCCAGGGAGGCGCGCCGCGCAGGCTGGAGTGGCACTGCTTTGTCTTACTCTTGCGGGGGCGGCATGGGCGAAAAAGCAGCCAAAGACGGCGACTACCGTGGATGGCAGGCCGATCCGCAAGGTCTACGTTCTTTCCGCGTCTGCGGACACATCGACCTCCGTGGCTACGCAACTCACCGAGGACACATGTCTTACAGCGGTATCGAAGCAAAGCGAGGCCGATGCCGTGCTCGACGTTGGCATCTCTCTGCCCGACGTGGGCGGCGGATTGCCGATGCCCAACGTGTTTGCGCCTTCCACACAGGAGCAGACACTTGGCAATGCCAAAGCGCAACCGCAGCGCAGCGCCAGTGCGAATTGCACGGACCGCAAGGATGGAGGCTGCACCGGCTCCTCGACGGGGCAAGGAGGAGATCCGGCCGTGCAGCTCGGTTCTTCTCTGGGGAGCGAAGGCAGCGCCGGGAAGTTGGACATTTCCCTGGCATCGCCGGGAAAGGCTTCGCAGGAATTATGGGAGCTGGATGCGCACACCAAGCGATCCTGGGCCGACCAACTGCGTGTCGCCGCAGGATGTCCTGTATGTCCCGGCGAACCGTTCAAACGACACCATGGTCGGAACTATCGGGAGTGGATGCAGGCCAAGTGTCCCGGTGTGTTGGCTACGGACGGAGGCCAATAATCGTGCCGCCGTTTGTGGCGTGGCGGGCTGGTCGCTTAAATCTCCACCATCACATCATCGCCATTTCCTCGAAGAGGATACGAAGCGACCCGGGCATCAGGAGAGTGGGTGGAAACGCCGGTAGCAAGATCAAATTCCCACTGATGCCAAGGGCAAGTGACTTTGCCGGCCTCAATGGTCCCTTCGGCGAGCGGTCCTCCGCGATGCGGGCAAACATTATCAAGAGCCAGAGATTGGCCGTGAATGGTGGCCACACACAGCGTTTTGCCATGTAGGATAAATTCCTTCGCTTTGCCTTCGTAGGGCAACTCGGCGCGGCTGCACAACCTCACCCACTCATTCATTTTTAAGACTGCTCCAATTCTTTCTTGCTGGTGGATCATCCCTGGAATACGGTGCCGACGGTCATCCCGAGTATCGCCAGGATCCACCAGCCAACCACGATAAATGCTGCGCTACTGCGCTTGACCCCGGCCACAATGGCGCAGCCGATAATCAGCAACACCACTGTCCATATTGTAAATACATCGGCGGACATCAGCAGGGTGCGGAGCCAGAGCGGCACATCCGAGCTGAGGTAATAGCCGATGTTGGTGCCCACGGGATTCTGAATGTTGAATTGATCGGCGCTGGCCCCCGCAAAGATGGCGATTGCGGCAAGCAGATATTTAAGGGCCATGGGCAGGCCAGCGTAGAACCACACGGCAAAATATTCTTTAAACTTGGCTTTCGCGCCCAGGCCGAAATTGAAGCTCATCATTAAAATTCCCGCGGAGATCAGCGCAATAATCAGCGTGATTGCCGGGGTGGCATAGCTGCCGATTTTGGTAGTGGTCGCAATAGTGTGCATGATCTGCGCCTGCTGCGCATCCGGGACCGCGCTCATTCTCTGCTGGGCCGAGGCGCTTCTGTTCACAGTGACTTCAGCGACTTTTTCAAACCCGATCTGATGATCGACGGCGTAAGCAAAGGCGAGACTGACAATGGCGACAATCAGAAACGGCAGCCACCAACTCGCGCTTCTGCGGATGTCCGCAAATGTTTTGCTGGGCGCAACGAAGGTATCGACCACTCGCTCGGCCTGGCCCAAGCCTGGTTGCGCTTCGGAATTCTTCATCGCGTCCACTGTAGCTGTCATAAGCGTTCGATTGCCTCCTTGAAATCTGTACATTTTGAAGTTCGGCAATCAGTCTAGCTGGAGTGGGCGAAAAAGGAGAGAAAAAATACTGCGGGTTGTGAACGACGGTTGGGGAAAGCGAAAAGTTTCAAACCCGGCGGCAAAATCCACTTCGATTTGACCCCATAAAAACCTTTGCGTCGGCTTCCATTGGCCGTCTGTCGGATGCTTGCAGGGCCGCGCTCTTTGGTGTAACAATAATTCGGTAAGCTGCATTGAAACTATCTGCGGTGGTTGCATGAACGCACCGCGTCAACCCGCGTTGGATTACTGCTTGTAGCGACAATACCTAATTTTTGCAGGATGGTTCCGATGCTTCGTTCGGTGAAACTAGGGTAGGTGGATATTCCATATTCCTTTCGCCGACAAGGCCATCGCGTTACTCCCTTCACTCCGCATGGAGGATGTCATGTCAGACCGTAAGTCACCCCCGCAAGATGCCGTTGAGCCGACCCCGGTTTCTGAGAATCCGGGAGCAAAGGGCAATGGAATTTCCCGTCGCGGGTTCCTGAAAGGCGCGGGCATCACGGCCGCCGGAACGGCGCTGCTGGAAGGCGTCCAGGTCTTCAGCCGCGAAGCCGCCGCCGCCACCAACAGCGACGTCAGGGAACTTGGGCCCGGCCCAGTGCCTGTCACGCTGCATGTGAACGGCAAGCCCTACACGATCCAGATCGAGCCTCGTACCACCCTGGCCGACGCGCTTCGCGTGCACATGGGACTGACCGGCACGAAGGTAATTTGCGACCGGGGATCATGCTCCGGTTGCACTGTACTGCTGGACAAGATGCCGGTGAACAGTTGCACCACCCTGGCGGTCGATGCTATCGGGCATCAGGTGACGACCATTGAGGGCCTGTCGAAAAATGGCGAACTGCACCCGTTGCAGGTGGCCTTCGTGAAACATGACGCCATGCAGTGTGGCTTTTGCACTCCAGGCATGGTGATGAGCTGCGCGGCGCTGCTGGAAAAGAACCCGAAGCCGACGGAGGACGACGTTCGTCAGGCTACCTCGGGCAATCTTTGCCGGTGCGGCACGTATCCCAGAATTTTTGCAGCCACACTGGAAGCTGCGGGCGCTTCAACCCACAACGCTTAGGGAGAAATTGCGATGGCGACGACGAAACTCACTCCCGCAGAAGAGACGATGCTTGGAGCCGCCGTGGATGCGGCGACGACTCCGGGAATGGAAACAGTGACGATGCCGTATGGCATTCCCGGCTATACATTGACCCAGGTGGAGCGGCAGATTCCATCGACGGAACCGCCGGTACTGCCGGTCAATAAGGATTTGCAGTACATTGGCAAGTCCCCCGCGCGCTGGGACGCCCACGCTAAGGTGAGCGGTGCTGGGCGCTACACTGCCGATATTCAATTGCCGGGCATGCTGTATGCGAAGTTTGTAAATGCTGCGGTTCCTCACGCTCGGATCGTTTCGATCGATACTTCGGCCGCCGAAAAGCTGCCCGGCGTCAAGGGTGTCTATATCATCCAACATCTGCTGGGCGGGGCTGTTTTAAGAAACCCTTCGCTCGATCCCTCCCAATATCCCATCGTGCGTTATGCCGGGCAGCCAATCGCGGCGGTTGCAGCGACGCTGCCGCACATCGCGGAAGAGGCCGCCCTCCTGGTGAAGGTGCAGTACGATGCAAAGCCATTTGTCGTGGACATGCAGAAGGCCCGCCAGTCCAACTCCCCGCAGGTCTTCCCCGGCCCGGCGGACCAGGCTGGATCGGCGGGCGGAGGCGGCGGACCGCATGGCGTGCCGCAGACGGGCAATATCCATGGGCCTGCAGTGCATAAAGTTGGTGATGCGGAGCAGGGGTTCAAAGATGCCGATGTCGTGGTGGAATCGAAATACACCACGCAGGTGCAGACCCACTCGGCGCTCGAGACCCATGGCGTGGTTGCCGATTGGAAGCCCGACATGTTGACGGTCTGGGCCTCCACGCAAGGCACAGCGAGCGTGCGGGAAGAGTTGGCCGCCTACTTCAAGTTGCCTAAGTCCCAGGTGCGCGTGATTACCGAATTTATGGGCGGCGGGTTTGGCGCGAAGTTTGGCGCTGGCAATCCCGGAGTTGTTGCCGCAGCATTGTCGAAGCAGACCGGCGCTCCGGTGCGCCTGATGCTCGACCGCAAGGAAGAACATCTTTCTGTTGGCAATCGGCCCAGTTCAGACCAGACACTGAAAATTGGCGCTAAGAAAGATGGAACCATCACGGCGATCCAGTTGGTCAGTTACGGTACTGCTGGCTGCGGCACTGGCGCGGGTTGCGCAGGCCCGGCAACAAATCTGTACAAGTGGGCCACGCTGCACACAGAAGAGAACGATGTCTTCATCAACGCCGGTCCCGCCACGGCCATGCGCGCCCCGGGTCATCCGCAGGGGGCCTTTGCGCTGGAGCAGACCATTGATGAACTGGCAGCAAAACTGAACATGGAGCCGCTCGAACTCCGCGACAAGATCGATGAAAATCCGGTGCGTCGCGTGGAGCGTCAGATTGTGCGCGAAAGCGCACTGTGGAAGTCGCGCAATCCAATGCCGAATGCGGACCGCGGGTCGATCAAGCGCGGCGTGGGCCTGTCGCAATCGGTGTGGTATCGCCACATCAATATGAACTCCGCCGCCGAAGTCCGCGTGCATCGCGATGGCTCAGTTGAAGTGCTTTCCGCTGTGCAGGACATTGGCACCGGGATTAAGACGGTGTTGGCGCAGGTCCTGTCGGAGCAGTTTGGCGTCCCGCCGGAGAAGGTCTCGGTAAAGATCGGAGATACTAACTACCCGGTTGGCCCAAACTCCGGTGGCAGCGTGACCACGGCGTCCTTGACACCCGCAGTACGCGATGCGGCATGGCAGGCCTCGCAGAAGTTCCTGGCCAGCATTGCTCCCGCGCTCGGTACAACGCCGGACGATCTTGTTCTGACCAATGGCGAAGTCAGCAGCAAGAGTGGGAAGATGCAACCCATCAGCTTCCGTCGCGCCGCCGCGAAGATGAACACGGACGAGGTTTCCGCACAGGCCAAGCGCATCCCCGATTACAATCAAGGCCACTACGATACGTATGGCGGCGTGGATGTCGCCGAGATCGAAGTGGACACGGAAACGGGCCTGATCCGCGTCAAGAAAATTTTTGCTGTGCATGACTGCGGTCGCCCGATGAATCCGTCGCAGGTCATCAATCAGATCAACGGCGGTCTGATTCAAGGCATTTCGTACACGCTCTATGAGCACAGGCTGCTCGATCCAAACTTTGGCCTGATGGTGAACCACAACCTGGAGCAGTACAAGATCGCCGGGTCTCGTGAAGTTCCAGAACTGCATGTGGAACTGATCGAGTCCTACATCGGGCAAAGTTCCACGGACGCTTCGGGCATCGGTGAAGCGGCGGGTGTCATGTCGGCGGCTGCGGCCATCGGCAATGCCTTCCACAACGCTACGGGTGTCCGCATTCGCACCATGCCGATGACTCCGTCGGTGGTGCTCGAAGCCCTCAGCAAGACTCCACAAAGGAGTGAAACGGTATGAATCAATTCGTCCTTGCAGATTGCACTACGGAAAGCGGCGCACTTTCGCAGTTGGGCCAGAATGCAGGTAAAGGCGCGGTGGTCAAGGCTGGCGGCGTGGACCTGCTTGACCTGATGAAGAACGGCGTCGCCACACCCACCCGGCTGGTGAACATCCGCAACATCTCCGGTATGCGCGGTATCCACGAAACGCCGCAGGGACTGAATATCGGTGCGCTCACCACGCTGACCGAGATCAGCGAGCATCCGGCGATTCGCGCTCACTACACTATCCTGTCGGACGCATGCGGCAGCGCGGCCACTCCCCACATTCGCAACGTGGCGACGGTGGGCGGAAACCTGCTACAGCAAAACCGTTGCTGGTATTTTCGCTCCGACGATTTCGCTTGCCTGAAAAAAGGCAAGGACGTTTGCTTCGCTTTTGACGGGCTGAACCAGTATCACGCGATCTTCGATAACGGGACCTGCCCGTCGGTCGCGCCTTCTTCGGCAGCCGTAGCGCTGCTCGGTTTGAATGCGAGCGTGGAGTTGACTTCCGCCAAGAAAGGCAAACGCGTCGTCGCCATCAAGGATTTTTACGTCCAGCCGGATGTGAACCCAATGATGCGGACGGTGATCGCGCCGGATGAATTGTTGACCGCCGTCATTGTCCCCAAGCCTGCCGCAGGCATGCGTTCCGCCTATCAGAAATATGGCGAGAAACGCAGTTACGACTGGGCCATCGCCGACGCCGGTGTGGTGCTGGAGATGGACGGCAACATCTGCAAGCGCGCAACGATCGTGATGGGAGCGGCGTCTCCGGTGGTCCGCAGTTCGCCGAAGGCCGAAGCCTTGCTGACCGGCAAGCCGATCACCGAAGAAACGGCGCGGGCCGCTGGCAAGGCCGCCATGGAAGGCGCGCAGCCGCTCTCCATGAACGGATACAAAGTGCAACTTTTTCCAGTTGCCATTTATCGCACCGTCCTGCTGGCCGCCGGTCAAATGGACCGTGACCCGAGCGCAGTCGGTTAACCTAAGGAGGGACGACCATGAGTGCAACCGAGATCAAAGTACTACCGTGCCAGTGCCTCCGCACCAAAAACCCCTATGGCACCACGCCGCAGTCTGCCGATACCTGGCATCCTGGGACCCACGCGGCCTCCACCTACTGGTGCCTGCGCACCATGGGTCCTGCCGGACCGGACGAACACTATGTCCACTTGGCCCGCTGCATCCCCGGCAGAAGTTGCTATCAGGCCCCTGAAGATTAGACCGCGGTCACGGCTTGCATTCTAGCTCGCCGAATGCTTCACTCGTATTCGACATGAATCGCCGAGATTTTCTGCGCTCAACTGCTGCTTCCGCCGCCATTGCGGCCATGCCCGGTGTACTCCGGGCCAACGATGTTCCCACCGTTTCGGCGCGCTTCACTATCCATCCCAGCCAGCCTGGCTTTCCCATCGCGAAAGACTTTCTGGGTATGAGTTATGAGGCGGCGCAACTCGCGCACCCGGAGTATTTTTCCGCGCAAAATCAGAGCTTCGCCGGATTCCTCCGCTCGCTCGGCCCCGGCGTGATGCGCATCGGCGGCAATACCAGCGAGTATGCTTTCTGGACGCCGCATCCTTCTTCTGAAAAGGCGCAGACCTCCGATGTCGTCGGCCCCGACCAGGGACACAAGGCCCCGCCGCCCACGCAGACGACCCCGCAGGCCATCCGCAACTTGCGGGAATTTCTGGACATGGTGGACTGGCGCTGCATGTACGGGCTGAACCTCGGCAAAGGCACGCCGCAACTGGCTGCCGACGAAGCTGAATTTGTCTCGAAGACGCTGGGCGACCGGCTGATCAGCTTTCAGTTCGGCAATGAGGCGGACTTGTTCAGCCATAACGGACTGCGGTCCACCACCTATGACTATGCAGACTTCGCCAAGGATTGGCAGGGCTTTTACGATGCTGTCCACGCGCGCCTCCCGAATGCAAAGTTCGCCGGCCCAGACACCGCAGGCACGGGAGCCTGGGTGGAAGAGTTCGCGAAGCAATTCGGCAGCAAAGTGAATCTGCTGAGCACGCACTTCTACGCCGAAGGCCCGCCGACCGACCCTTCCATGACCATCGAGCGGTTGCTTAGCCCGACCAACTCCCGCTGGGACCCGGCCGTCCCCAAGATTCAAAGTGCCATGGCGCAGTCGCACCTGCCCTATCGGCTGACTGAGACTAACTCCTGCTATAGCGGCGGCAAGCTGGGCGTAAGCAATACCTTCGCGTCCTCGCTGTGGGCGCTGGATTTGATGTTCCAACTGCTCTCGTTTGGCGCCAGCGGCGTCAATTTTCATGGTGGTGGATATGGCTGGTACGCGCCCATCGTCGGCAGCATGGCCAACGGCTTTGTCGCGCGGCCGGAATACTACGCGCTACTGCTGTTCTCGCAACTGCTGGGCGGTCGCATGGTGCAAGGCCAGCTGGATGCTGCGGAAGCTGGGCCGCTCTTCGTCTGCTATGCGCTCAACAATGCCCAAGGCAAACTCCAGGCGGTGGTCATCAATAAGGATGCGGAGAAAAATGTTCGGTTGGCGATAAAAGCGAATGCCTCCGGCGAGCGTGTCTCGATCGAACGGCTGATTGCGCCCAGTTTGTCCGACCAGGCCGACGTGACCTTCGCCGGTGCTCCCGTAGGCGCGGAAGGCGCGTGGAAGGCCGAACGCATTGAGCATGTCCGCGCGGCCAACGGCATGGCGGAATGCTACATTCCCGCCGCCAGCGCCGCACTGCTGCGCTGGGAATAGATCAGTACATAAGCAGTAGACAAGCTACATCCTTAGGGAGTAGCCTGCCTACATCCTATGCCGCCCAAGACGCCCTACAAGAATCGCATCGAGCTGCTTCAAGGAACGCTCGATATGCTGATCCTGCGCACCCTGCAATGGGGCCCGCAACATGGATACGGCATCGTCCAGGCCATGCGTGCCAACTCCGGGGACGTGCTCCAGGTCGAAACTGGTTCTCTCTATCCGGCGCTGCATCGCCTGGAAAAACAAAAGTGGGTGCGCTCGGAGTGGAAGCAGACAGCGAGCAATCAGCGCGCAAAATACTACCGCATCACCGCTGCCGGTAAACGGCAATTGGCCGCCGACCATGGCCGCTGGCAGCAGATGGTCGCAGTCATCGCGGCCATCATGCATCCGGGGGCCAAGCGAGAGCGCTCATGAACCTCTTTCAAAAATTGGCTGCGATGCGCAGACGCAAGGAAGATCTCAACGAGGAAATTCAGGGTCATTTGCGGATGGCTGCGCAGGACCGCGTGGAGCGGGGTGAAGAACCATCGGAAGCGCGAAGCGGAGCGCTGCGCGAGTTCGGCAATGTGCCGCTGATTAAAGATGTGACGCGAGAAACTTGGGGCTGCATGTGGCTGGAATGGTTCGGGCGTGACCTGCGCTACGCGATCCGGCAGTTGCGCAAGGCCCCCGGATTCACCGTTACCGTCGTGTTGACGTTGGCCTTAGTCATCGGCGCGAACACTGCAATTTTCAGCTTGAGCTACGCCATGCTACTGCGGAGTCTTCCTGTGATGCAGGCGGACCGAGTCGTGCAAATCAAACTGGACATGCATGACAAGAAAGCGTTATCGGTTCAAGCCGTACTTTCCGGCGGAAATTTTGTTCAAGCAGAGCTTTCCGGAGGAATTTTTGACGCGCTTGAAAAAACTCAGAAGGTCTTTTCGGGAATGTGCTTCTGGAGCAGTTCGCCGCTGGGCTTGCGCCAAAAGAACGGGACCAGCCCGATTGCCAGCGCGGAAATTTCAGGCGACTGCTTTCGCATGCTGGGATTGCATGCGGCAATGGGTCGTCTGTTCTCATCTTCGGAAGACCGGCCCGGCGGAGGGAAAGAAGGGTATCCAGTGGTGTTGAGCTACGCCTATTGGGTGTCGCACCTGGGTCGCGATCCGAGCGTACTCGGACGGAAACTGGAATTTGAAGATAGCATGACATCGTCTGGAAGTAATACGGCGGTGGTGGTGGGCGTGCTGGAGCCGGACTTCCAGAGCGTCGAAGTAGGAGATGCGCCGCAGATTTTTGTGCCCTCGGAATTCCGTGGCAACTTTAAGCGCCATAACTTCGGAAGCGCCAACGCCCTGGTTTTCGCGCGCTTGAAGAATGGCGTCTCGCCTCAGCAGGCGCAGTCGCAAATCGAAACGTCCTTCTCTACATGGATCGACGCGAAGCATCCAGATTGGTGGACCCATGGACCGTATCGGCTGCCATGGAAAGACCAGCGATGGGTGGTTGTGTCCGCCCGCAGCGGCTATTCCTACCTTGGCGAACGATATAAAAAACCATTGGCGATTCTGGAAATGTTGGTGGGGCTTTCCTTGCTGGTGGCCTGCGCGTATCTTGCGACTCTGTCTTCCGCGCGGTCGCTGACGCGGCGGCATGAGTTCGCCGTGCGTGTGGCGCTGGGTGCGAGCCGGCGACGCATCCTTGGCCAGATATGTATGGAGAGCCTGATTCTTGCGGCGATGGGCGCGGGGATTGGCGTATTGTTCGCCTGGGGGGCTGGACCATTTCTGTTGCACTTTATTTCCCCAGTTGATGATCCTATAACGCTCAATCTGGCCCCTGGCCGGATGGTCTTGTTGTTCACCATTGCCGTGTCGGGGTTCGCTATTTTGCTGTTCGGCTTAGCGCCCGCGCTGCGCGCCAGCCGGACCGATCCAGTGACGGACCTGAAAGAAGGCCAGCCTTCAGCGGCGGGCCATTTGCGTCGCAAGCGGCCGGGAACATGGCTGGTTCCAGTGCAGATCGCGTTTTCTATGGTGATTGTCGTCAGCGCGGTGTTGCTTTCGGGTAGTCTGGTGCGCCTGCTATCGCAGGACTTGGGATTTTCCACGCAGGGGGTCGTATCTGTTGACGCGGACTTTACACACCACTTCGAGGCCAATCCCAAAATTCCTCAGAACTGGCTTTACAGTTCGCTCCTGGAACGGCTGAACCACGCGCCGGGCGTGGAGGCGGCGAGTCTGTCGCAATCGCAGCAGATATCGGGCGGGATGTACATGTACCAGGCGCGCTCTGTTCTTCCCTCCGGGCAAGAAAGAACAGACAGCCTGCTTTTGGAGTTAAGCGTGGCACCCCGTTATTTGCAGGCGCTTGGCATTCCTCTCCTCGCGGGCCGCGATATCTCGGAAACGGACCGGGAGCATTCGCCTCGCGTCTGCCTGCTTAGCCTATCTGCTGCGCGATATTTTTTCCCAGATGGGAAGGCGCTGGGAGGAGTGCTGCAAATGCCGGATTACAGCACCAAGACCCCAAAGGAAAAACCTGTCCAAGTCGTCGGCATTGTGCAGGACACCAAATACCGGAACTTGCGAGACCAACCGCCGCGCATGATCTACCTTCCATATCGACAGGAAAGATTGCTTCCGTGGTCTTACTTTGTTGTCAAGGCCAGGAACGTGTCGATTGCCGTTGCCAGCCTGCGCGATATACTCCGGGAGTTGGCCCCGGACGCGATTTTGTATCAGCCTGTCACTATGAAGCAGCTCGTAGACGGATCGGCTGGCCGGGAGCGCCTGCTGACTACGCTGGCCAATTTCTTCGCGGCCCTCGCGCTTCTGCTTATGACGGTTGGCCTTTACGGCCTGCTCAGCTACTCGGTCGTCTTGCGCAAGAAGGAAATTGGGATTCGCATGGCGCTGGGTGCTTCGCGTGCCCAGGTGGTGCGGATGGTTCTGCGCCAGACGATGTGGCTGGTGGTTCCAGGATTGCTGCTGGGTGCGGTCGCTTCCGTGGCGATGACGCGCCTCCTTGCAAGCCTTCTCTATGGCGCCGGCCCGCTGGACCCCTTCTCGTTTGCGGTCAGTCTGGCGCTGTTGTTAGGCGCTGCTGCGCTCGCGAGTTGGATGCCGGCGCGGCGCGCGGCATCGATCGATCCCATGCAGGCGCTGCGGGCGGAATGATTTAGCTATAGAGAAGCAGTTGCATTTCGGCGTACAATATATACAGTTCTTTGAGTGCCACGAACATTCCAAACCTGGCGGGCGACAAACCTGGCCACGGACCCAAAATGGGGGCGTCACGGTTTCGACGGGATCGTTTGCGGTAAAGAGGCATGCCGGGGGGTGAGCACCCGTAATCGCTTGCAAAAACACAATTGCTAACAATCAACTAGCACTTGCTGCTTAATTAAATAAGTGGCCGTCCTCCTCAAATTTGTCTGCGAGGTGAGGAAGGACGTCATAAAGCAGGCTGGTTCTGCCCGCAACGCCTGGGTTGGCTGGACGAGATCTACAGGCTGGTGGGATGCGTATCTTGTCCGTTCTGAGCGCATCGCACGAGACCAATCGGAACGGACTACGCATGGAGTCTCTTTACTGACTTGGATTTCGGACGCGGGTTCGACTCCCGCCGCCTCCACCAATCTATCTATGTGATTCCATTACGCTTAGATGGATTTTATAAGTGCGTCTGTACTTGTGGTGTACTTGAGATCGTCTTTCCCTGAAAACTTGGAGCGGTTAGTTTATTCGACTGTTTTCCAATCTTCTGCCAGCAAATCCGCTTGCGATGCAAGCCATGGAATGACCGTGTTCTGAACCGTTTTTAATGCAATATAGGCTTCGTAGGGAACGGAATCTCCAAACCTTTTCTTTGCGATCTCCGTTTGAGCGGCGTAGTTGTTAGCTGGAACGAAATACAAATACATTCCTTTGCCGTTCCACCCTTCGCGAGACACACTTCCTCCCTGCTTCAATATAGCGAGTGCTTCTCCAAAATTCATCTTGTAGTTTAGTGCTCCAAGTTTTTAAAGAACGAGCCCACTTCACTAAAGCACATCCACGAGGTATTGCAAGGGAGAGCCCATTACGCTATTCAGTGCTCCTTTTGGCGTACATCGGATGGGGTTCTTTCGCAATGGCCGTACCGAGCGTATTCACTGCGAAGTGTCGAGTTGGAGTTCAGAAGCTCGATAGAGCGCTTATAGCGCATCGTCTCCCAAACGATGGTGAACCTGATTCTGGCTGGAGCCTTGTCGATGATAATGCCCTTCTCGACCCATGAACTTCCGTCTCGAGAGTAGGTATCCTCTTGGGGAAGCGGTATGCCATTGTCATATTCTCGCAGGATAAGGAATCCCCTATTTAGTTCACCTTGCTGCGCCTTTGGCAATTTTGCAAAATCGCCGTTCATAATCAAGAGGTCTCGAAGCGTCTTGCTCGTTGCAAAAATGAAGAAAGTTTGCAATGAAGGGTCATCGTCAAAGCAGACATACTCATCGGCCATTCGGTCGAGGGCGCCTGCTTTATAAAGCGCCTCGAAGTAGCTGCGAGCACTCTGGGCCATGCCAGTGCTCGTTAGAAATAGCACTGCAATCATCGCGAATGTTTTCATGCGACCGATTTTAACCTAGCAAATCAGAGTGCAAGGTACACTTGTGCAGAAGGGGAACTGATGGCCTTTGATAGTTGGGGCGTATTGCCAGGACTGGAAGATAACGAATTCACTTTGGCCTTTCGGGATTTAGGGGCGGCTCAAGGCCAGCCATTTATGCGGACGAGCGATCCGATGTCTGAAGAACAGCTTCGAGAGGAACTCAAGAAGATCGGCGTATCAGAGGCGCAAGCTGATATTGCGATATTGAAGGCAAGAGAGGAATGGAAGAAAACGCGCTAAACCCGTGTACTCCACACGTACTCAAAGCCCGCGTATGTGGAGGTTCCTGCGTTTCCTGCGGCTCGTGTTTTCTGTAAGTTACGTGTTTTCAACGCGGGCAGATAAACCGACTCCCGCCGCCTCCACCAAATAGCTCGTGTTGTGTGCTAGTTGCATCACGTTTCGAAAACTGCTTACCTATGAAGCTCCGTGTAGGCGCTTGTTGCTAGTGGCATCTATTCAGTGTCTGCTATCATATCAAATATATTGATCACTATGGTCAGGTGGATCATTATGATAACCGAAGTGAACGCAGTCCACTTCCGCCAAAGGCTTGGCGAGATGCTCAATCAGGTGCAATATCGCAACGACAGCATCCTGATCAACAAGGATGGCAAACCCGTAGCGGCATTGGTCGATGCCGACTTGTTTGCCCGCATTCGCCGTATGCGCGAACGGTTCGACATACTGAGCCTCCGCATTGCGGCGGCTTACGCCGATGTGCCAATTGAGGACGGTTTGGCGGAAATCGATTCCATTGTGGCCCATGAACGGGCACGTTGATGTTGCGGTTGCGCGTCGTGTTGGACACCAATGTTTTGGTATCGGGAATGGCCTATCCTGGAAGCCTGCCGGGGCGCATCGTGCAGTTATGGCATGGTGGCGGGCTGGATGTGGTGTTGTCGCAGTACATCCTGGAGGAATTCGCGCGGGTGCTGCCGCACCTTTCCCGCATTCAGCTTAGTCCGAGAGAGGTGCGCGACATGACCGACAGCCTGATGTTTCTGGCGGACATCATATCTCCCGATGCCGAACAAGATACGGCCTTACGCGATCCGGCGGACCAGCAGGTCCTTGCGATACTTCAGACATCCGGCGCGGATTACCTGATCACGGGAGACAAGGATTTACTTGCGCTGGCCGCAACCTATCCTATCGTGACCCCGGCCATATTCCTGGCGAAGCATGGTTGAGACGGACCAAGTTGCCGGAGCGTCATGATTCCTCAGCGCAAGAACACAGTTCGATGCAGAATGAGAAGCATTTTGTTTCAAGCGGAGTTCGGGTGCTGAATCCGTTTGGGTAAAGTGGGTTCCTTCCGTCTTTGCGTCAAAGAGTCGAGTTCTCGATGCTCACAGGAGAGTTGTGTCGCCGAACTGTGTTCAGTAACAGCAACGCAAATATGATCGGAAGTCCCCAGAAGGTGGCAGATGTCTTTGCTGTTCCTGGCAAGGTTGCGATCCACTGCGCAGCGTTGAGATGATATGCGTTTGGAGCATATGCCGATTGGATCTCAAATCCCAAGCCAATCAATACGCTGACGCCTACGCTCAGGAGCATCCAGATGGCTGCGATGCGAGGCTTAATAAAGCTGAACAGGATAGCTGCTACCTGGCTCCAAAACGTAACGACATCGAAGGCGTAGGCCCACGGCGACTCGTTGGATCGGAAAGAAAAGGTAAACATTGCTCCCAGAAGTATACCCCACGGCCCAATTAATAGAGCACCGATGGCGCTAATGATCAGATGTCGTTTCCTATACCCGAGTTTCGCCATAAACTTTTCTCTTTTTAGCAGCATTCACCAATTGGCATTAGGGCAATCGAGAGAAGTATACCGGTTGCACCTTCGACACCGCATTTGCAAACCCTCCGAATAGCATGTCTGTGTGCCCGCTATGGCATCCGTCCGCTCCCTAACGTATACTGATCAAAGCCGTAAAATTGTTTTTAGATTGGGACCACCATGCCGAAATTGAAGACGCACAAAGGTGCGGCCAAGCGCTTTAAAAAGACCGGAAGCGGTCGAGTGAAGCGCGGCCAAGCCTTCATGCGGCACATCCTTACCTCCAAGTCCACCAAGACCAAGCGGCACCTTGCTGCATCCGCGATGGTCTCGGATGCCGACTTGCCGAAGGTGTTGCGCATGATTCCGTACGCCTGATCGGCTCGCCACAGCGAGCAGGGCCCGCAAGCGTTCGAGGCCCCCGGAGTGACCTTCGCAAGAGGTGCTTCCGCGACAGATCAGAGTAAGACAAGCGAGTGAAGAGGCGATCAGGTCAGAAGACCTTCCTGCCTCCAGCCGCAACAACGAAACGCAAAAAGGAGAAACCAACCATGCCCCGCGTCAAACGTGGC
>DAHUZH010000006.1 GCA_027306695.1 Acidobacteriaceae bacterium
AAGAGATGGACATCCTCGACGTATGGTTTGAGTCCGGCGTAAGCTGGGCCGCCGTGCTTGGCGAGAAGGCCGGATTCAATCTCACCTGGCCAGCCGATCTTTACCTCGAAGGCGGCGACCAGCATCGCGGCTGGTTCCACACTTCCCTGCTCTGCTCGGTCGGCGTAAAAAACGCCGCGCCCTATCGCCGCGTCGCCACCTGCGGCTGGACGCTGGATGACCAGGGGCGCGCCTTGTCAAAATCGCGTGGAAACGACATTGGCCCCGATGAAGTCGCCGACCAACTTGGCGCGGACATCGTTCGCCTGTGGGTCGCGTCTGTGGATTTCCGCGAAGATGTTGTCGCGACCATTCCGCTGATGAAGCGCCTGGCGGACGAGATTTACCGCAAGCTGCGCAACACATTTCGTTTTCTGCTCGGCAATCTTGGCGACTTCAACCCGGCGACCGACGCGATCCCTTTCGACAAGATGGAGCCGCTCGACCAGTACATGCTGGCGCGCACCGCCGAGTTGACCGGAAAAATTCTTCGCTGGTACGACGAGATGGAGTTCCATCGCGTCTACCACGCTATCAACGAATTTTGTACTGCCG
Organism: Acidobacteriaceae bacterium; assembly: GCA_027306695.1. GTDB lineage: Bacteria > Acidobacteriota > Terriglobia > Terriglobales > Acidobacteriaceae > JAKAAZ01. The sequence continues at coordinate 595 of DAHUZH010000006.1, forward strand.
ACCTGAGCGCCACCTATCTCGACCTGCTCAAGGACCGCATGTACACCTTTGCGCCCAACGAACCCGCGCGACGCTCCGCGCAGACCGCCGTTTGGCGCATTACGGAAGCGCTGGTCCGTCTGACTGCGCCCTATTTAAGTTTCACTGCCGAGGAGGTATGGAAGTATCTGCCTACAGTGAAAGGCCGCGAACCGAGTGTGCATCTGGCGCTCTTTCCGCGGCCGGAAGATCTCTCCCCCAGATCGAACGAAGCGCTGCTTGCAGATTGGCAACAGTTAATCAATCTTCGCAATACTGTACTCGACAAACTTGAAGGCCTGCGCAGAGACAAGATAATCGGAAAAGCCCTTGATGCAAAGATTCAGTTGATGGCTTCGGGAGAACTGGCAATCTTATTGACGCAATATAAATCCAGCTTGAAAGAGCTGTTTAACGTATCACAAGTGGAACTGTCAGTAAACGCAAATGGAACCTCAGTCTGCACTATAGCCGTCGGTCCCGCCGACGGCACAAAATGCGCGCGCTGCTGGAACTACTCCGTGCACATCGGAGAAAATCAGCAATGGCCTACGGTCTGCGAACGCTGCGTGGCCGCGCTGGAAGCCATTGCCGTAACGGAGAGTGTGAAGTGAGCGCCGCATCAACACGCGGTCCGCGCCTGAAACTTCTGCTGATCTCGGTCGCAGTCTTCGTGCTCGACCGGCTGAGCAAACTGTGGATCATCGCACACATTCCGTCGGGACAAGACATCACCATCATCCCGCGTTTTTTTCGCCTGACGCATGTCTACAACAACGGCGCGGCCTTCAGCCTGTTTGCCGACACGCCTTCGCCGGACAAAATCCGGCTGATGCTGATTGCTTTTTCAGCGATTGCCATTGCGATCGTGCTGGCCGTCTTCTGGAAGGCGGGCCGCTCGGTCAACACCACCAGCATTGCGCTGGCGATGGTTCTCGGAGGCGCGGTGGGAAATCTCTATGACCGCCTGGCCTACCGCTACGTCATCGACTTTCTCGCCTTCAACCTCTTCGGATGGCACTACCCGGACTTCAACCTCGCCGACTCCTGCATCGTCATCGGCGCATGCCTGCTGCTGATTGAAGTCTTCCGCGCGCCGAAGTCTCTGTTCACCGACTGATATTCATGACCGGAACTCAATGTTGTCATCCTGAGGTCGCCGCAGCGACCGAAGGACCTCGCGTTTTTCCGGCCAATCGTAAGGGGCATCTATTTATCGATGTCTTCAAACGCGAACCTGCCCAGGTACATGGGATGGGAGACCGGCGGCTTGGCCGTCGTTATATCGACGGGATAGGGTTCGCCGTTGAGCGTGGGAAATCCCCAGATACTTCCCGTCTGCATGTCCACCACCATCTTTCCAAACAACTGCGTATTGCCATCCGTGGACCGCAGCATCGCGGTGCCGGGTTCGATATAGAGCGGGTCTGCAGCCGTACTCGGCGCTTGCGCCGTCTGCGCCTGCGCCGCATGTGGGCTTATGTACGGCCGCAGCGCGATCGCAATCAACGCAATCGCAATCACCAGCAGCAAAACATTTGTTGTCGAATCTTTTCTCATGTTTTCTCCTAATCGCCATGGTCTTTTACCGGCATTTGTTTGCGCTTCAGTGTCATAGCAATTGGCGCATGGCTGCCCCATGAACCTGTGATCGTCATTGTGTCGCCTTTGCATTCCCACGTTCCCTTGAATATGTCGGAACCGGGTGTCAGCCACTGCCGCGAGATCATCAGCGTGTGGTCTTTAGCATCCACGCGGAAGTCATGCGTCTCGGAACGGCCGTCCGGATAATGAAACTCTGCCCAGTAGGCGCGATTGTATTCAAAATATATCCAGTCCGGGAGGTCCGGCTCATCGGGGTGGATCTGCACGACGTGCCATGCCCCATCGATCGGCGTTGGCGCACGATTGTTCACGTTAGCATTCCAGTAACCCTCATGGGCGGTGTAGGCAACCATCCCCGCCACTACGGCGGCCTGCAAAACAAGCGCCCACGAACGTCTCTTCGTCAGCAATGCCAGATCGTCTCGCCGACGAAGCAGGAACCGGTATACGTCTTCAAGATGGAAAGCTAAGATCACGAGCAGGGCAACGAGAACGTAGAGTGCGTTGCGAAGTGCCCCAGAGTCAAATTGCCATCGGATGACCCAGATGTCTACACAGACGATGTTTACCATTACTGGCAGCAGAATAAGAGCGCCTATTAGAGTTGATCGTTGGAAACAAAGCAGCAGGGCCCCTGCAATTTGAGTGAAGGCGATGATTGCGGAATACACCGGCGAATAGCCAAAGTAATACCAGGTGAGCCAGAACCCGGAAACGTCGCCCATTGGCTTCGCAAGCTCGGAGTCGAGGATCGTGAACTGCGCCCCCATGACCTTTGCGAAACCGTACGTGAGGAGCGTGAATGCCGCGTAATAGCGCAAAACCAGATAGAGCACATTGAGGATTGTGCGTGGATGGAAGACACGTTTTTCCGTCATTGGCATCGCAAGGCCTTGGGAATCATGCGAAGTTTACCATCCCGGTGAGAGTCGCCGCTCCTTCCCTACCCTGTAAACTAGAAGATGCGGCCATGTGCCTCCGGCATGCGGCCAGTTCCCTGTAGGCAGTCAATCCCGATGGATCGCATCACCGTTCGCGGCGCGCGCGTTCACAACCTGAAGAACATCGACTTTGAGATTCCGCACGGCGAGCTGACGGTCGTCACAGGCGTTTCAGGTTCGGGGAAGTCCTCGCTTGCCTTCGACACCATCTACGCGGAAGGCCAGAGGCGCTACGTCGAGTCGCTCTCCGCCTACGCGCGACAGTTTCTGGAACGCATGGAGAAACCCGACGTCGATCATATCGATGGCCTCGCGCCCGCCATCGCCATCAAGCAAAAAAATACCACGCGCAATCCGCGCTCCACTGTGGCGACGGCGACGGAAATCTACGACTATCTGCGGCTGCTCTACGCGCGTTGCGGGACGATGGTTTGCCTGACCTGTGGCGGCATCGTGAAGCGCGACAGCGTGGATGAAATCGCCACGGCCGTCCTGGCGTTGCCGGAGCAGACGCGCATCCTGGCGCTGTTCCCCGTTGTGTTTCCCGAAGCCGGAGAAGACACAAAGAGCGCGGCGGACAAAAAGAAGGCCGCAAAAAAAGCAGCAAGCAAAAAAACTGCGAACAAGTCCGCGAAAAAAGACGGCAAACCCGTCACCAAGGCGGAGGCCGCCCAGATTGCCTTACAGGCCGCGTCGCAGAAAGCGGCGAAGGTAAATCGCTACGCCCGCGACTATGTTCCAGACGAAACTCCGTCGGGTGCAGCGCCCATCGACCCGCGCAGGCAGCGACTTGGCGAATTGCGCCAGCGCGGATTCAATCGGCTATATCAAAGCGGAAAAATCGTCGAATTCTCCACGCCGGAATCTTTGCTGGAACTGGATTTTTCCCAGCCGTTGTTCATCCTGATCGACCGCATCGCTGTGTCACCCGACGCGCGCGCACGCATCGTCGATGCCGCCGAAACCGGCTATCGCGAAAGCGGCGAAGTGATCTTTGAAGTTGTTCCACGCTCCACAGAAGATGGCGCGACGGCGTCAATGAATCGCCAGCAATTCCGCTTCTCCGGCGCGTATGCCTGCAAGCACTGCAATCGCGTGTATCGTGAACCGGAGCCGCCATTGTTTTCCTTCAACAATCCCTTCGGCGCGTGCCCGCGCTGCGAAGGCTTCGGCAACACCATCGATTTCGATCTCGACCGCATCATTCCCGACAAGACACGCACGCTGAACGACGGCGCCATCGATCCGTGGGTGCGGCCAAAATATCGGCCTATGTTTGGCGAACTGCGCCGTGCCGGAAAAGAGAAAAATATTCCGTTCGACGTGCCCTGGAAGGACCTGACGCCCGCGCAGCAGAATTTTGTGCTCGACGGCGAAGGGTCTTTTCCCGGCGTGCGCGGGTTCTTTGCGCATCTGGAGCGAAAAAAGTACAAGCTGTATGTGCGCGTGTTCCTCAGCAAATATCGCGGCTACGCGCTGTGTCCGGAGTGCAAGGGCAAGCGCCTGCGCGCCGAGGCCCGCGCGGTCAAAATCGACGGCCGCGACATCTGCGAAGTCACCGCGCTGACCGTCGGCGAAGCGCAGACTTTCTTTTCGCATCTCCACTTAAGCCCCACGCAGATGGAAGTTGCCGGAAGAATTCTCGAAGAGGTCCGCCAGCGTTTGCGCTTCCTGAATGAAGTCGGTCTCGACTATCTGTCGCTCGACCGGCTCTCGTCCACGCTGTCGGGCGGCGAGGCGCAGCGCGTGCAACTGGCCACTTCGCTCGGCTCCCAACTGGTAGGCGCAATGTATGTGCTCGACGAGCCTTCTATCGGCCTGCATCCCCGCGACACGGGCCGACTGATCCGCATTCTGGAAGGGCTGCGCGATCTCGGCAATACCATCCTTGTCGTCGAGCATGACCCGGACATTATTCGCTCGGCGGATTATCTGCTCGACCTCGGCCCCGGCGCGGGTGAGTTGGGCGGCAAGCTGCTGACGTCGGGAACCGTGCCGGAAATCATGCGCTCTCCGCACTCGCTGACGGGAAAATATCTTAGCGGTCAGCTTTCCATTTCTGTCCCGTCCCGCCGGCGCTCACCGGGTAAAGAATGGCTGCGCCTGACTGGAGCGCGCGCACACAATTTGAAATCGGTCGACTGCGAAATTCCTCTGGGCATGCTGGCGTGCATCACCGGTGTCTCCGGCTCAGGAAAATCGACGCTGGTGCACGATGTGTTGTATCGCGCGCTGGCGCACACGCTGGGCGAAAGCGACATCGCGGACCCGGTGCATCTGTATGACACGCTCGAAGGCGCGCAGTATCTCAACGGAGTGGTGCTGGTCGACCAGTCGCCGATTGGCCGCACGCCGCGCTCGAACCCGGTCACGTATCTGAAGGCGCTCGACGGCATTCGCGATCTCTTTGCATCTCTGCCCGATGCGAAGCGGCGCGGCTACACGCCTGGATTTTTTTCCTTCAACGTTCCCGGAGGACGCTGCGAGGTCTGCCAGGGCGACGGAACGGTGACGGTGGAAATGCAGTTCCTCGCCGATGTCGAGCTGCCCTGCGAAGAATGCAATGCGACGCGCTTCAAGGCCAGCGTGCTCGACGTGAAATACAAGGGAAAAAATATTCACAATGTCCTGAATATGACGGTGAAAGAAGCGCTTCAGTTTTTTGCCGGACATGTCAAAATTCAAGACCGGCTGCGGGTGCTGGACGATGTGGGGCTGGGCTATGTGCGGCTTGGGCAGTCGGCGACGACACTCTCTGGCGGGGAAGCGCAGCGCGTCAAGCTGGCCGCACACCTGGCCAACGCGCGGCCCGCAGGCAGCCACTCCGCAAGCAAGCGCATCAAAAACCGACTGCTCTACATTCTGGACGAACCGACTACCGGATTGCATTTCGATGACGTAAGCAAACTGCTGTCCGCGCTGCGCCAGCTCATCGACGGCGGCGGGTCGCTGCTGGTGATTGAACATAACCTCGATGTGCTGAAGGCCGCTGACTGGATCATCGATCTTGGCCCGGAAGGTGGCAAACGCGGCGGCGAAATCGTCGCGACAGGAACGCCGGAGCAGATCGCGTCCGTTCCGCAGTCCCACACCGGCCAGTGGCTGGCGCGCATTCTGCAACCCCTGCAAGAAAATGCCGCACTGACTGCGGCTGGAGACTGATATGCCTCCGGTTTTTTTATTTTTTCTTCTCGTCGCAATTCTGCCACCTGCCAGCGGGTTGCATGCGCAAGTGCCCACTCTGCCGCCAGGTACCTCGTCGCCAGACGCGGACTCTTCACAAATGGCGACTCCAGACAGCACATCCGCGCAGGCGGCAGCCCTGGTCTCCAAGGCCGAAGATGCGATTGTGCGCGAGGATTACGGCAAAGCGCTGCCTTTGCTGAACGATGCTTTGACCAAAGAGCCAGCCGGTTCCAAACAATTTGCCCGCACGCTGTATGACCGGGGCTACGTGGAAGCGCAACAGAAGCAGTTTGACGCAGCCGCAGCGGATTTTCGCAAAGCGAATGCAGCCAATCCAAAACAGTTTGAGTCGCACGCGGAGCTGGGCCGTTTACTGGCGCAGGAGGGCCAATGGAAAGAGGCGCAGCACGAGTTGGAGCAAGCTGTTGCGCTGCCGCCAGCCAGTGGCGATCCTCGACAGGCCGTCGCCAGCATTGCGCGAACGCTCGCACGCGTGGATGCGGAACTTCACGACCCGGCAGCAGCCAGCGACGCATTGATTGCGGCGCTGAAACTCACGCCGGAGCAGCCTGCGGACACGCTGCTTGCGGCGCAACTCGCGGAAGAGCAAGGCAATCGGACAGATGCGGAAGCGGAATATAAAAAAGCGCTCGCCGCCGATCCAACCTCCATCGACGCAATGGAAGGGCTGGCCCGCGTGCTGATCCACGAAGGAAAATTTGCCGATGCTGCGCCCATTTTGCAGCAGGCACTCCAGCAGGAACCGAACGATCCCACGCTGCTGGCGCAGTCTGCGACTGCACTGGCGGGTGAGGGGAAAAATCAGGACGCGATCGCGCAACTGGAAGTATTGCACCAACAAAATCCCAATCAGCCAGCGGTCACCCGCATGCTCGCCGACCTATACAGTGGCGCAGGAAAATCGGCGCAGGCAGCTCCGCTGTATCAACAACTGCTCGCCGCCGATCCCAATAACCCAGACCTTGTGACAGCGGCTGGAGAAAATCAGATCCGTCAGCAGCAGTGGGCGTCCGCCGTCGAGACACTCCAGCACTCGCTCAACCTGCAACCTTCGCAACAGGATGCATGGGGCAGCCTCGCATTTGCGGCTTCGGAAGACCATCAATACCCGCTGGTGCTGCATGCGCTCGACCAGCGCGCGCAATATACCGCTGACGGACCCGCCACGCTTTTTCTTCGCGCGACGGCGCTCGACCATCTCCATCGCACCAAGGAAGCGGTCGCGGCGTATCGACAATTTCTCACAGAATCGCAGGGAAAATTTCCGGACGAAGAATGGCAGACGCGGCAGCGATTGAACGCGCTGGAAAAATCGCATTGATGCGGGACATGCATTTGTGAGAGCGACACAACGTAAAATCAAAACAGACATCTAAATCTGAAAGCGTCCAGAACCGCATCATGCAGTCACTCGTCAAACGATTGCTCGCCAAAGTCGAATCAATACAAACGAAGCACCAACCCGCGAAGGGAACATTCACTTTGTCCGCATCGCAACCGGCACTCCTCCCCCTATTGGAAACCGTGCCGGAGAACAAATCGTATTCCAGCAATCTCAAGGACATCTTCGCCACCGAGTACCGCCTGCTGCGCCCACGCGCGCCAATGCCGGCGTTCGACGTCCGCTTTTACCCGTTCACGGGAATCAACACGACCATCCGTCTGCGTGAAGGTAAAGCGCTGGTGCGCCTGTCGGACATGCTGGAGGGCGCGCCGGAAAGCGTGCTGCGCGCCATCGCGCATATCCTGCTGGCCAAACTCTACCGCAAGCCAGTTGACGCCACCCACGCCAACCGCTATCGGCGTCATCTGGGAAGCGATGCCGTCACGCGCCGCGCGGAGCAGGTGCGGCGCAGCCGCGGCAGAAAAAATGTTTTGACCGCGCAGGGCCATCATTACGATCTGGATGAAATTTTCGAGCAGCTCAACCGGCAATATTTTCACGGACTGCTGGGTCGGCCCGTGCTGACATGGAGCGCGCACTCCGCGCGCCGCCTGCTGGGCCATTACGATGCCGCGCACAACACCATCGTCGTCAGCCGCGTGTTTGACCGTGCAGAGACGCCGCGCTACGCGATCGAGTATCTTGTGTTCCACGAGATGCTGCACTTGAAGCATCCCGTCCAGGTCAAGGGCGGACGGCGCTGCGTGCATTCGCGCGAATTTCAGCGCGACGAAAAGATGTTTCCAGACCTGGACAAGGTGAAGGAATTTTTGAAGAAGTTGTAAATGCAGCGCCCGCTAGCCTGAAACCGTATGCGCGGCTGGCTTGTGCGAGCGCGCCTGTGTGCGTGTAGATGCATGGCGTTGCGCCCATGCAATCAACCCCGCGCCCACGATCATCGAGCCGATGCTGGCAATCTGTGCATTGCTCATGCCGAAGTAAATGCGCGGATTGATGCGGATAAACTCCACCAGAAAGCGCGCCAGACCCGTCCACACCAGATATTCCCCGGTGATCTGGCCCAGGGGTTTGTCCACCCGCGCGCGACGCCAGAGGTAGGCCGCAATTAGGAAGGCAGCAATCAGTTCATAGACGGGCGTGGGATGCACATGCTGTGTAGTCGGCACCAGGCCATTGGGAAAACTGACGCCCCAGGGCAGCGAGGTCGCAGTTCCGTAATCGCCATCGCCGGATAGCAGGCAGCCCAGGCGGCCAACGCCATAGCCAACCGCAGCGGCGGGCGCGGCGAGGTCCAGCATACCCAGCGCGCCAACTTTGGCCACCCGGCCTTGCCACATCAAAACCAGAATCGCGCCCACCAGGCCACCAAACCAAGCGAACCCGGCGCGGTCCAGCAGCAATGATAGCGGGTGCTGCATCAGCATGTGGGGCGACTCCAGCACATGCCACAGCTTGGCGCCGACAATGCCAGCCACAGTCGCCAAGGCCGTTATATTGATGGCGTCGGCCTCCACGCCCTTGCGCTGAAAATTTTTATAGAGCACCCAGCAGCCGGATACAGCCGCCAGCCAGAGCATCAAGCCAAAGGTGCCGATTTCAAAGTGACCGATATGAATGAATGGGTACATGCGGAAAATTGCCTACATTCCAGTATAAGCGAGCGCCACCGGCAGACCCGTACCTGGATGCTCACTCCCTCTTTCAAACTTCGTCCTACACTCAGCGGTATACTCGCCAGCGAGCATGATAAATCCAACCGACGGCCCCGCACTGAAACGGTTCCTCACCCGCGAGCAAATTCACCAGCGCGTCGCAGAAATGGGCGCGCAGATCAGCCGCGATTTTGCCGGGCAGACAATTGTTCTGGTCGGCGTGCTGAAAGGTGCGGCAATTTTTCTCGCCGACCTGGCGCGCGCCATCACCGTGGACTGCACCTTCGACTTTGTCGCCGTCTCCAGCTACGGCAAAGCCAATCGTTCCAGCGGCGCGGTGCGGCTCATCAAAGACCTGGACCATGCCATTGAAAATCGCAACGTGATCCTTGTCGAAGACATTCTCGACACCGGACTGACACTTTGCTATCTACGAAACATGTTGTTGCAGCGGAAGCCCGCAACGCTGAAAATTGCAGCATTTCTGGACAAGCCTGCACGACGGCTGCAAACGATTGAAGCCGATTATGTCGGATTTCCCATGCCCAATGATTTTGTCATCGGCTATGGCATGGATTTCGCCGAACACTATCGCAATCTGCCGGACATTTGCTGGATGCCAGCCGATGTCCATGATTAGTACTCTTGACTGCGGCGCACATCGACCGCACTTAACCGACATGGCCGCAAGCCATGAAAAAATACCGATTGGAATGCAAGCATGACTGTTTCCTTCTCCCCTTTTCTCCCGAATGCCACAGAAAATTTCGATGCAATTGGGTTTGATGTCGCAGGCTGCGCCGCGCACGCCTTGCGCGACTGGCAAAGCCTGGCGGCCACGCTCGACCACACCCTGCTCCAGCCCTCTGCCACCGCAGAGGATGTGACCCAGTTGTGCGAGGAGGCCGCGCGCTACCACTTTGCCTGCGTCATGGTCAATCCCTACTGGACCGCGCTGGCCCACTCCATTTTGGAGGGCAGCGGCGTATGCGTCGGCACGGTGGTGGGGTTTCCGCTGGGAGCGTCTCTCACCCGCAGCAAGCGCGAGGAGGGGGACGCCGTACTGCGACTGGGCGCGCGCGAACTGGACATGGTAATGAACATCGGCGCGCTCAAAAGCGGCGACAACGTGTCGGTCCGCAGCGACCTGCACGCCATGGTAGAACTGGCGCACGATGCCGGCGCGCAGATCAAAGTGACGCTGGAGACCGGCCTGCTGACGCTGGAAGAAAAACTGCGCGCCTCGGAAATCTGCATTGCCGAAGGGATCGATTTTCTAAAGACCTGCACGGGGTTTTCTCTGCCAGGCGCAACCGTGCAGGACGTGAGCCTGCTGCGTGGAGTGGCGGGTGGCCGCTGCGGCGTAAAGGCCTCGGGCGGCGTCCGCACCCTGGCGGCAGCGCGCGCCATGCTGGAAGCGGGGGCCAACCGCATCGGAACTTCTGCGAGCGTGGCCATTCTCCAGAGCTATATCGCGCAGAGTTACGACGGGGAAAATTGCATCGCGCAAAGCGAAGGCGTTCCCTCTCGCTGACACAGCTAGAACCACCATGCGCCCTCGTCCACGCAGCTTTCCGGCCTCATGCTGCGAAGCCGGGCTAGGCATGCCTGTCTCTGCGATATGCTTGAAAAGCGAAGCATGAGTTCCAACAAGAGCAAATCCGTGCCCGTCCCGGACCCATCCAGTTTGCACGAAACTGTGCCTGTGGGGCCGTCTCAAAACGCAGCGTTGGAAACACCGCAGGGCAAACCTGCCGCCGAACACTACTTCTTTGAAGGCGATTACCGCCCTGCCTCGCAGGAAGCTCCTGCTATCGCCGAACCGCGCGTGGACTCCCCGCAGATCGACTTTCTCACTCGGCTGGCCGATGCGCTGAACACCACGCTCGATCTCCAAACGCTGATGCATCGCGTGGCGGACCTGGTACGCGCTGTCATCGACTACCGCATCTTCGCCATCCTGCTATTGAACGACCGCACCAACGAACTGCGCATGCGTTTTCAGATCGGGCATCTCCCCGACATCGAGCGCCTGCGGATTCGCATGGGCCAGGGCGTGGTGGGCCAGGTCGCGGAGCGCCGCGAGGCCATGCTCATCAACGATGTGACGACGCTTTCCAATTACATTGACGCGAACCCAGAGGTGCGGTCGGAGTTGGCCGTCCCGCTGGTGACAAAAAATCGCGTCATCGGCGTCATCGATATCCAGTCCGAGCAGCCCAACTATTTTCGTCCCGAGCACCTACATTTGCTGCAACTCACGGCTTCGCGTGTGGCCATTGCGGTGGAAAACGCACGCCTTTACACGCGCATTTCGCGGCAGGCGCAGACCCTGGAACTGTTGCACGAAATCAGCCGCGAGCTGACCTCGATCCTCGACCCCGAACAACTGCTGGAACGTGTCGGCAATCTTTTGCAGCGCGTCATTCCGTATCAGATGTTCGCCATCTGGATGCTGGATGAAAAACGCAACATGCTGGTCCATCGCTTTTCGATACGCTTCGGCAAGACGAACCACTCTTTTTCCGAACCTGTACCGATCCAGCGTGGTCTCATCGGAGCGGCCGTCAGCACGCGCCAGACCATCACAGTCGGAGACGTTCGGCGCGATCCGCGCTACATTATGGTGCATCCCGAAACACGTTCCGAGATGGCGGTCCCGCTCATTTACAAAGGAAAAGTTCTCGGCGTGTTGGACCTCGAGCACACTAGGTCAAACTTCTTTACGGACGACCACCTGCACGCCATCAGTACGCTGGCCTCACAGCTCGCGATTGCAATTGAGAACGCCAGCCTGTACCAGCGCCTGGCCCAGGAAGAACAGCGTCTGGAAGACGACCTCTCAATGGCGCGCAAGGTGCAGTTCCGTCTGATGCCGCAGGCCACTCCAAAGCTCGACCACGCCGAACTTGCCGCGCGCTTTGTTCCTGCGCGCACCATTGGCGGCGACCTGTACGACTTCCTCGACTACGGCGAGGGCCGGACCGCGATTGTGCTGGGAGATGTCAGCGGCAAGGGTGCGGCGGCCGCGCTCTATGCGGCCCTGGTCAGCGGCATCATGCGTTCGCTGGCCGCGCAGCGCCCTTCTCCGGCGCAAATGCTTGCCATGCTGAATGAGCAACTCCAGGAGCGCAAACTGGATGCGCAGTATGTCACCATGCTGTTCGCCATCTGGGACGACAAGGAAAAAGCTTTGCAGATTGCCAACGCTGGCGCATGTCAGCCCCTGCTCTGGCAGTCCGGGCGCGTAGAACCCGTCCAGGTCGCAGGCATTCCTTTAGGCATGTTTCCCGATGTCGAATATGACGAGTTGACGCTCTCCACGCAGCCGGGAGACATCATCGTGTTTTATTCCGACGGAATGATCGACGCCGAAAATGACCGCGGAGAAATGTTCGATATGGACCGGCTGACCGCGATCATTTCAAAAAATCGCCGCTGCTCCGCGACCACTGTGGCCAGCAGCATTCTGAAAGTAGTTTCCGCTTTTCAGAGTGGCGTGGAACACTTCGACGATGAAACGGTCATCGCGCTGCGCGTCATCGACGCCAAATCACCTGTCGAATGCTGAGCGCGAGAGATTCTTAATTGTTTGTCATCCTGAGGTCGGTCGCCGCGGCGACGCGACCGAAGGACCTTGTGGCTGGCCGGAAAAGCGCGAGATCCTTCGCTCCGCTCAGGATGACAAACGTTTCATTCAGCCATCCACAACGGAAGAGGCACGTTCAATTCGCCAAAGCGTTGTACTCCGCAGGAGTCTGCGCCAATTTTTGCAATCGCGCAAGCTCCTGCGTAAGCCCAGCGCGTTCCGGCGCATTCGCACCCAGCAATTGCAGATAAGCCCCAAGCTCATCCGCCGCGCGCGCGTACCGGCCTGCGGCAAGCAGCGCGCTGGCGTGCAGCAAATGCAATGGCGCAAAATCCGGCGGGGCGGAGAGTGCGGCGCGGTTCGACCAATCGAGGGCAGCCTGCGCATGTTCCTGTCCAGCTTCCGCGCGTCCCCACTGATAGGCCACCTGCCAGGTTGCCTGGTCCTGCTGGCGCACATGGCCCAACGCCTCAACGGCCTCCGCATAGCGCCCGAGATAGTTGTCCGCCGTGGCGAGAATGACCCATGCCTTTTCATCGGCTGCATTCCTCTGCACGGCGCGGCTGGCCTCATCGCGTGCGCGGACAAATTGTTTCTGCGCCAGCGTGGCTGTGGCCGCCAGCGCTTCGGCGTCGGCAAAGTTTGGGTCAAGTTGCATGGCGCGGCAGGCATCTTTTTCCGCTGCCACAGCCTGCCCGTGATGCAGTTCCTGAATTGCCTGCCGATAGCTTTGAAGAGCTTTGGGCGAAACGCTGGAAACAGCCTCCGCCAGTTCGTTATTCTTAGCTTGCGGCTGCGACCTGGTTTGAAGCACTGGATTTGAAGCTGAAGTCGCATTTTGCGCCAACGCGAGAGGAACGCACAAACAACCGAGACCCATCGCCCCCGCAATCGCAACTTTGAGCCAGAAAATTCGTAGCATGGCAACTCGTCTCTGCGCGGCTGGAGAATTTCAATCCAGCGGCGACGTATCGGCTTCCATATTGCGGCGAGTGCGTGCGATTCTGTGGAAACAATCCGCTCGCGGTACGATGAGATTTCCGGTTTGGACCGCAAGTCCCAAAACGGAACGCTCGATGGGCGCTCAATTTTTGACAGCATCCTGTCCATTCGACAGAGTGCTGTCAATTCGATACCCGGCTAAACGTAGAGTTTTAAGGAGAGATTTCTTTTGCCGCAAGCCAAACCACATGCTGCCCCAACACCCTCCCCGGCTGCCTCCACACGCCTTGTTTCCCCGGCGCGCAATGTTCTCGGCAGCCTTCGCTTGCCGGGAGACAAGAGCATCTCGCACCGTTATGGCATGCTGGCGGCGTTTGCCGAAGGTACGACCCACCTGAGCAATTTTTCCAGCGGTGCCGACCCGCACAGCACGCTGGCGTGCATGGAACAGCTTGGCGCGCGCGTCGAACATCAGGAAGGCGGCGCGATCGCGATTACTGGCCGCGCGGGTGTCTTCAAGGAGCCTCAGGCTGCGCTCGATTGCGGCAATTCTGGCTCCACGATGCGAATGCTGGCCGGCCTGCTGGCCGCGCAGCCCTTCGCCTGCACGCTGGTCGGCGATGCGTCTCTCAGTCGTCGGCCCATGGAACGCATTCGCGCGCCACTAACCGCCATGGGAGCACGCATCGATCTCACCGACGGCCACGCTCCAGTGACGGTCCATGGAACGCTGGGAGGCGGCCCGCTCCGCGGCCTCGATTATCAGACGCCGATTGCCAGCGCCCAGGTGAAGACCTGCCTGCTCTTCGCAGGCTTGCAGGCCAGCGGCGCGACCGAGGTGCATGAGTCCGTGCATACCCGCGACCACGGCGAGCTGGCGCTGCGCGCGTTTGGAGCGGAGTTGTCGCGCGGCAAGAACAGCGTCCGCATCGAAGGCGGACAGAAGCTGCGTGCCCTCGACGCGGCCGTCCCCGGCGACATGTCGTCGGCGGCATTTTTTCTTTGCGCCGCCGCGTTATTCCCAGAGGCTAATCTGGTGCTCGACGGCGTGGGCATGAACCCCACACGCGCGACGCTGTTGGACGTGCTGCGCATGCTGGGAGTGCGGCTGAACGTACTGCAATTGAGCGAGCAGCATGGCGAACTGGTGGGCACGCTGCAAGTGCTCGGCACGCAAAATCTGCTGGGAGCGGAAATCTCCGGCGCTCTTTCGGCGCAGTTGATCGACGAACTACCGGTGCTGGCCGCCATTGCGCCCTATACGCAGAAAGGCATCCGCATCCGCGATGCGCGCGAATTGCGCGTGAAAGAGTCCGACCGCATTGCGCTGGTGGCGCAGAACCTGCGCGCGATGGGCGCGACCGTGGACGAGTTTGAAGACGGACTGGACGTTCCCGGTGGCCAGCCGCTGCATGGGGCAGTGATCGACTCCGGCGGCGACCATCGCATCGCCATGGCCTTCGCTGTGGCCGCGCTGCGCGCCCATGGAGACACGCAAATCCACGGAGCGGAGTCGGCGGCAATTTCTTTTCCAGAGTTTTTTGACTTTCTGGATCGCATTACCGAGCGGTGAAGAGATTCGTTCTCAAAGCGGATTCAAGATTGCTGTATCGGCACAAAAATATCTGTCATTTCGAGCGAGGTCGAGAAACCTGCGGTTTATTTGCCGGGCCACGACGGAAACGCAGGTCCCTCCACTCGTCGCTCGCCGCAGCGAGCGACCATCGGTCGGGATGACAGTCTGGTGGAGCAAATGAATCTCTCCACATTTAGATCCCGGTCGGACCACTTGAGCTAGACGGCGGCGGCGTGGTAAACGTATTCGAGCCATGGGAAGAACCGGCCCCATTTGGCGTGGCTGCCCCATTCGGAGCCGCCGTTCCGTTCGGCGTATCTGGCCCATTCGGCGCTTGTCCCGGATGCAGCGGCTGCGGCTTCGCCTCCGGCTGCGGCGCTTCGAGGCCTGGAACCAGCGGCGCATGCGCAATCTTTCCCGTCGCCGCTTCTGTAATGCTGATGCCGTACTTGTCCAGCGTGTCTGCGACCAGTTCAGAAAGCGCGGCGCGGTCCACGGCATAGGTGGTTTGAGCGGAGATCAGATTGTCCTGCGCTGTCTCCAGACTTCTTGTCTGGAGTAAAACATTGGCCGTTGTGGAGGCCCCAAGCCGATATTTTTTCTGCTCGGCGTCGAGGCTTTGCACAGCATACTGCTCACTGGCCTGCGCCGACTGTACCTGCGCACGATCATTCTGCAAAGCAAATATCTGGTTGGTGACCTGCATGCGTACCTGCACATAAATCTGCTGCAGACGCATTTGCGACTGGCGGTATTCCAGCACGGCGCGGGCCTGCTGCGCCTGCGCCTGGCGATTGCGGATGGGAATTGTGACATTGACGCCGAGGCCCTTGTTCGTACCGCTGCTATTGAACAGGTTCTGGAAGGCGCTGCCATAACTGATGTGGGCGCCCGGCGTTCCCGCGCAGGGATTGAAAAAACTGCCGCTGCCGCAGTGGATGTAAGGACTCTGTCCACCGGCCAGGCCCGACGCGCCGTAAAAGCCATAGACATCCAGTAACGGAAGCAAAGCATTTTTTACGGACTTCAGAGTGAGTTCCTGGTTCTTCAGACCGAGACGCGCCTGCTCGATGGTGGGGCTGTTCGCGTAGGCTTCCTGCACCAGGTCCTCCACCGGCTTGCCTTCTTCTGGTGTCTGCATCAACGAGACGCGGTCCGTGGGAATCACGGGAGCGGCGGCAAAGATAGGATCGTCGAGGTTGCGGGCGATGGCCTGCTTGATGATGAGTTGTTGATATTCCAGCTTCGTTTGTGCGGCGATCAATGCCTGCTTATCGCTCGCTACCTGGGCATTCGCATTCACCACGTCCAGCGGGGCCAGCGTGCCGATCTCCAACTGTTTCTGGTCATCCGAAGCCAGTTGTGTGGACTGCTGGAGAGCGCCCTCTTTCGCCTGCTCGTCCTCATACGCGCCGACCAGTCCCCAATAAATGTTTTCGATCTGGTCGATCGTGTACAGCAACTGCGCACGGAAGGATGAGTCTGTGATGCGTCGGTTGTTTCGCGAAATGTAAATGTAACGGCCGTTCGTCGCCCATCCAAAACCCTGCAAGAGATGCTGCGTGATCTGCGCGTTGAACGAGGTATTGATCGTTGGGCTGTAGAAATTGAAGATGTTGTTGCTGGTGGTGCGGCTGTTGTCGAACGTCACCGCCAATGTTTCGCCGGGCAAAAATCCCTGGGTGTAGCCAAAGTTGTACAGATCCTGATTTTGATTCAAGGTAAAGGAATTGGTTTGGAAGTTTGTGCCCTGGGGAGCGTATTGACGCGATAGCTGCACGTTGCCCGTAATCTGCGGATCCAGCGGCTCTGGGGGCGTGATGAGCGGTCCGGCCGCCAGGGTGCTTTCATTGATGCCCGCAGGACCGGACGCTCCGCCGCCTGCGCCGACGGATGTGCCTCCAGGCCCACCACCCACAGCGCCAGCCGTCTGGACCGTTGCGGATGTAGACGTGGTTGTACTGCTGGCGCTGGTGGCGCTGCCCGTCGTGGTGGCAGGCGAGGAGCTGAACACAGGAGAGGTGCTGCCACCCAATGTGTTCGTCAGCAGGCCATTACTCACCCCCAGATAGGAAAGACCGGAGCGAGCGCGCAGAAGATCGGTGTCGGCAATGTCCAGGTTGTAACGCGCGATGGCGATATCAAAGTTATTTTCCAGCGCCAGCAGGATGGCGTCGTTCAAACTGAGGTAAATTTTCCCGTTGCTGTATAGATTGTCGAGACGCGGCGAGTTGGTCAAACGTGGGGGCGGAACAGAAATGGAAGTATAGACGGAGAAAGGGTCAGGCACCTGCGATTTGCCTTTCGCATAATTGCGCTTCGTCGGACGGAGATAGTAAGGCTCCGTTGGAATGGACGGCTGTGGAGTGGGCAACGTCGCTGTCGCCGCCACCGGAGCGGGCGCATTCGGCACCTGTGCGGCATTCCCAGCCGCCTGCGACTGTGCTCCCGCAACGGGCATCAGGACATTCAACAGCAATAGCCCGACAGCCAGTCCACTTTGCAGATTCTGCGTTTTCACGTTGACCTTACCCCTTCTTTCCCTCACAAAAATTTCCTGCGATTGCAACTTGCATTTTCCGTTTATGTTTCCACTCATGACCGCATGTCACAGGCACTTTGCGGGCAGGCAGTTTCTTCCCACGAGGTTTCATAGAAACCACATACGGGCACTGGCCCGGGCGGGACACTTTCCATAAGACGCTCCAGCAGGCCGCGAAGTTCCAAATTTAGCCAGTACGCCCGGCCCTGCCACGCAAGAAGTCCCCGCATTCTTCAGTTTTCGCCACACATAATGTCGTTCTTGGCCGTTCTCTTCAGGCCAATCGATGAGGCCGTTCTATGAATTTGGATACGTGTCCGACGTCAGGATTGTTCCCTGGGCCCTGTGACCGGATTTTTCGATCAGGTTTTTCTCTTCTTCCGACCCCAACGCACCCACGGCGCGGATCTCACGCGTGTACTCTCTAACGAGGACGAGTATATCGCAGTGGAATGGACTCCCTGCTCCTCGAATCCCGAACGCCATGCCATCTTTGCCTGATACAACATCTGACAAAAAACAATGGAAGCTGACTGTGGCCTACGATGGCACGGAGTTCCACGGCTGGCAGGTGCAGCCCGGTCACGCGACCATCCAGGGCGCACTGGCCGACGCCATTGCAGCCGTCACCGGCGAGCGGGTGCTACCGCAGGGTTCCGGTCGCACGGATGCGGGCGTGCATGCGTTCGGACAAGTCGCCAGCTTTGCGCTTCAGGCCCCCATTCCAGCGGAAAATTTGCAACGCGCCCTGAACCGTGTGCTGCCCGCTGCGATTCGCATTGTGGCGGCGGAGCAAGTGGTGGCTGAGTTTCACGCGCGGCACAGCGCGGTGGGCAAAATTTATCAGTATCGAATTTTTCAAGGGGCGGTATGTTCCCCGTTTCTGGCGCGCTACGTTACTCCGTGGCGCTGGCCGCTCGATCTGGCTGCAATGCAGCAGGCCGCGCAATTGGTCCTGGGCGAGCATGATTTCAGCTCCTTTGCCGCCTCTGATCCGGATCGAACCGCACGGCTGCGGCTGGAGGACGACACGCCCTTCGCTTCAAAAGAAATCGCATCCGGCAACGATGAAGAAAACTGCATTCGCACGATCGAGCAATCCGAATGGACGCGCGTCCCGTTTTCTACTTCAGAGACGCTACTTGCAGCGAACAGATTGGATGGGATATTCCCCAGTGCGTTCCACGAGCAGGACGGAGAAAATAGACCGAATCTGCTGCTGTACACCGTGCGCGGCAACGGGTTTTTGCATCACATGGTGCGGAACCTGGTAGGGACGTTTCTTGAAGTCGGCAGCGGCAGACTCGCACCCTCTTCGGTATTGGAGATTCTGCGTGGGCGGGACCGCGCGCTGGCTGGTCCGACGGCCCCCGCCAGTGGCCTGTGTCTGGTTCAAGTGCTGTATGCAGCGGATGCGACGAAAAAACAATCCGAACGTTTTCAATAGAATTCACCAAAAGTTTTGCTGAAATTCTATTTCCAGCGGCATTGGCCTCGGGTTTCATGCGATGCTAGCGCATACGAGATTGTATTCTTAGGACCTACGTGTCCCGCCATGTCAGAAACCTTTGCCACCTCGGCCTTTCAGACCATCAGCCAACTGGCTGCGCTGCCGCAGGTGCATCGTGCCTTCCAATGGTTCCATCTGCAGGAGCCGAAGCTGCGCGACTTGCATCGCCGCGTAGCTGCGATTCCGGCGCCCACGTTCGGTGAAGCCTCCCGCGCACGCTGGGTCGCAGAACAATTCATCGCGCTGGGCCTGGAAGATGTGCAGGTGGATGCATGCGGGAATGTCCTGGGCTGGTTGCGCGGCATCTCCGAGGAAGACACAACAGCCGATCTCACCCGTCATGAACCCTCTGCGTATCGGCCTTGCACGCTCTTCTCCGCGCATCTGGATACGGTATTTCCCGCCGAAGCCATCGGGGAGCCGGTGCAGGACGACAGCCGCCTGCTCTGTCCCGGTGCAAGCGACAACTGCGCCGGCATCACCGCGCTGCTGGCCTTGGCCGCGGCCATGCAGGCTGCTGAACTGCGCCCGGCAACCGACATTCTCTTCGCGGGAAATGTTTGCGAGGAAGGCGAGGGCAACCTGGCGGGCATGCGTTTCCTGTTTACAGAATCCCCGTTTGCTTCGCGGATTCGCTCCGCAGTGGTTCTGGACGGCGCTGGCACGGAAAGCATCGTCACGCAGGGCCTGGGCAGCAAGCGTTTTCGCGTCACCATCACCGGCCCGGGCGGCCACTCCTGGTCCGATGCTGGAACACCAAATCCCATCCTGACGTTGGCCCATGCGTTGACTGCGGTGGCCAGAATTGCGTTGCCGCCTTCCCCGCGAACGACGTGGAATGTGGGCCATATTGAAGGCGGAACTTCCATCAACGCTGTCCCGCAGTCCGCGCAGGCGCGCATCGATACGCGCTCGACGGACGCGACGCTTTTGCTGCAACTGGAAGAGGAGATTCGCCGCGCCGTGGAAGATGCTGTGACCCAGGCCAACCAAGCTGCGGCGGCCAGTGCCAGAGGCATGTCCGACGGCCCGCTTCGCTTTCAGATCGAGACCATCGGCGAGCGTCCCGCAGCCCGACTGCCAGAGGACGCCGGCATACTGTCCGCCCTGCGCGCCGTCGACCGCCATCTCAGCATTCAAAGCCAGTTGCGCGTTGCGTCCACCGACGCCAACATCCCCCTGTCGCTCGGAATTGAGGCGGTCAGCATCGGCGGCGGTGGCAGCGGCGGCGGCATCCACACGCGCGAAGAATGGTTCGACGCCAATGGGCGCGACCTTGCCCTGCGCCGCATTCTGCTGCTATTGCTCGCCGTGGCGCAGGCCGAGCTGTAAGCAGTCGGTTTTGCTTTGATGGCATCCCGCATGCAAGGTGAATGGTGTCATCCTAAGCACAACGGAGTGAAGCGAAGGACCTCGCGGTTCCGAACAAACCGCGAGGTCCTTCACTTCGGTCGTTCGTCACGGCGAAGCGACCTTCGTTCAGGATGACAATTTCTTTTGCGCGTCGCTATATACCAATTAGGAGAACCACTATAAAATGCAGTTCCCTCCACTGCGGTCGCTGCGGCGACCTGTGGTCGGGATGACACCGTTTTTTGCAATGAATAAACCACTCTCCGTACTCGCTTCCTGTTATTTTTCTTTGGAGGAGAATTTTTTTGCTCCGCAAACTTGCGTTTCTCTATCTTTTTGGCGGACTTATCGCGGCCACCTGCGCCGCGCAAACATCGCACCGCTCCCAGCCTGCCGAAATTATTTATTACCATGGCAGCATTCTGACCGGAACCGGCTTGACCACGCCGCACCCGGAGCGCGTCGCAGCGCTGGCCGTGCGCAATGGCGTAATCGTCGCCACCGGCACAGACAGCGAGATGCTGCGTGCCTGGAAAGGAAAACAGACGCATCTCGTCGATCTGCACGGAGCGTTTGTGCTCCCCGGTCTGAATGACGCGCATGTGCATCTGGAGTCAGCCGGTCAGGAAAAATTGTCCGTCGATCTGATTGGCGCTGCTTCGCTCGACGCCATGCTGACGCGCATCCATCGCGCCGCGCAAGCTGCGCCGCCGGGAAAATGGGTGACGGGCAGCGGCTGGGACCAGACGCTGTGGCAGCAGCAGGCGCTGCCCACAAGAAACGATCTCGACCGCGTGACTGGCGGCCATCCAGCAATTTTCGGCCGCGTGGACGGACACATCGCCGTTGCCAACTCGGCAGCACTGCGCGCGGTCGGCGTGACTCGCAGTACGCCCAATCCGCAGGGCGGTAAGTTCGACCACGATGCTGGCGGTGCGCTGACGGGAATCCTTCGCGACACCGCCATGCTCCAAGTGGAGGGCCGCATTCCTCCGCCAACGACGCTGGAGCGGGAGGGCGCGTTCACAGTTGCGCTGAACGACGCAGTCTGCCATGGTCTGACTTCCGTGCAGGATTATTCTCCAGGCTGGGACAATTTTCTGGTGCTGACGGCGATGGAGAACGCCGCGAAGCTGCCCATTCGCGTTTACGAGTGGCCCACCTTCAACGACAGCGTGGCCACGCTGAAGCAGGAACGGGATTCGCACTCGGCCAGTGACCGCAGGCTGCGCGTGGGCATGCTCAAAGGCTTTATGGATGGCTCGCTCGGCTCCCGCACCGCCGCCATGCTGGCCCCGTATGCGGACGATCCAAAGAATTCCGGCCTCGCGCGCTATCAGCAAGCAAACCTCAACCAAATGACCATCGAGCGCGCACGCGCGGGCTTCCAGATTGGCTTTCATGCCATCGGCGACCGCGCCAACCAGATGGCCTTGAATGCCTTCGCCGCCGCCGAGCAGGCGGTTCCGAACGCGAAAAATCTTCGCTTTCGCATCGAACACGCACAGGTGGTTTCATCGGGAGATTTTCAGCGCTTTCACGATCTGCATGTCATTGCCTCCATGCAGCCGAGTCAACTCCTGACCGACATGCGCTGGGCGGAATCGCGTCTGGGGCCGCAGCGCGTTCCAACCTCCTATGCGTGGAAGAGTTTTCTCGACCACAGCATTCCGCTGGCCTTCGGCACGGACTATCCGGTTGAGCCGATTACGCCGTTTCGCGGAATCTATGCCGCCATCACGCGCGCGAATGAAGCGGGTACGCAGACGTATGACGTATCGCAGCGGCTGACGCTCGGCCAGGCGCTCTATGCCTACACGCAAGGTTCCGCGTATGCGGAGTTCAGCGATGCATGGAAGGGCAAGCTCGCGCCAGGTTATGTGGCGGACTTCGATGTGCTCGACCGGGATCTGATGAAGATTCCGCCGCACGCTATTTTAGGTACGCGCGTGTTGAAGACCGTTGTGGCGGGGCAGCCTGTGTCCTGCCATGCGCCGTAGATAGCTACGGAACAACTGGCGTGGGAATTCGTTTCTTCCCCCGCAACTCTGCGTCTGTATAAGCGATGTCGCTTTTCGCGAAGCTGAAAAAATTCCACGAGCCGTACTTTTTCTCCAACTGTGGCAAAACCGAATCGACCAGCGCATCTCCCGATTTGCCTTCGCCTTGCGCTTTCTGGATGGCAGTCCGCAGATACGCTAAATATCCGCGAAACTCCCGAACATCGATTGCGTGGCCGACTTCATCCCCATGGCCCGGAACAAATGTGGCTGTTGGATAGTCGCTGAGAAGCGTATCGAGAGTGGCGATCCAGGGTCCGGTGGAAGCGTCGATCAAATTCGGCAGCGTATGGTTCCAGAACAGATCGCCACAGAAAACGACATTGGCGGCGGGATCGTAGAGGACCGAATCCCCGCCGGTGTGCCCTGGTAGCGAGCGCACGATGAGCCGCTGTGCACCGACATAAAGAGCGACTCCATGGACATAGGTGATCGAGGGAAGGCCAAGGGACTGGACTGCTTCGGTTTGTTTCGCGGTGATTTTTGAACCGAAGAATTTCAGGTTCTCGCTGCGCTCCCACGCCCGGACATTCTGCTGCGCCAGGGCCGTGGCGCCAGCGGCAGCGAAGATATTGTTTCCGGCAACGTGATCGAGATGGTAATGCGTGTTGACGACGAAGCGAACCGGCAGGTTTGTTTTTTGGCGAATGTCATCGAGCAGGTCCTGTGCGGCGGCGATATTTTCAAACGTATCGACCACCACCACGCCTTCGGAGCCAATCACAAAACCGGCATTCGAGCCGGACTGCGCGGCCTTTGCCGCTGGATTGTCGATGGCCGCCCATGCTCCGTGGCCAAGATCGTGCAGTGTAAATGGCGCGGGCGTTTGGGCAAAGGCTGTGGTGCTGGTCGAAAAGAAAATAAAAGTTGAGTACAGCAAAATACAAACTCGCATAATTTCTTTTCCTCGATCTTTAAGATTGACTACGAGTATTCAGGATTTTCTCTCTCTGTAAAATGAAATTCTTACTTGGCTTTCCAACCCATCAACATACACAGTCTCGTTCCCATCAATTTTTCGAGCGAGCCACGATGAAGCACCATGACAATGACTTCTACGCCGAAAATTTCGCGCAATGCGCTGGCGCACCTGCTGATGTTCGCGGTGGTGATGCTGTGGGGCGCGACGTTTGTGCTGGTGAAAGACGCGCTCGCCCACATTGCGCCGCAGTGGTTCAACGCGCTGCGCATGATGCTGGCCTTTGCCTGCCTCGCCGCGCTCTATCGCAGTCAGTGGCGACAACTGACGCGGCGGGCGTGGCGGATCGGCGCAATCGCAGGCGCCTGCATCGCCACCGGGTATTTTTTCCAGACGCAGGGACTGCTCTACACCACGCCGACCAACTCCGCGTTTATCACCGCGCTGGTGGTGGTACTGGTCCCGTTTCTGGCAAGCCTTCCCGTTCTGCGTCCACCCGGCACCAACACGCCGGGCTGGAGCGCCTGGATGGGCGCGATGCTGGCTTTTCTGGGCGTGGCGCTGCTGACCACGCCTGCGCACACGCCGTGGGCGCACCTGCTCAGTCATCTGAATCGCGGCGATCTGCTGACCTTCGGCTGTGCGCTGGGATTCGCCCTGCATGTCATTACGCTGGCGCATGGAACAGCTATGCCAGGGCAAGAGACGGGTACGCCAACGCGTGGAATCGTTCGCGTCCGCTTCGAGCAGATCGCGCTGCTGCAGATTGGCTTCGCCATGGTCTTTTTGACGCTCGGCGCGTGCGTTTTGGAGCCGCCCGCGGCCTTTGCGGTCCCGCATTGGAATTCGCTGGTGATTCTGGCGCTGCTGGTCACGGGGATTCTGGCAACGGCGGTGGCTTTCAGCGTTCAGACATGGGCGCAGCAAGTGATTCCCGCCACCAATATCGCCGTGATTCTAACGCTGGAGCCGGTCTTCGCGTGGCTGACGGCGTTCCTCGTGCTGCATGAAAAGCTGGAGCTTCGCCGCACGCTAGGCGCTTGTCTGGTTCTGGCGGGCATCCTGATGACCGAATTGCTGCCACGCTGGCAGAAACTTCACAAGTCTTAAAACTCTTCGCCTTCCGAGACACTTTTCCCTGATTCAGCGTCTAATGAGATAAGAATGGGCCGGGACGCAGTATACCGGCTCCTTTTACGGAGACGATATACTGTGGAGGTGTGATCTTCACCACGATTCGTACGCCGCATCCCTAACGAGGTTCGATAAATACAATGAAAGTCTGGATCGATAAATTCCGCATGCGCAGCCTGAGCTTTACTTTCGCAATTTTGGCGACGCTGTCTGTAGGCATTCTTCTCGGGTCGGTCATGGCCCACGGGGTCGATGGAAAAGAATCGAAGGTCGATAGCTCCGACGCCAAACCGCTACAGGTTCCCAGTCCCGTCAATTTGTCGACGACATTTACGCAGATTGTAAAAGAAGATGGCCCGGCGGTGGTCAACATCAACACCATCTCCATTCCGAAAGCCTCCCACGCGCAGCAGCGCTTTCCTGGAAACCCCCAGGGAAACCCGAACGCGCCCGATGGCAATGGCCCCGATCAAGAAGGCCCCGGCGATCAAGGGCAGCAGGGTCCAGATCAGGGACAAAACGGGATGCAGGACTTCTTCAACCACTTTTTCGGCTTCGGCGGTCCACAAGGTCCGCAGGGCGAAGCGCCGGATGGAGGCGAGCGTGAGGCGCTCGGCTCCGGATTTATCGTCGATCCGCGCGGCTACATTATCACCAACAATCATGTGATCGATAAAGCGGACAAGATTTACGTCAAGCTGTCCACGGACGGGGTCGGCGACCAGGGACATCCGGCCACGCTGGTCGGTCTCGACAAAGAAACCGACATCGCGGTGTTGAAGATCAACGTCGATCATCCGCTGCCCACCGTCAAGCTCGGCAACTCCGATGGATCGCAGATCGGCGACTGGGTACTGGCCATTGGCAGCCCATTCGGTTTGAACCAGACAGTGACGGCAGGCATTATCTCGTCGGAGAACCGGTCGATTCCGCAGGCTGGGCCGATCGGCGCTGGCGAATTTCAGCATTTCATCCAGACAGACGCCGCCATCAATCCGGGCAACTCGGGCGGCCCGCTGGTCAACATGAATGGCCAGGTAATCGGCATGAATACCGCCATCTATACGCAATCGGCCGGTAATGAAGGCATCGGCTTCGCCATGCCGTCCAACACCGTCATCAACGTCTATAACCAGCTAATCGGACCAGAACATAAGGTCATTCGAGGCTCCATCGGCATCACCTTCCAGGCAGCCATGTCGAGCGCCGTGAGCCGCGTCTACGGCTTTAAGAATGGCGTCATCGTCAGCTCCGTGCAGCCGGGCTTCTCTGCCGCCAACGCGGGCATCAAGCCGGGAGACATCATCGTCAGCATTGATGGCCGCCAGATCAAAGACGGCAACGATCTGATCAATGACATTGCGTCTCGCAAGCCGGGCACAAAGGCGACACTCGGCTATATCCGCAACGGCCAGCACGCAACGGCCACAGTAACCATTGGGGATCGCGACACCATGATGGCTGCGTTGAACAGCGGCGGACGTGGCGGAAGCGCCAACGGCCCGCAACAGAGCGGTCAGGGCAAGCTGGGCATGGGAGTCAGCAACGTGCCGCAGGAACTTGCCACGAAACTTGGCATTCAGGGTGGCGTCATCGTGCGGAGCATTCGTCCAGGCTCCTTTGCGGATGGCCTGCAACTGGGTCCGGGTGCGCTCATCCTGCAGATGAACCGCCAGCCGATCACCAACGCGGAACAGTTTCAGGAAATGGCGTCCAAGCTGAAATCCGGCGACGATGTCGTGTTCCTGGTGATGGACCCGCAAAATCCCGACCGAGGGAACAGCTACGTCGGCGGAACGCTGCCGTAGCGTGTTGTCAACTGGCAATCGCTCGACCAATAACAAGCAACTCTCTGGAAACGGGCCGTGCGTCGAAGATCGAAGAGATCGGAGACGCTCAGCCCGTTTCCAGTGCCTGGGCATTGCCGCTTTTTATTCGCCCAGATGCGATTTCTTTTAGTTGCGAACTGTGGAAATTGTGTCTATTTTTAGAGCTATGCGGTTTCCAGCCAAAGCCCCCTGCCGCCTCACCGCCGGAATGCTGGCGTTTTGCCTGCTTCTAATTTGCGGGTCGGCCCAGGCGTCCGCTGCGCCCGCTTCCACAAGTAAGCACACGCGGCACTTTATCGTCCTTCGGCACAAGTCCGCTACCCGGCGGACCGCATCCGCGCATCACGTCCCGCACCGGCACGTTTCGCACGCGCACGTCTCGCACGGGCACGCTTCGTTGCATCACGGCCATGGCGGCCATGGCCACTACGGCCGGTCGCGCCATCATCATTGGCTGCCGGGCCAGCGGGCCATGGATACCCAACGCGCCACGGAAATCCAGCAGGCTTTGATCCAGGCGCACTACCTGAACGGCAGCCCCACCGGCCAGTGGGACACGCAGACCCAGGCCGCCATGGTGAAATATCAGGCGGACAATGGCTGGCAGTCGAAGATCACCCCGGACTCGCGCGCCATCATTAAATTGGGACTGGGGCCGAAGCAGGACGACGGCGAGTATTCTTCCGCGCCGGTGGGGTTTTCAAAGACTCCGACATCTTCTGCGCCTGCCGATACCGTCAGCACAATGGCCGCCTCTGAAATGCCTTCGACCACCTCTCAGAACTGATTCTCTAACTTCCCCAGCAATGTGCGCTCCGTCGCTAGCAGGTCCCGCACAGTTTCCCGGCGGCGAATCAAGCGGTGTTTCTTTCCGTCAACTAACACCTCCGCCGCGCGCGGACGGGAATTGTAGTTCGAGCTGAGCGACATGCCGTAGGCCCCAGCGTCGAGCAGTGCGATGAGATCGCCCGCGGCCAGTTCGGACAATTCCCTGTCACGGGCAAAAAAATCTCCTGTCTCGCAGACCGGCCCGACGACATCCACCACGGTTGATTTCTGGCCACCGCCACGCCGCTTCGTGGACTGACGCACCGGCAGGATCGCGTGATACGCCTGATAAAGTGCAGGGCGAATCAGGTCATTCATTCCCGCATCGGTCACGACGAATGTCTTATTGCCATTGCGCTTCTGATGCAATACGCGCGTGAGCAGCGCACCTGCCTGCGCGATGATGAAGCGTCCCGGCTCTAGCAGCAATTCTCCTTCAAAGCCGGCGAGCGCCGTGCGTATCTGATTCGCATACGCCTGCACCGCAAGCTGCGGATCGAATGTGTCTGCTTTGCCCGGTGCGTCCAGTTGGTACGAAATTCCCAGGCCGCCGCCAGCATCGATGTGCTGAATGGCGATACCTTCGGACTTCAGTTCCCACACCAGTTCCGCGACCCGCTGCAACGCCTGACCGAAAGGTTCCGCGCTGCGAATCTGTGAGCCGATATGTACGCTGACGCCGGTGGGATTCAAATATCGGCTGCGCGCCGCGCGCCGGTACAGCGCATGGGCCGCGCGCATCTCCACACCGAATTTGTGTTCGCTCATCCCGGTCGAGATGTACGGATGGGTCTCCGCGAAGACGTCCGGGTTGACGCGCATCGCGACTGACGCGCGCTGACGAAGATGGCGCGCGCGCTGCTCGATCAACTCCAGTTCGGCGGCACTTTCGACATTGAACACCAGAATTTTTGCAGCCAGCGCAGCGTCGATCTCAGCGGAAGTCTTGCCGACGCCGGAAAAAACCACGCGATGCAACGAGGACTTCGCAGCGACGCGGACGCGCTCCAGTTCCCCGCCGGAGACGATGTCGAAGCCAGCGCCCAGTTCTTGCAGCAGACGCAAAATCGACAGGTTGGAGTTGGCCTTTACGGAATAGCAAAGTGCGTGACGCACTCCGGCGAAGGCCTCGGCGAAAAGCCGCACGCGATAACGAATGTTGCTGGCGGAATAAACATAGAGGGGCGTGCCATACTCGCGCGCCAGCCGGCCCAGCGGCACGCTGTCGCACAACAGCTCGTCCGCCTTGCGCGGGTCGGACTTTTCGCTGTACTGGAAGGGCCGCTCTGGAACTGCCGGTGTGGAATTCGCTGGGATGGATTTCAATGGCCTGAACCTGCGGACGTGCCGGTGGATGTTGGTGAATAGCAGCGGTCAAGAAATTCTCGCACGATGGCGGCGACAGTTTCGGGCTGCTCCAGCGGAGCATAATGGCCAGCGTCTTCCAGCAGATGAAACTCCGCACCTGGGACCTGCTCGGTGATCACGCGCATCTCCGGCGGCGTACTGCTTTGATCTTCTCCTCCAGCGATTGCGCACACGGGCACGCGGATGGTCTTCAATGTCGGCACGGAGTCTGGACGCAACGCCAGCCCCTGCTGGACAGCGAGCATGGCAGAGAGCGGCATCGCATCCATCATGGTTCGTGCGGCGGTGCGGACAGCCGGTTGGCGCTGACGCGCGGTCGGCCCGACCAGCGTGTCGGCCATCAAGTCAAAAAAATTTCCCAGTCCGCCGGGCCGCTGCGCGGAATGCATCCATTCCTCCCTGCGCTCGCGATTGACGGCCGTGTCCGGCTGCGGCTTGCCGCAGGTGAAGACCAGCGCGGCGACCTCCTGCGAAAAACGCCGCCAGTATTCGTATAGTAAATAGCTACCGATGGAGCAGCCAACAAACGCTGCGCGCTTGATTTCGAGCGTATACAGAACAGCGTGGACATCTTCGGCCAGCGTCTCCATTGCGATTGGAGCGGCGGCATGTTCGGCATCGATGAGAGATTTACCGTGGCCGCGCAGATCGATGAGCGTCAGCCGATATCGGTCGGCCAGCAGATGGGCCACAGGCAGCCAGAAGGCATGGTGCGTGGGCGTGGGATGGAGCAATACGACGTCTGTGCCAGCACCCAGCGTGGTGAAAAACAAGCGTGATCCGTCGCGTTCAATTTGCAAGTGCGCCTCTCCTTCTCAGTGAATCTCAACTATAGCTGCCGGGAAGGAGAAACGAAATATACAGAAAGAATTCGCGTCAGCGCGGCG
This sequence comes from Acidobacteriaceae bacterium, assembly GCA_027306695.1. Lineage (GTDB taxonomy): Bacteria > Acidobacteriota > Terriglobia > Terriglobales > Acidobacteriaceae > JAKAAZ01. The sequence goes on from DAHUZH010000006.1 coordinate 29,960, forward strand.
GCGGTCCGTAATTGGCCTGCGGCGCCAGCGGGACCTCTTCTGGAATCACGAGCCAGCCAACAAGATAGGCTATCTCCGGCAACGGAAAGATTAGGACGCCGAGCACCACAGCAAGAATGCGAGTGGCCGTCAGGTCCCAACCATAGCGCAGAGCGATTGCCGCGCAGACCCCAGCCATCATACGCATGGCCTGCGGGCGAAACATAGTGCTTGCGGGAGAGGCTGTGAAAACACCGTTGTTTATTTGGGCACCGCAGTTGGAGCAGAAGTTCGCTCCTGGCGGTAAAGATTTTCCACACTGATGGCAGAACATGTATGACCTCCCGGTGATTATTTTGCCGCACTCCTGGCTACATCCGCCAATCTCCACATCATGGACGAACAGGCGGCTGCTTGCATACCTTCTACGCAACATATTACGCAAATGACAAGCCAATAGTTCCGTGCGAAGAAACCGCAGGCCCCTCCGCTTATCGCCGCGGCAACCGAGGTCAGGACGGCAAATTTGCTTTTGACGCGGCGAGTTTATTTACCGGAATAAGGAGATTGTTCCAGCTTTCTTGCCTGATCGCCCTGGCTGGAGCCACGCCCGAGTGCGAGCACGGCCTCATACTGCTGTGTGGCCTGCGCGTGCTGCCGCATCAGATCGAACATCTCGCCGGCCGCCAGATGCGCCCGCCGCTGCATCAGCGGAGAGGCCGTCGGCTGGCTAGCTGCGTTTTCGTACGCCATGGCCGCTTGAGAGATCAGACGCTGTCCACGCGCGGCCTCTGCCAGTCCGTAGTAGGCCATCTCCAGGTGCGGGTCAGGGTAATAGCCGCCGGGCTGGACCGCCTGTGTCGCGAGAGCTTGATACGCGGCGATGGCCGCCATCCCCTGACCGGAGTCCTTCAACAGATTCGCCTGTTCCAGAGAAAACAGAAAATTGTGCGGGTATTGCCGATGCAAGCCATCGATGACCTGAATCGCTTTTGAATACTGGGCCTCTCGCCGCAGAAAGATGGCCATGGCGGTGCGCGCTGCAACGGAGTTGATGATGCCGTACTGACCAACCCGCTGGAGGTCCGCCAGCCCCTTGGATTTCGATCCGTGGATGCCAACCAGCCCGGCCAGTACCTTGAAGGGCAAGGAAAGGCTGCCGAGAACATATTCATGCACGCCCAGAACCAGATAGCAGTCCACATATTTGGGGTCGAGCTTCAACACTGTGTCGTCATCTTTGCGGGCCGCCAGCGCCATTTGCAGTGCCGCAATATATTTCTTTTCAACCATTCCTGTGTAGACAGTCTCCAGGCTCGTCGCATAGCCGCGGGCAAACAGCGCGTCCACATCGTTGGGATTGGCCTGTAGCTTCCGATTGCTGAGCTGGATGGCCCGTTGATACAGTGCGTCCACTTTAGCTCGCACGCGCACATCTTCGACCACCGGATGCTTGCCGGAGAGAAAACCATCCTGCACATAGAGCGTGGTGTCGAGCAGGTCCAGCCGATACAATTCGCGAAAGACAGTGTTGTTCAGCACATAATCGACGGCCATCGGATCGTCGGGATGCTCGGCTGCGATTTTTTCAAAGCGCGCCTCGGCCTCTGGGTAGTCGAGATCGTAGAAATGCTGAAACGCGGTCTGGGCCTCCGGGGTCAGGTTGAGCGCATTGGTATCTGTGCCGTTGGGGGCGGTGGCGACAGCGGCAGATACGGGGGACGCAGTACTAGCCAGAAAAACAAGCAGAAGGGCCGGCACAAGCGCCGCAACGCAACATGTCGAGATTTGTCGAAGAGGACTGCCGAAAGAAGACTGCCGAGATGGGGCCATAGTAAATTGGATGAGCAAAATCGGGAAAACTGCTTCTAACGTTTGCGCTACACCGCAGCATTCTACGATTGCATACACTAAGCTTAAACATTATGACGCGATCTGAACTGCTCCGTGCCCTGGTCCGCCAGGCCAAATCCAACGGGTTCGAGTTCCGTAAATGGTATATCAGCCGAATGGCGCTGCCCTGGCAGAGCTTTGAGGCGTCCATCGACGCGCTTTCGGAAGAACGGCGCTACTATGCGCTGCTGTTCTCGCATGAGTTCGCCCAGGCCTTCTGGCGTGCAGGAAGCAAGATGACCTTCGTCGTCCCGAACTCCAGCTTCACCCGCGTCTCCAAGGACGGCTCCACCATGGTGGTGGAGCGGCGCGGGCACACTCGCCGCACCGTGAAAGCCGATGCCTGGCGGTATCACCTGAAAGAGATGGCCGTCACCGAAGTGGATCCATTGCGTTACATCCGCCGCTTCCTGCTGATTGAAGAAGACCTGGTCGGCATCCAGCCGTTGGCCGAGGATGACGAGAGCGGAGATGGCCTGACGCTGGCAGAACAAGCCAGCAACCCGGACGATGGGATGGAAGAGGACTTCGACTGATCGATTTCTGATTTGTTCTGCATGTTGAGCGGACACATCCTGCAATCGTCCGTATCGAGGATTTCCACCGGACAGTGTTACCCTGAAAGTGGCGCAGGCACGAGCGAACTTCTTATCGGGCATTCCAGAATGCGAAGCCAAAATTCGATCGCCATCGGCCTGGCGTATTTGCTGCTGAGCTGGTGCTCTTTGAACGGACAAAGCCGTACTGTCCTTGTACCCAGACCAAAAGCCGCTCCGGTTCCAGTTCATCCCAACACCCCATCCACCCCCCTGAAAACGAGCGTCCCTGCGGCGGCCATTCTCACCGTTGGATTGCCTTTGCGCGTCCAGGTGGACCACCGATTCCGCATGCATCTGGGTAAACCGATTGCGGCCCATCTGATCGATCCAGTTTATTCGGGAGACCATGTTGTGCTGCCGGTGAATACGCCTATCTACGGCAGAATTTCCGAACTTACTCCCATCCACGGCAGCAAGCGAGCATGGGCCCGCTTGAATGGCGACTTCACTCCGTTGAAACAGCCAGTAATACAATTCTCTTCCCTACAATTGCCAGATGGCACGCGTCTCCCGATCGACGCAGTAGCTTCCGAGCGCACGGCGGACCTGGTGAAGATGGGTGCGCCCACCAAAAAGAAATCGCGGTTCGCCAAAATGAAGTCTGCCATCCACGCCAAGTTGGTCGGCATGAAGCAGGGAGTGTCCGACGCCATCCACTACCCTCACAAATCCGAGAAAACATTGCAGATACTCTACGGGCAGCTTCCATATCATCCGCAGGACATCTGGACCGGAACCCAGTTCGATGCCGACCTGATGCAGCCGATTACGCTGACCGATCCCAAGGCCAGCCATTTGCTGCCAGTCACGCCTCCCCATGGGCATATTCCGCCGGGCACGCTGGACGCTCGGCTACTGACTGCCTTGAACTCAAAAACCGATAAGGTGGGAAAGCCGATCGATGCAGTGCTGACGCAACCTTACTTCGATAAAGACCACAAGAATGTGATCCTGCCGACCGGCACCGAACTCACCGGCTTGGTGACGCAAGCGAAACCTGCCCGTTATTGGGGGCGTAATGGGACACTGCGCTTCACCTTCCGCCAAGTCAAGCTGCCCGAAGGGACATTGGAGAATGTCCATGCACAGATGACGGCCGTCGAAGGCAAGAAGGGCCAGAATGTGACGCTCGATTCCGAAGGGGGCGCTCACGCGAATTCGGACAAGGGGAAATATATGGATCCGCTCGTGCTTGGGTATCTGGCGGGGGCAAACGCGGTGGACGCCAACCAGAACCAGGTGGACGCCGCCGACACCAGCAATGGCTTCGGACTGCCGGCGCGCATCCTTTCCATACTCTTTGTCAGTGGGACCACGATATCGGTCTTTGCCTACTATGCGGTGGGCCAATCCGTCACGCGCCGCTGGATCATGCGTGGACACGAAGTCGCTTTCGCGAAGAACACCCGGATGGAACTGTCAGTGGCCGACCGCTGATCCTCATAGGCGTATCTATTTTTTCCAGAAATGATCCATCGGGCCATTTCCCTTGCCTACGGGATAGGCATGCCGAAGTGCCCCGGTCACATAATCTTTGGCAGCCTGCACGGCTGCGGCGGGATCGTCACCCAGAGCAATTCTGGCCGCCAGGGCGGAGGAGAAGGCACAGCCTGTGCCATGGGTTGAAGTCGTCGCAATGCGTCCACCGGGATACCAGCGGCAATCTTCGGACGTCAGCAGCAGATCGTCGGGCGAGTCGGCATGACCGCCGGTCACAACAATTTTCAGGGTCGGATTTCCCCACTGAACTGCCATCTGCAACATTTTTTGTGCAGATTTCACCGTCTCGGCCCGGTTTTGCGGCCTGGGAGTGCCGGTCAGCGCCGCCAGTTCGTCCAGATTTGGAGTGATCCAATCAGCCCGGGCCAGCCCATGTTTGCGCAGGACGTTAAAGCCTGCTGCATCCAGTAAGCTTTTGCCAGAGCTGGACTTAAGCACAGGATCGAGCACCACTGGCACTCCAGGAATGCGTTTCAGCCACCCAATTACAGCCGCCACAACCTCGCCCTGGCCCAACATTCCCACTTTAATCGCACGGAAACAGGCATCCTCTGCCAGACAATCGAGCGTCTCAACCACGATGCTGACGTCTACCGGCTGAACCCGGCGGACACCCTGCGTGGACTGAATGGTCAGCGCAGTGATGCAGCCCATGCCGTACACCCCCAGCGCGGCAAAGGTCTTCAGGTCGGCCAGCACCCCGGCCCCTGCGGATGGATCGTAGCCAGCAATCGACAGCACAACCGCTGGCGCAGCACCGGAGAGCGCATCGAAATTCTTATCGGAAGGAGATTGACTCGGGAGAGGCGACTCGGAAGGTGGACTGGGTGGCGGCACGAAGGGTCGACCGATTGCGTCCGGGCTTTTTTAAGATTGGAGGCCAGCCTCGCCAACGCATCTCTAGAGGTAACACAGAATCGGCGGAATTGCAAGCAAAACTTACAAATAAGTCTTTTTATTTCTTTGACTTAGCAAGTACTCCCCGGTAAACTTAGAGATGTTTCAACTATGAGAATTCTTAGCGAAAATACGATATTGAATGTCCATGCCCCCTCGGTGGTCCGTCGCGTTGTGTCGATTGCAGCGGGCCTGTTTTTAGGCATCACTCTCAGCCTGACCAGCGTCCATGCCAATCGACCGGCAGCGGCGGTTGTTTCGGAGACCCATGTACCGGCGGCCCAACTGCAACCGGCCACACTGGCGCAGGCCAAGAAGCCCTACCAATGGCATCAGGTCGGTCTTGCTTCCTGGTATGGCCCGCAGTTTCAGGGCAAGGAAACGGCGAATGGCGAGACCTTCAACATGAACGATCTGACCTGCGCCCACCGGTCGCTGCCGTTGGGGACCTGGGTCAAGGTGACGAACCTGCACACCCGGAAATGGATCGTGGTGCGCGTGAACGACCGTGGCCCGGTGCCGGAAACCCGGGTCGTCGATCTCTCCTCGGAGGCCGCCCACATGCTGGGAATGCGGCAGCGCGGCGTGACCCGAGTGCGCCTGGACGTGATCGACCCGCAACAGGTGGTTGAAATCGCGCGCCTGGAACGAATCCACATAGCCCACCAAGCGGCGGAAGCTGCGCAGAACGAACCCGGCGACTAGCGGCCCTCCCGTCGGATTCGAGCAATCCACATTTGGTGTGAGTCATTCTGAGCGCAGCGAAGAATCCAGACGATATTCGCTTACTAAGCGCTGCCATCATTCTCTGGATTCTTCGCTGCGCTCAGAATGACTCCCTTTGCTCTACAACAACTGGAGAACCGCTAGAATCAAAGAGATGATAGCGCCGAAAACTTCCCTTTCTCAAGAGAAAAAACCCATCGATCCTCGTGACCGCCTTATCGTCGCGCTGGATGTACCCACTGCCTCGCAAGCGTTGGAGTTGGCGGGCCAACTGCGCGGCATCTGCCGCTGGGTCAAGGTCGGCCTCGAACTTTATCTGGCGGCGGGCAATGGCATCGTCGAAGCGCTTACCGACCAGGGCTTCTCCGTCTTTCTCGATCTCAAATTCCACGACATCCCCAACACGGTCGCCGGAGCGGTACGCTCGGCGGCCTCGCTCGGAGCGTCCCTGTTGACGGTGCATGCAGCCGGAGGCCCGGCGATGCTGGCCGCAGCCGCGGAAGCCGCAGCCGGAGTGGCGGGCCCTCCGCGCCTGCTGGCCGTCACGGTGCTGACCAGCATGGACACGGCGCAACTGGAGGCCATCGGCGTCGGGGCGTCTTCTTCAGAACAGGTATTGCGGCTGGCACAACTGGCGCGGAACTGCGGGATCGACGGGCTGGTCTGCTCGGCAGACGAGGTGGGTCTGCTGCGGCAGCAGCTTGGCCCCGACGCGATGCTGGTGACTCCGGGCATTCGACCGGCAGGCGCGGAAGTGGGCGACCAAAAACGTGTGGCCACTCCGATGACTGCGATCCGGGCTGGAGCCAGCGCCCTTGTCGTCGGCAGGCCGATTACGCAGGCCGCCGATCCCGCCAAAGCTGCCGCAGCTATTCTGGCGGAGATCGCCCCTGCAAGTTAATTCGTCAGCCTGAGCGTAGCCGAAAGGTTCAAACTGACTCTTTTAAGATCTGACTTACCTAGTACTACAGTTGCAGATAGCGACTAGTTTGGGGTAGCTGGGCAGTAAACCATTGATTTTTAGAGAGCAGCGCGCGAGTGAGTCGCGATGGAAATCAGGTGGAATCCATTAAGTGCAACTGTAGTACTAACCATCGATCCACACTAGAATGCGACCAGAGGGACAACAAAAATCATGAAAAAGTCTCGCAGGCAGTTTTTGACGCAAAGCTCACTCGGCGCCCTAGCCGTGGCCACCGGATGTCACAAAGAAAATTCGGAACCTGCGAGCGCGCCTCCCGGAATGCCGTCGGCATTCGCCACCTCGCCAGCAGTGGGGCCGGAGGTCTCTCCTGCCACCTTTGCCGAAGCGGAGAAGCTGGTGCGTTTCCCGCTGACGGAGGCCGAGTGCAAGGAGGCGGCGGGCAGTTGGCGAGAGGCCATGGCTTCGCTGTACGAGCGCCGCACCGGGCCGAAGAAGGTCCCGCTGGGGCCAACGCTGGCTCCTGCCTCGCGCTGGGACCCGGTTCTGCCGGGGGTGAATATCGATACAGGCAAGAATTTGTTCGTCCGCAGTCATGGGGACCCAGGGCCGTTGCCATCCACGGACGAAGCGATCGCCTTTGCGCCGGTGACGCAGCTTTCGCGCTGGATCGAGACTCGCAAGCTCACTTCGCAGAGACTGACGCAGATTTATCTCGACCGCCTGCAACGCTTCAATCCGCAATTGCGGTGCGTGATTACGCTGACGCCCGACCTGGCGCTGGCGCAGGCCAAACAGGCGGACGCCGAGATCGCGGCGGGAAAGTATCGCGGGCCGCTGCATGGGATTCCCTGGGGCGCGAAGGACCTGCTCGATACGGCTGGCATTCCGACGACCTGTGGCGCGGAACCGTACAGAAATCGCGTGCCCGCAGCCAACGCGGTCGTGGTGCAGCGTTTGCAGGACGCGGGTGCGGTGCTGGTCGCCAAGCTGAGCATGGGAGCGCTGGCGCTGAACGATGTCTGGTTTGGCGGCCAGACCATGAATCCCTGGCTGCTGGAGGAAGGCTCTTCGGGATCGAGCGCCGGGCCAGGCGCGGCGACTGCGGCGGGACTGGTCGGCTTCGCCATCGGCAGTGAGACGGGCGGCAGCATTGTCAGCCCCAGCATGCGCTGCGGGGTCGCCGGATTGCGACCGACTTACGGCCGCGTCGCGCGGACCGGCGCGATGACGCTTTGCTGGTCGCTCGATAAACTCGGACCGATGGCGCGCGGCGTCGAAGACACGATGCTGGTTTTGAATACTATTTCCGGCCCGAACGCGGGAGATGTGGACAGCCTGCCTAGCACGCTCCACTACGACGCCAACGCGACCGTCTCCGGGCTGCGGATCGGCTATTTTCCGCAATGGATGCAGGAAGCGACCGATGTGGATCGCGGCGCGCTGGCAACTGCGGAAAAACTTGGAATGACGCCGGTCAAAGTGGCGATTCCCGACTGGCCGTATGACGACCTGAACCTGATTCTGTTCGCCGAGGCTGCGGCGGCATTTGAAGACCTGACGCTCAGCGGCGGGCTGGACCAGTTGAAGATGCAGGTCCCGGATGCGTGGCCGAACATTTTTCGCCAGGCACGTTTTCTTTCCGCCGTGGACTATGTGCAGACCGACCGGCTGCGCCGCAAAGTCGCCATGGAAATGGCGCGGGTCTTTTCTCAGGTCGATCTGCTGCTGGTCCCTTCACTGCGCGACGAAATGTTGACCATCACGAATTTCACCGGGCAGCCGTCGCTGACATTTCGCGCAGGCTTCGTCGAAGTCTCCGAGGCACGCAGCGATTGGGCGCCCGACCCACAAAGGCCGCTGCCCAAATTCAATCCGCCGCGCCGCGTACCGTATGGCGTGACCCTGATCGGCCAACTCTTCGACGAAGGGACGGTGGGGCGCGCCGGTCTTGCCCTGGAACGCGCATTCGGCGTGGCGGCGCAGCGGCCGCCGGGCTTTTAGGCCCAACGATAAAGGCCCGCTCAGGGAAGAAGTGCCCGCACGATGGTCAAGTGGCTTTTGTTCCATTCGAGGAAGGTGAAGCCTTGCTTCTTATCGAAGCAGGTCAGGTTCATCGGCCCACCTTCCGGCGGCAGATAAGACGCGTATGGGTCGCCGGTCCACGCGTTCATTACGAGATAGGTGGAATGCAAGGGATGCCCCATGGCTGGCGTATCGAAAAATTGGACCTCGGCAAGATCGTCGGAGACGCGCAGAGATGCGACCATGTCCGTTGCGGACGGCTTTACGATTTCGAACCGCCGGACAATGTCTCCGTTCGTGTCCATCACAGAGATTGCGTCGCCGGCCGTCCAGTAAAAATTTTCGCCGCTTGCCGTGACCGCATCTTGTGAGATCCCGTCGATCAAGTTCATCGTTTCTCCCGCCAGCGTGGTGACCAGCTTTCCATTGGGGTTGAAGATTGCACGATATGTGGGCCCGCCCTTGTCGCCCCCCTTGCCCGTCGGAGGGTAATACCCCAGCAACAGCAGATATCCCCCGTTTGTGACCGCGAAGCTGTTAATGTGGATGTTCGTTGGAACGGAAAGATCCTGCGTATTCTGGAGCTTTCCGCTGCTATCGAAGCGGAACCATGTCAGGCTGTGGCCCGGACGCATGACCAGCAGATGGACGTCTCCGTTGGAGGAAGCGTAGTAGGAAGTATTGTGGGGCGGATCGATAGCGTCTTTTGGCGGATTATAGACGACTTGGTTCTCGCCGTCCGCCGATATGGACAAGTAGACCGTGGTGCTTTGTGGTGGAGTGGCCGTCTCAAAGAACATCCGGCCGGAGGCGTCGCATTGCGGGACGCCATAATAGCCAAAGGGCGGCACCGACAAAGGAATGCGGGAAAAGACCTGCAAAACCCGCGCCGGTGGAAGCGTTTCCGCGGGTGTGTCGCGGGGGGAGCGCGACCCCGTTGCCTCCTGGATCGCGCTTCCTGCAGGAACAGCACAGGCGAAAACCAGCAATAAAGTGGTGACTTTGCCTTTGGTAGACATGCAGGCCCGCCTCTGAAATGCCCCTACTCGCCTTGAGAAGCTTGAAATTGCGCCGCCAATTTTTCGTTCACCCATCGCGAAAACTCTCTGCGGTCGTTTTCGCACTGCTGCCCCCGAGCCGACTCGATTTGCTCAAACGAAGGAAGTCCAACCGCGCGAAAATCTGGTTTTGGAGTACGTGGTACTGTTGACCCGGCGGTGCATGATTCGTATTGTCCGACATAACAATCGGGAGAACCACATTCTCCCCAAATAATCGGACTGCATCCATATTGCCCAGTCCCGGCCCCACACTCGCCAATATACGCCATGACTCCGGAACAGGGGCATGTATAGAACCTGGCCCCCCAGACGCCGTAGCCGCAACCTTGTGCTGGAGAAACGCAGGTAAAGACCAAGAGCAACGTCAAAATACTTGCGGAATAAAAACCTCGTGCAAATACCATGAGCGGCATCCTTTCAGGGCGTTGTGGAGTTTCCCAGCGCATATAGCAAGGGTCACTTACTCTCGATTACTGGCCAACTGCCCGATTCCGCAGAAAGGCTACCCCCCCCCCGGAGGAATTTGTCAAGTTGTAAATTTTGTGTTGCTAAAATTTTGTCAACAACCCTGGCTGCAATGCCGTGGCTGCGGACTTTCCGGCCTTTTTATCCGAGCGTGATCTTTACCGCAGGCGGGATATACGCGGGAGACGGCCATTCAGGTTGCACAAAGCGGATCGGCGGATGCGGTGGCGTTTGGAAGGCTGTTCATCGCCAACCCGGACCTGCCACGCCGACTGATGGAAGATAAGCCGCTGAACCCATACGACCGCAGCACGTTCTATGGTGGCGCAGAGAAGGGTTATATCGATTACCCGGAGTTGGAAGACTAGCGGCAGTTCTCCTATTGGTGGATAGCTAATGTTAGCTATGTCGTCCTGAGGTCGGTCAGGATGACAACTCCTTTTGTACGTTGCTATGTAATAGGAGAACCGCTATAAAGCGGACAAAATGACGCGGCACGACGAACCCCATTCTTTATGCACCAAGAATGGGGTTATGGTTTCTGTAGAAATGTTGTGTGCGGAGGCTTACAGCTTCTCGTGAAAATCGCAGGCGGAGCAGGAGATGTACACACCGCCCGGCGCGCCGCGCTCGCGGTCCTTTACACGCTTCACAATCCGCGTGGGCTTCGAGCACTTGGGGCAATCCGTGCTCTTGGTGGTGTCCATCTCTTTCTTGCGATCTCCGGTTTTGGCAATCTTGGCCATGACGTTTCCAATCTCCTTCAGCTTGGCGATTCACGAGCTGGATTCCGTTTTCCCTACTCGCACGGCTTCTCCCAGCGCTGAGACCGGCTGCAAGCCAAATTGCAAATCGAGAAGTGGAATCGGCCCTGAAACGAGCCAGAGCAGTCGCGAATCGCCTACACCATAAGTTTACACGAAGGAACCGAGAGTTTCTGTGTCCGAGCCAATCGAGGGAAAAACGCTGGCTTCCATCCGCCGCAACTTTCAGTGCGTGACCCGCAGAGCGCGCCACGGAGAAACAGTTTGCCAGGTGGCCAACTGAGTGAGTGCCCACTTCTGGGATTTGTCACGGTGACAATTGGTGCAGGGATTGGGTATTCCATATTGCTTAGTCAGGGCTGGAGAGATAAAACGAAAGGTGTGGCTGGCCACATTCTGGTCGCCTAGCGTTTGCTCAATTTTGGGCATGTGGCAGGCAATGCACTGGCTGCCAGGACTATTGGCTGCGTGATGGGTGTGCTCCGTTAGCGTCATGTGCGGGCCTGGCTCTGTGTCGGGCCCGTGACAGCGCAGGCATAATGGATTGCCCGTGACGATCAGGTTGGAGGGATATTTACTGCTATGGACGTTATGGCAGTCCGAGCAGCGCACGCCACGCCGATACATCACACTGCTCACAAAATCATTGCCCTGCATTCGGTTTTTATGCGCCGTTCCATCCGCAAAATAATAAAAGTCGGTTTCGCCCAAGTGAACTGTTTCCATCTGCAACACATCGGCAAGCCGCTGTCCAGGCATGTAGCCGACTGCCCAGTCGTAATACTGTCCGGCAATCGGGTTCGCCTTGGGTCTTCCCTGGCTATGGCACTGGATGCATGTATCGTTGCCGCGAACAAAATCCAGCGTGTCTGGATTCACAATGTTCTGCTTCGTTGGATGCTGGACGTGTTCGCTTCCCGGACCGTGGCATCGTTCGCAGCCCACGTTCCATTCTGTGACGGTGTGACTTTCGATATTGTAGTTGACCGAATGGCAGCCATCGCAAAGCGGCCCGGTAGGTCGTGCAAAATTACTGGAAGGATAGTCTGCAACCCACCAGTCGGCGCCTTTTTCCACATGGAACGGAAGCCAGCGCTTGTGCAGGATGTCCCATTGCGCAGGCAAAACGTAATAGTCATCGCCCCGTTTGGTAAAGTAGCGCTGCTTCCAGCGGCTACCGTAGACAAAAGCAACATCTTTTAGATTGAAGGTGCGCACGGGATTCGACTGAGTAAAATCTCCGAGCACCGCATCTGGATGTTGTCGCGGGTCCTGCACCACGTTCGCCATGCGTGTCTTTTTCCATTGTGCATAAAGTTCCGCATGACAGGCGGCGCAGCGCGTAGATCCGACATAATGCTTGCTCGAACGTGCTTGGCTTTGTGCAGCCACCATACCCCCCAGGAACCATGTGCCGATCAGAAGGGCGTAGCGCAACATAAGGTGAGTATGCCGACTTCCCGATCTCAGCGCAAGAATACGTTTTATCGTTTTCAGGATTGCTGCGATGAAAATGGGTCACGATTTTCGATCATCTGTTTCGGGGCGGCAGGCTCAACCCGCATGGGCGGCGGCGCCGAGGGCGCAATCTGAACGAGTGTCGGCTGCGCTGCATCTGCCACTGTCTTCGGCGGAGCGGGATGCATCGCGTGGCCGACGTCCATGGGAATGCCAGCGGGCCTCAGTTCCGGCTGATTATATTTCCAGGCCAGATCGCGCGTGATGCGCACCAGCACAATCAGTCCAATCCACAACACGATCAGCGTGACCAGACTGGCCTCCGGGCCGTACTCGCTGCCGGTCAGCCAGTTCGGGCCGTCGGCGTAGGTCTGGATGACGCTCGAAGCCTGGCGGCTGCCCGCGAGCGGCTGCCCAAAGAGAATGCCGATGCTGGCCAGCCATGCGAAGTGAAGCCCCCAGCACAACCAGAGCGCGCGTGTGCGCAGATATGCGACCGACAACAGGACCGCCGCGATGCCGCTAATCCACATTGCTGCCGGGGTTGCTCCGGGCGTCTCCATGCGCAGGAGGCCAAAGAAAATTCCCGATAAAATCGTTGCGCTGAATGGGCCGGTGGCCTGGACCAGCTTCTGGAATGGATAGCCGCGAAAGGCAATCTCTTCCGCCAGTGCAGCCGCCGCCAGCACCAGCGTTTGTAAAATGAGCAACCCCCACGCATGCGGGGAGGACCATAGCTGTACATAGAAATGACCGGCCAACGCGATGACCAGAACGATCGCCGCTGCCATACCCCAGCCCAGCGCAGCGCCAAGCGCAAATTCGCGCGTCCAGCCCGGCCTGAGATCCAGACCCATCGCGCGCACTGGCTCACGCGTGTCGTCCCAGGCCAGTTCCATGTAGCCGTAGCCAACAATGAGCAGAAAAACGGTGAAGATGTTGCGAATCAGCGGCAGCGCTTCGCCGCGGCTGAAACCATGGGCCGCTTTGTCCGACAGAAACCAGGTGACGATCAGCCACGCGACCGCAATGACAAACCGAAGGAAGGCACGCCGACGACCGGGACCCCGAAGCAAGCTCATGCGCGCTTATCCTTCGCTATCAGATGGGGCGCTGTAAAACTGGGCCATCTTGCGGAATTTGGAGAGCCGATTGCGCACAAGGTCATCGATAGAAAATGCTTTCAGTTCGCACAGATGATGCTGCAGTGCTTCATCCAGCAGCACAGCCGCCTGCTCGGCGTCATTCTGCGCGCCTCCAGATGGTTCCGGCACAACGGCATCGACGCAGCCCAGTTGCAGGATGCTGGCGGAATGCGTGCGCAGCGCTTCTGCGGCAAGCTCGCGCTTGCTGGCGTCGCGCCACATGATGGAGGCGCAGGCCTCGGGCGAGATCACCGAGTACACCGCGTTTTCCAGCATCAGCACACGGTCGGCCACGGCCAGCGCCAGCGCGCCGCCAGAGCCACCTTCGCCGGTAATAGTCGCGATTACTGGCACGCGCAGCCGCGCCATCTCGCGCAGGTTGCGGGCAATCGCTTCAGCCTGCCCGCGTTCTTCCGCGCCCAGGCCGGGGTTTGCGCCAGTCAGGTCGATGAAGGTGAAAATCGGACGGCCAAACTTTTCGGCAAACTTCATCGCCCGCAGCGCCTTACGATACCCCTCCGGGTTCGGCATGCCGAAGTTGCGATGGACCTTTTCTTTCGTGCTGCGGCCTTTCAAGTTGGCGACCACCAGCACCTGCTCGTCGTGAAAGCGCGCCATGCCGCAGGCCATCGCGGGATCGTCGCCAAAGGCGCGATCGCCGTGGATTTCGCTGAACTCGGTAAAGAGCGACTGGATAAAGTCCATCGGATAAGGACGCTTCGGATGCCGCGCCAACTCCGTCTTCTGCCATGCCAGATTGGTAATTTCGGCTGGCGCTTCTGTCGGCTTGCCTGCTGGATTTTCCGCCATCATGGTCAAACTTCGATTCTAGTGGGCGCGGCGTTCCCGCACAACCTGACGCTTGAAAATCATGGGCGATACTGGTGCCCAAAAAAACTTTGAGAAATCCGAGTCAAGATGTAGACACAGCAAGAATCCTATCCGACGCTGAGGTGAAAAGGGCACACAATGTCTTCCAATAACAACTGGTCTTATCGCGTGCATATCCGTGCTCATCCTGGCGAGGTTCTCCGAGAAAGCATCGGAGAAATGCCGGTCACAAAATTTGCGGAACATTTGGGCGTTTCCCGTGTCACGCTCTCGCGCCTCCTGAATGGCAATGCAGGCATTTCCGCACCCATGGCGCTTAAGCTGTCCGAAGCTCTCGGCACGTCGCCCGAACTTTGGCTGAACATGCAGACGCAGTTCGATTTGTGGAAGGCATCCAAAGAGAAGAGAAAGAAAGTACAACCACTGCGCGTGGCGGCGTGAAGTTGCCCCCATAGCCTTACTCAATCACTCGGACAGCGCCTCGACCTACTAACTCCTCCACGCGCTCGACAAAGCCTTTGTCAGCGGCAACGCTGAGGCCCTCCGGTTCCAGCACGACGAGATACTCATCTTTCTGCTCGAAGTCGAGCAGAATTTTTCCTGGCCCCGGCGTGGCCACAATTATGGCGTGAAGCTGGGTGAGCGCGGCCTCGCTGGAGCAGTCGAGCGCGATGCGGATGCGCATGCTCGATGGCAGCCTGACCTTCACGTCTTCGAGCGCCGTGATGCTGGAGATGACCAGCTTCGGAGTGGCGTCCTCTTCCCCGCGCAGCACGCCACGCACCAGCACGGGAACGTCGATCTTCAATTTTTCCGTCAGCTTTTTATACGCCTCGGGAAAACAGATCAGGTCGATCTTGCCGGTCAGGTCTTCGAGCGATCCCTGCGCGTAGAGGTCGCCCTTGCGCGACTTGGCGACACGCATTCCGGTGAGAATGCCAGCAATGGAAATCTCATTTTCATTCTGCTGGTCGCGCCGGCCCGTGTTGAAGGCAGGCGTCATTTCGAGCGCGGTCTGCGTGTCCACTACGCCGTTCAGGTTGTGCAACTTCTCGGCATATTTCCCCAGCGGATGGCCGGAGACATAAAAGCCGAGCACATCTTTTTCGTTCTGCAGGCGCTGCGGCTCATCCCAGTCCGGCACGTTCGGCAGTTCCTCTTGCCGCTGGGCGCTGGCAGGCGCGTCGTTGAACAGGCCGAACAAACCATGCTGGCCCGCCGCCTGATCGCGCTGCGATTTCTGGGCGCGCTCCGTGGCCTTGTCGATGGCGGCCATCAACGCCGCGCGCGGGCCGAAGCAGTCGAGCGCGCCGCTCTTGATGAGCGATTCCAGCACGCGCTTGTTCATGACACGCAGGTCGATGCGTTCGCAAAAATCCCAGAAGGAGGTAAACGTCGCGCCTTCCTGCTCCACCTTGGCGCGGACCTGCAGGATGGAATCGATGGCGTTGCGCCCAACATTTTTTACGCCGGAAAGGCCGAAGCGGATCGCCTCTCCGCGCGGCGTAAAATCGGCGTCGCTCGAACGCACGTCCGGTGGCTCGACGGCGATGCCCATCTCGCGGCACTCCTTGATGTACTTGACGACGTTGTCTGGCTTGCTGACTTCCGAGGTCAGCAGCGCGGCCATGAACTCTTTCGAGAAATGCGTCTTGAGATACGCCGTGTGATACGCCAGCAGTGCGTACGCAGCAGAGTGCGACTTGTTGAATCCATACCCGGCGAAGCGCTCCATCAGATCGAAAATATGTTCGATGGTCTTCTGCGGGAATTTTTTATCGAGCGCCCCCTGCACGAAACGGTTCCGCTGTCGGGCCATCTCCACCGGGTCCTTTTTTCCCATGGCGCGGCGCAGCAGGTCGGCCTCGCCCAGCGAATATCCCCCGAGCACGTTGGCAATCTGCATCACCTGCTCCTGATACACGATGACGCCGAGCGTTTCTTTCAGGAGCGCTTCCAACTCGGGTAGTTCGTACGTGACCTGTTTGCGGCCCCATTTGCGCTCGACAAAATCGTCAATCATCTGCATCGGCCCCGGACGATAGAGCGCGTTGAGCGCCGTCAGGTCGGCGACGGTGTCCGGCTTGTAGCGGCGCAGAACATCGCGCATGCCCTCGGATTCAAACTGAAACACGCCGGAGGTCAGCGCGCGGTGAAATACCTGCTCATAGGTCTGCTTATCGTCGAGCGGAATGGTGTCCATATTCACTTCGACGCCACGATTGACGCGGATCAGCCGCAACGCCTCATGAATGACCGTCAGCGCCGTCAGGCCAAGAAAGTCCATCTTCAGCAGGCCGATTTTTTCAATGGCCTTCATGTCATACGCGGTGACAATTTCGCCGTTCTTGCTGCGGCTCAGCGGGACCAGATTGGTCAGCGGTTCGGGAGCAATCACAACGCCAGCCGCATGCACGCCCGCGCCGCGCGCCAGTCCTTCCAGCCTGCGCGCGATGTCGATCAGTTCGCGAATCTGCGGGTCGTTCTCATACACCTGCTGGAGCGGCTCCGATTCTTTCAGCGCCGCGTCGATGGTCATGCCGATGGTTGCGGGAATCAGCTTGGCGATCTTGTCCACCTCGCCATACGGCATATCGAGCGCGCGGCCCACGTCTTTAATCGCGGCCTTGGCCGCCATGGTGTTGAAGGTGATGATCTGCGCGACCTGCTCGCGGCCATATTTGCGCGTCACGTAATCGATCACTTCCCCGCGCCGGTTCATGCAAAAATCGATGTCGATGTCGGGCATCGACACGCGCTCGGGATTCAAAAAACGCTCGAATAGAAGATCGTCCTGTAGGGGATCGACGTCCGTGATGCTCATGGCGTAGGAGACCAGCGAGCCGGTCGCCGAACCGCGCCCAGGTCCGACAGGAATGTCCTGCTCCTTCGCATAGCGGATGAAGTCCCAGACGATCAGAAAATACCCGGAGAATTTCATCTGCTGGATGCAGTCGATCTCCCGTTCCAGCCGTTGTTCGTACTCTTCTGTGGTGTGGCGCAGGTGTCCGGTATCGCGCAAATATCGGATCGATGTGTCCAGGCGATGGCGAAACCCTTCGCGGCAGACCTTCGCAAAATAGCTGTCGATGGTGAATCCCGGCGGCACATCGAACTGCGGAAACGAATTGGTGACTTTGCTGATCTTGGCATTGCAGCGCTCGGCAAACTGCATGGTGCGCGAGACGACTTCAGGATTATGCGAAAAAACGCTCAGCATTTCCTCGGCGGACTTTACGTAGAACTGATCGCCGTCGAAGCGAAAACGTTTTTCGTCGTGGATGGTGCTGCCGGTCTGCACGCAGAGCAACAGATCGTGCGCGTGATGATCGTCATGGCCAATGTAGTGGCTGTCATTGGTGGCAATCAGGGGAATGTCGAGATCTTTTTCCAGGCGAAAAAGATCGGCGTGGATCTTTTTTTCAAGCTCCAGGCCCTGGTCCTGAATCTCCAGAAAAAAATTGCCGCGACCGAAAATATCTTCATACTGCTTGGCGGTCGTGCGCGCGGCGTCGTAATTGCTTTTCATCAGGTGGCCGCAGAGTTCGCCAGCCAAACAGCCGGAAAATCCAATCAGGCCCTTGGCATGTTCAGCAAGATATTTTTTGCTGATGCGCGGTTTGCGATAGAAGCCATGCAGCGACGCCTCGGAGGTGATGCGCACTAGATTGCGGTAGCCCTCTTCGTTTTCCGCAATCACCAGCAGGTGGTGGTAGACATCGCCCTGTGGGTCGGCGCGATGGTCCTCCTTCTGGCAGATGTAAAGTTCGCAGCCCAGGATGGGGTTGATCTCATATTTTTTGGCGGCATCGAAGAACTGGACAGCGCCATAGATATTGCCATGGTCCGTCATGGCGACGGCCTTCTGGCCCATGCCTTTGACGTGCTTCACCAGCTTTTCAACGTCGCAGGCACCGTCGAGCAGCGAGTAGTCCGTGTGCAGATGCAGATGAGTAAATTCAGCCATGTTCGCATCTTCAATTCTAGTCGGCGTCCCGAAAAGAAACGCAGGCATTGCGAAATAGAAGCTATTCGGCTGAGGAAATCTGGACGGAAATTCGCGCTCCTGTCCAGGCCCCGATTGCATCCACCGGCATCTGCCTGCATCTACACTGATGTAGAAGTACCCTGAAATTTCATGCCTGAAGTTGAAAATCCAACCCACAGTACAGTGACGCCTTCCGTACCTGAGAAAGGAAGACTTTCGCACGCATGGCGGGCGCTGCGCCATCGCAATTTTCGTCTGTTCTTTGGCGGCCAGAGCATTTCGCTCATCGGCACATGGATGACGCGAATCGCCACGGCTTGGCTGGTATATCGGCTGACCGGCTCGGCGTGGTTGCTGGGCATTGTGGGTTTTGCCGGGCAAATTCCAACATTTCTGCTGGCGCCGTTTGCCAGTGTGTGGGTAGACCGGCTCAATCGCCGCACCGTTCTTGTCGTCACGCAGACGCTGGCCATGGTGCAGTCGCTGGCCCTGGCTGCCCTTACTTTAAGTCACCGCATTACGATTACAGAAATTCTTTGGCTCAGCGTACTTCAGGGATTGATCAATGCATTCGATATGCCGGGACGGCAGGCCTTCATGGTTCAGATGATCGAAGACCGACAGGACCTGGGCAATGCCATCGCCCTCAATTCCTCCATGGTGAACATGGCGCGACTGGTCGGCCCCTCGCTGGCGGGACTGGTGATTGCGGGCTTTGGCGAAGGCTACTGCTTTTTAATCGATGGCTTCAGCTATCTCGCCGTAATCCTGTCGCTGCTGATGATGCGGCTGCATTCTCCCGCTGGGCGATCGACACTCGTGACGAAGATTGTGCCAATGTTTGAACAACTCAAAGAAGGCTGGACCTATGTTTCCAGGTTCGCACCAGTGCGCACCATTCTCCTGCTGTTTGCAATGGTCAGCCTGATGGGGATGCCATTCACGGTGCTGATGCCGGTCTTTGCCGCCAAGGTGCTCCACGGCGGCCCGCACACGCTCGGTTTTCTGATGGGCGCTGTCGGAACAGGCGCGCTGATCTCGGCGATTTCTCTCGCCTTGCGCCGGACAGTCCTGGGACTTGGACGCATCATCGCCTTATCTGCGGCAATCTTCGGCGCGGGCCTGATCGCTTTCGGATTGTCACGGGTGCTATGGCTTTCGCTGCTCCTAATGCTGGTTACAGGCTATGGGATGATGCAAGGAATGGCCGCCAGCAACACCATCATACAAACCATCATCCCGGAAGACATGCGCGGACGGGTGATGAGCTACTACACCATGGCCTTCGTGGGAATGGCGCCGTTTGGCAGCCTGCTGGCGGGTGCGTTGGCGCATTGGGTGGGTGCTCCGATGACGCTGGTGATCACCGGCGCGTTCTGCATTGCGGGGGCGGGATGGTTTGCCATGCAACTGCCGAACATCCGGCTGCATATCCGGCCCATCTATAGGGAGCTTGGAATTCTGCCTACGGAAGTGGCCGCGGCCCTTGCGAATGGAGCGGGCAATTAGGGCGATTTGCTGGCTTCAATAAGTCAATCGCTTCCAAGCCGCTTGTTTTATTTGCCGGATTTTTTCTTTGCGGCCGGCTTCGGCCTGCCAGTGCTCGTGGGCTTTTTGAGGAGCGGCTTGGCAGCGGTTTTAACCGCCAGCTTCGGCGCGGGCTTTGTAGCTTTCTTCACTGTTGTCTTGGTAGCCGGTTTCCCAGCCGCCTTTTGGGGCGATGGCTTGGCAATCGTCTTGTGGGCAGGCTTGCCGGAAGTGCGCGCGACCACCTTTACTGTTGCGGACGTCTTAGCTGACTTCTTCGCTGGCGGACGCGCAATTTTTGCACTCGCGTTGCTGCTGGGCTTTACCGAACCAGCTGGTTTATGCGCGGATGCCGCCGCTTTTACGGCAGGCTTGGCGCTTGCCTTCGCTGCGGGCTTCACGCTTTTCGCTGCCGCCTTGGTTACAGCCGGCTGCGGATGTTTTGCGGCTCCAACTGTCTTTTCCGGCTTGGCGGCTACGGGCTTCTTCGCTGCGGCAGCGGGCGCGGCAACCTTCCCGGATGCAGGCACGCTCTTCGCAGCCGTCTTCGACGCCTCCGGCTTTGCAGCAGATTTTGCCGCAGTCGTTTTCACAGCGCCAGCTTTCGCGGCTGCCGTTTTACCTGTCGGTGATTTTCCGGCGGCTGCCGTGGTCTCGACCGGCGCAGTTGAGTCGGAAGCAACAGCTTCGCCTGCAGCGACCATCGCTATCTCACCAGACGCTGCGGCGGCGGCCTTCCTGGACGCTTTTTTTCCTTTGCCCTTGGCATCGACCACACGCTTGACGCTGCGGCTGCGGCGCACGATCACAGGCGGAGGCGGCGCTGGAGGCGAGTACGGCTCGGCGAATTTGCGGATCGCCTCTTCATTCGGCAGCTCGTTGTCCATAAAGGCGAAGGTCAGTTTATCGAGCAGCTCCGCATAGCCTTCGACATTGGGCAGAATGCGCATGTCCTGCAAAATTGCATTGGGGATTTTCTGGCGCGCTTCCGGCCATTTGGTAAAGAAGTTTTCAAACTTGCTCTGGATGGCCGCGCCTTTGGCGGTAAAGAAAAGCCACAGCACCGCTTCCTGCTTGGCGCTATGCAGCAGCTTCCAAAGCTGCGAAGGTTTGGCGGCGTCCTTGGAAGTAATCTGTTGAAGGATTTTTTTGGCGTTACCATCCAGCGCTTCCGCTTCGTGGATGAGGTCTGTGCGCACAAACAGCCTCTTCAGAGATCCCAAATGACTGGACGATAATTTGGCGGTCAGCAAACGAAACTGTGCAGCCGAAGGGTCCGGGCGCAGGCCCGCCATCAACAACTGCACCAGGCGTTCGTGCAGACGCTCCAGCCCTTGCGCATCGACGGAATGACTGTTCCAGGAGGTGGACAGATGCTCCATCCAGCCTTCGGACTCCAGGGCCTTGATGACATGCAAAGGCTCTTCTTCGTAGGCGATCTCTTCCAGTTCATACCCGCGCTGCACTGCGGTAATCGCACTGATGACGCCTTCGGCTTTGGCATTCTGGTAGCGCGTCCTGGTGCGTTCGTCCATCTCCCAACCGGTGCGGGAGAGAAGCCGCGTTGCGCGCACCATCCGAATGGGATCTTCAAGGAAACCGTAATTGCCGGCCAACCGCAGTTGCCGCGCGGAGATGTCGGCCATGCCATTGAGCGGATCGAGCATCAGCCCCCAGGAGCCTTCATTCAACGACAACGCCATGGCGTTGGCGGTAAAATCGCGGCGGCGCAGATCGTCCAGAATCGCGGCGGGGCGATACTCGGGCCGGGCCGGTTTGGGGAAGGTTTCCGTCCGCGCAGCGGAGATTTCAACGCGCGCCTGATGACCGAACCGGAGATAGAGCGTGTGCGACGGTTCATGTTCGCCGGTGATGGTAAATCCGGCTTTTTCCAGGTCTTTCTTAAATTTGAGAGGGTTCCCCTGTACCGTGATGTCCAGGTCGCGCACGGAAGCGCCACTGACAATATCGCGGACCGCTCCGCCGGTAAGAAACACAGTGATGTTCCGCGCCCGGGCCACGTCGGTCATGGCGTTCAGAGCTTGTCTTTGGTGCGGGGATAGTTTGGATTCGAGCAGTTGGATATAATCGGGCATGCCCAGTTTGCGCCTCGGCCAGCAGTCAGGTTTTCTTGCCGCTAAAACCAATCTTTTCAGTTAGATGTAGGCGACGATGTCGCGCACACGATGTTCTACAATACCATATCGAAGGCTGTTCTTCCAAGCCGATTGCACAATTTACGTTGCGCCAGTTGCGCTTCATGCGACAATCCTGGCTAAAGTTTGGAGCATAGTGTGGCCGCTGCCGGTTCAAGCCGAAAAAAAGTAATTGTCTTCAAGTTCAGCCGCGACTGGCAGTCCGGCTATGTGGATCCCTCCGGGTTTGCCCACGATGGCAGACTGGAACTGCTAGACATGACAGGCAAAGTGCTCTCTGTGGCGCTCGACGACGTGAAGATGATGTGTTTCGTGCGAGATTTTTTGCCGGGCGACGCGAGCAACCCGGAACGGCAGGCCCGGCGCAATTTCACTTCCCGCCCGCGCACGGCTGGCCTGTGGCTGCGCATGCGTCTGCGGGATGGAGAAGAACTGGAAGGGCTGGCCAGCAACGATGTTTCTTTTCTGGAAGCGGAAGGCATCCAGTTTGCACCGCCGGACATGCGATCCAACACGCAGCGGATTTTCGTCCCGCGCAAGGCCCTGCAATCGCTGGAGGTTGTCGCCGTCATCCATCCCAGCACGCGACGCAAGCTGGATCTGACCGAGCAGGAACGGCTGTTCGCCAGCTAAATTCTCAAACCACGGAAGTGTGACGCCCATTCTTATGGTTTCCTCTGCTCCCACGGCAACGAATACCAGCAGCACTCTGCCCATGGCGCAGGGAGGCAAGCTCACAGTGTTGCAGGGACTGCGCGCGGTCGCTGCGCTGCTGGTGGTCTGGACGCATTCCATCGACGCCGCGGGCGCGTACGCTTCTTCCCGGCAAGGCGATTTTTTTCATCTGGCGGGTTTTGGCGCCTGCGGGCTGGACATTTTTTTTGTCATCAGCGGCTTTATCGTCTCGCTGGTGGCCTCGCGCGCCGCGGCGCAGGACCAGCATTCCGCAGGCAAATTTCTATCTCGCCGTTTCACCCGCATCTACCCGCTGTATTGGATTTTGACCGTGGTCGTCATTCTGACAGCGGAGCTCGGCGCGCACCCCATTGCGTGGCATAGCGTTTCCTGGCTGCCAACGGCGTTGCTGCTTCCCTCTTTGAGCTATCCGGTGGCTTCGCCTATCCTCTCGCTGGGATGGAGCCTGGTCTTCGAGATGTATTTCTATTTTGTACTGGCGGCATGGATGGCGCTCACGCCGCGCCACCTGGTGCGCAATACAATTTTCTTTTTGGGTGCGATGGTGTCGGTGGGCGCGGTCGCCAGCTTTCATCGTCCGTTGCTGATTCTATGGTCGAATCCGATTTTGCTGGAGTTTTTATTCGGCTGCGCCATCGGTCTGCTGTATTCTCGCTTGCTCCTGCCGTCGCACACGGGATCGAATGACTCTCGCCGCGTTTCAATCCTGGGCCGAGGACTGACAGCGCTGGGGGCAGCGGCGCTGACAGCGACGATGTTCACCGGCTATGGCACTGCGAATTTTGAAGGGATGATTCTGAACGGCCAGAGTAGCTGGCTGCGGGTCGGCGTCTGGGGTGTACCCTCCGCGCTGCTGGTGCTGGGTGCCGTGTTGTGGAGTCCGGCGATGCAGTCCTTCCCGGCGCGCCTGCTGGTTTTTCTGGGCGACGCTTCCTACTCCATTTATCTCTGTACCGTTCCCGCGCGCAGCGGAGTGGAACATTTCTGGCGCTACTTGGGCCGCTGGGGTGGGGACACCGGCATCGTGCTCTGCGGGATCGCATGCACGCTCGCCGGGGTTGTCTGCTATCTTGTTGTCGAGCGGCCACTGATGCGCTTCTTTCATAACTGGTACAAACAGATTCCCTTCCAGGTATCTGCAAAATAGATATGTTCCGCCAGCAATGGACGGTCTGAAGTTTTCACCATCCGCAAGTGGCCTTTGAAACGTTCTATAAATAGCAGGACAAAGATGCAGTCGCATCTGTCTAATAGCGGTAAGGAGTTGCCACAATGCTGATTCGTAAACCATCCGACATTCCGTCTTCTGAGATCACATCGCAGTCCGACTACATGAATCGCCGCAAGTTCATGGCTGGGGCTGCCGCCGTGGGCGCGGCTGCGCTGGGCGCGGAGCGGCTGATGAACCTGGCTTCTCCGCAACAGGCGGTGCATGCGGACACGAAATTGCCGACCGTGCCCAGCAAATACTCGACGACAGGCGTAACGCCAACATCTTTCGAGGACATTACGCACTACAACAATTTTTACGAATTCGGCACGGATAAGACCGATCCGGCGCGCAACGCATGGCGGCTGCAGACCAGTCCGTGGAGCGTGAAAGTCGATGGCCTGGTGAAACAAAAGAAGACCTTCGACATCGACGCTCTGATGAAGTTGTATCCGCTGGAAGACCGCATTTACCGGCATCGCTGCGTGGAGGCGTGGAGCATGGTGATTCCGTGGGTGGGCTATTCGCTTTCGGAATTCATCAACGCCTGCGAGCCGCTCAGCTCCGCGCGCTATGTTCAATTCTTGTCGCTCGACAACACAAAAGAAGAACCCTGGATCAATTCCGTCCATCTGGACTGGCCCTACTCGGAGGGCCTGCGCATGGATGAGGCCATGAACCCGCTGACGCTGTTCACCTTTGGCCTGTATGGCCAGCCGCTGCCCAAGCAGGATGGCGCTCCGGTGCGCATCGTGCTGCCGTGGAAGTACGGCTTCAAGTCTGCGAAATCGCTGGTGGAGATCAAATTTGTGAAGAACCAGCCGCGCACCACATGGAATGAGTCCGCGCCCAACGAGTACGGTTTCTACTCCAACGTGAATCCGAACGTGGACCATCCGCGCTGGAGCCAGAAGTATGAGCGTGTCATCGGCGCGCCGTTCTGGAAGGCCCGGCAACCGACGCTGATGTTCAACGGCTACGGCGACCAGGTTGCGTCCATGTATCAAGGAATGGACCTCCGCAAGAATTTTTAAGCCTGCATGCCGAAGCGATTTATCGTTGCGCTCAAATTCGTTGTGTTCCCTGCGTGTCTGGTTCCACTGGGCCTACTGGTGTATCACGGGTTCACCAACGCACTGGGGCCGGACCCGGTGGCGACCATCACCCATACCACCGGATACTGGACGCTGTACTTTCTGCTGATCTCGCTCGCCGTCACGCCGGTACGCCGGTTGAGCACTCATCTGGCATCGCTCATCCGCTTCCGCCGTATGCTGGGGCTGTTCGCCTTCTTCTACGGAACGCTGCACCTGTTCACCTGGATATGGCTCTTCTCGAACTTCGATGTGCATGCCATGCTGCACGACATCGCCAAGCGGCCCTTCATCACCATGGGCATGCTGGGCTGGACGTTGATGCTGCCGCTGGCTGCAACTTCAACCATTTGGTCGATTCGCAAACTGGGCGGCAAGCGCTGGATGATGCTGCATCGCCTGGCCTACTTCGCGGCGACTGCGGGAGTAATCCATTACTGGTGGATTGTGAAGACCGGCGTGCGCACACCGTGGAAGGTGACAGTGGTCCTGGCCATCCTGCTGCTGGCGCGCATCGTTTGGACGGCGATGGAATCCGCGCGAAAAAGAAAAGTCGCCGTCGCGGCTTAGACCGAATGTCTGAGCCAGTCTAAATCACGACCTACGAGCAGTTCGGTCATTTCTGCATGGTGAGTGTTCTTCATGGGGATGGCGCAGGTATCGAAATTATGCTGACGCGCCAGGGTTTCGACGCCTTCAGCATTATCGTAGGTCATCAGAAAATCGCCTGTGATGGTCGCGGCGATATCGAACAGCGCCTCATGGTTGAGCTCGTTATGCGAATAGAGACGCTTGCCAGCCTTCTTGCCAGCCGCCGTATAAGGAGGGTCGATAAAAAATGCGGCGTCGGCCCTGTGCGCATATTCTTTAAGAACGGCCAGACCGTCGCCGTGAATAAAGCGTATCCGTTTCTTCACATGTGCAATATTTACGATCCTCTTACCTAGAGTTTCGGGATACCAGCGCGACTTTATGCCACGACCGTTCTCTCCATTCTTGAGAACACCCGATCCCGGGGCCAAAATTCCTCCGTGATTCACCCGGTTACGCAGGATCGTGTGAAAGGCCATGTCCTCTCGTGACCTATCGCGTTTCCCAAGTTCTGCGTGAACATTTTCAAGGGTCAAATCGAACCGGATGATTCGATCGACAAGTTGCTGGCTGCCGCCGTTGAAAATCGTTTGCCACACTGCGGAAACTTCATCATCACGCTCGACCATCAGGACGCTTTCCGCAAGCTCCTCAAAAGCTGCGGTGAGACTCACGATGGCGCCTCCGGCAAAAGGCTCGATCAGTTCTGTTGGCTTCGCTGGTCGGCTTTTCAACCATCGTCGCACAACAGGAATCAGCCAAGTTTTGCCTCCGGGATAACGAAACGGACTGCGCTGCGGCACTGACGCCACGTTCACAATATGACCATGGTGAGGTTTGTGTCGAACTTCTGGAAAAAGCGTTGTTTGTTCCATGATGTGTCTACAAATTTTCTAGTTCTTCCAAAATATCTGGCTCATCTGTAGGAATATCGGAGGGCACATCTGCAAGTTGTGCCAGGCTTGCCCCTTCGAGCTTTGCATCTAGCTTGGTTTGTAAATTTGCGATAAACTCCTCCACTGAACCCGGCTTGGATATCGTGATCTTATTCAGTGCGGCCCTGAATTTGGTATAAACCGTCTGGGTAAGTACCAAATTGTGACGCTGCTGTCGTTTATCGAAAATAAGATCGTAGATGAGCCATGCAATATCTGCGGCATCTTTGGGGACTTCTGGTAAATCAGGCAACGTTTCATAAAATGCACGATGAACAGCCACAGCTTGTTTGCGGTTCCATGCCTTCAAGATGCCACCTTTAAAGATAAGCTGCGGAGCAAGCCGCTTGCGCGATGAAGACAAGTAATCGGGCGCGGGATTTTTCTTTCGGCTATGCTGCCAATCAACGCTGAGATATTCTTCTCTATTTTCCATCAATGGCTTAAAAAATGTTTTTCGCAAATTGCCGCTGATGTAAACCGTCTGCACCTCAAGAGAGCCAAAATCGGTCACGGTCCCTTTTTCGTCATAAGCTACGAGCACTACGTCAATATTTCCGGCAGATTTTCCGGTCTTATCTTTCAGTCGCACCTCAACCAGCGTGGTCCATTGTGTGCCCGCTGGAAAAAAGAATTCTGCCGCGTGGTCGGCGATGATCCATTCTTGTCGGAGCCGCACTGGACAAATAACAGCCAGATCGCTGCCATGATTGATGGTGCAAACTCCGAGCGGATCTATGATGCTGTCTTTCGTACAATTCGGCACTTTATTGTTGTAGGGGCATAGCCGATTCCGGCGATAGCGTTGTGCCTCCTCAGTGTTGCTATCAGGAGGAAAACCAAAAAGTTCCGCAATGGGCTGTCTCGACAATTCCTCGACCTTTCTGCATGTATCGTACTTTGTGTTGATTCAAAAATGGCTGTCGTTCAGCAGCTACCGCGCAACTCCATCGCTCTTCTTACTGGCTCAAATGTCGTCCGATGCAGCGGGCATGGGCCATGCTCAGCGAGCGCGCGCAGATGTTCCTCAGTACCGTAGCCCTTGTGCGAGGCGAACCCGTACTGCGGATATTCCTCGTGGTACGCGCGCATCCATGCGTCGCGATAGACCTTAGCGACGATGGATGCAGCAGCGATGGAAATGCTGATCGAATCGCCGTAAATGATCCCCTTCTGCATGCATGGCGTATCGAGCCGCTCGGCGTCAATCAACAGAAAGTCCGGTTGCGGAGAAAGCTGCGCGATGGCCGCCAGCATCGCCTGGTGCGAGGCGCGGCGGATATTGATGGCGTCAATCGTGGCTGCATCGGCAAAGCCGATCGTGATGGCGACGGCCCTACTGCGGATGACTGCATCGAGCCGCTCGCGCTCTTCCGGCAAAAGCTGCTTGGAGTCTCGTACGCCGCGCAAGCGGACCTTCTCCGGCAGAATGACGGCCGCCGCGACCACTGGGCCGAACAACGCGCCGCGGCCCACTTCATCCACGCCGGCAATGGCGACAGCGCCTTGTTTCCGCGCCTCGCGCTCGTGCCGGTCGCTACAGACCAGCGCGCGGAGACGACGCATCTTCTCCGTTTGTTTCGAGATTGGCTTCTCTTGTTGGAGAGAGTTGGGAAAACTCTTCGTCACGGCATGAGTGTATAACCTGGGCCGGGAAGAAAAAAGTCGAATCTGGAAACCTGATACATTGGCCTTGCGAGAATCATTCTAACGATGCGATGAGATGGGCCCTGCCTTTACGCTGTCCGATTTATATTTTTCTGCTGCTTGTCGCCGCTTCGGTCCCGCTGGAGGCCCAGACCCATTCCACCACTTCCAACCCTCCGGCGGTCCAGCCTTCCAATGAGCCGGATTCGTCGTTCGACGTAGCGGAGGACCTGCTCGCGCTCGATGGCCCAGAACTGCCGCAGCGCGGCTTCAACGCTTCCGCCGGGTTCAATGGCCTGCATGACTCGCAGCTTGGATGGGCCGGTTTTGTACAGCCAGCAATTTCATATCGGTTCAACCGCAGATACAGCGCGGACGCGACCATCCCCATCTATTTTTACCGGAATGGATTCAAGTACAACCCACTCGACATCGCAAAGGAAAAACTGAGTTCTCAGATGGGCGAACTCGGCGACACGACCATTGCCGGACATGCGCAGTTCTCGCCAGGCCGGCTGGACTACACCGCGACAGCGGCCATGAATGCGCCAACTGGAGACAAGACCTATGGACTGAGCACAGGGCGCGTCACCTATGTGCTGATGAATGACTTTGAAACCGTACTCGACGCATTCACCCCGCAAATTCAACTTGGGTTTGGCGACAACAGCGATCTGGTGAACCGGAAGGTGCAGCGAAACTACGATACGCTCGGCTCTCTGGCTTACTTCCAGGCCGGCGGGGCCTACACGCTACCGCGGAACTGGAACGTGGAAAGCGACGCGTATGAGCAGCTTCCCATCGGCAATCAGAAGCTCTACACGAACGTGACCATCCGCAAGAAACGCATTCTGATACCGACCAATGGCAGCGCGGAGGACAATGGTGTCACTGTGTATCTGTACGCGCCGTCTACAGCACACTTTCAATTTTCGTCTTATTACAATCGCAGCTTTCGCCTGGCAGACGACACGGTTGGCGTCACACTGACATTCGCGCTGAAAACACCAAAGGCAATTCTGCCGCTAATTCCCTGACCTGCAATCTTCTGCCGCAAAACATTCAGGCCGCATTCCCTGCATGGGAAGTGCGGCCTGAATATTTCACGGAAATAGTTCGGCTGATACGGAGAAAACTAATCCGCTTCGCGCAGACGGGCTGCCTTGCCGCGCAATGCACGCAGATAAAAGAGTTTGGAGCGGCGTACCTTCGCGGAACGAACCTTTTCCACCTTTTCCACCACCTTGCAGTGGAGCGGGAAGATGCGCTCGACGCCCTGGCCGAAGCTCATCTTGCGGACGGTAAAGCTGCCCTCCGCGCCGTTCTTGCGCGCGATCACGATGCCTTCAAAGGCCTGCACGCGTTCCTTGTCGCCTTCTTTAATTTTGACCTGGACGCGAACCGTGTCGCCGGGGCTGAAGTCGGGAAGGTCGGTGCGCTGAAGCTTGGCAGCCAGACGCTGCATGACAGGATGAATCGACATAAATAATTCCTATTCTTTCAATGAGGTTGCAGCAGGAAGATTGGCCCTTAGAAATCGGAGTAGGGGCCAAAACATCAGTTTACACGGAATCAGGCATTTTGTGCGTGTTTCATCTCCTGCTGGTAGTGGGTCAATTTGAATTTTGACGACTTTCTCATACCGTGTTTCCGATTAGACGGTAACCTGGTACTCGGTCTTAACCAAATCGCTCGCATAATGCTGAGTCGCTACGTGACGGAGTCGGATATCTCGCGGTAGCGTGCCGAAGAGAGGGATTCCGTCTCCAATCAGCACAGGTACGCGAGTGATAATGAGGCGTTGAATGAGACCTGCGCGCAAGAACCGTTGAATCGTAATCCCGCCGTCAATGTAGAGGTGGTGGGCACCGCTGGCAGCGAGTTTTGCAACAATCTCAGTCGGATCTCCAGCCATCTGCTCCACAGTGCCTCCGCGCGCCGCAGACAAGTCGACAGGCCGACTACTCAGAACCACGACGCGTTTGTGACCATATGGCCAGTCCGTAAAAGTCAGAACCGTCTCGAACGTGTTGCGGCCTATCACAAGCGCATCGACACTTTCCATGAACTCGTCGTAGCCGTGCGGTTCACCGCCGCCAGGCGGCAGAAAGTCGAGGTCGCCGTTCGGCCGCGCAATGAATCCGTCGACGCTGATCCCAATAAAAACAGACACTGTCATCGTGGACTCCCCACGGGCGGCATTATACCTTTGACCAGCAATGCCTGTGTGTAACTTGCGAGCGGACGACAATTAAGAACCATGGGCATCTGCTGATTTGGCTCTTGGGTTCATAACCAGAAGTCGAAAGATTCAAATGAGTGCCTAAAAAACAGAACCCTTACGGGGACTTGGCCTTGATCTCAAACTGACCCACTACCCTCCTGCTGCAACTCCTCCAGCAACGCGCGATCTTCTATGCTGAGAGTCTTACTCAGCGCAGCCGATTGGAGCAGCTCCGGGCGATTGCGCAGTGTTTTCGTCAGCGATTGCCTGCGGCGCCAGCGGCGAATCTCTTCGTGATTGCCGGAGCTGAGCACGGGCGGCACGGCGACGCCGCGAAACTCCGGCGGGCGCGTGTAGTGCGGGTAGTCGAGCAGGCCGCCAGAATCGCAGGTGGAACGCGGCGGCATTTCGGCTGCGTCGAGATCGATTGTTTCTTCCGCTGCAAAACTCTCATAGCGCGCGGAATCCTGGTTGCCCAGTACGCCGGGCAGAAGTCTGCTGACGGCATCCACAATCACGGCAGCAGCCAATTCGCCGCCGGAGATCACGTAGTCGCCAATGGAAAGCTCGGAGTCGGCCAGCAGTTCATTCACGCGCTCATCGACGCCTTCATAGCGCCCGCAGAGAAAAACCACGCGCTCCAGTGTCGCCATCTCTCGCGCCAGGGCCTGGGTAAATGGTTTGCCCTGCGCGGAGAGCAGCACCACGCGCTCGCGAGATGTATCGCGTTCCGGCTTCTCCGCGATTCCTAACGGTTCGACGGCGCGAAAGATCGGTTCCGGCTTCAGCACCATGCCTTCCCCGCCGCCAAAGGGACGGTCATCGACGGTCTGGTGGCGATCGGTCGTGAAGTCGCGCAGGTTATGAATGTCCACTCGTACGATTCCTGCGTCGAGAGCACGGCGCAGAACACCGAAGCTGAATGGGCCTTCAAAAAATTGCGGAAACACGGTGATGATGTCGAATTGCATGGGCTGGCCTTGGTATGGCGTTGGCTACAGGTCGGCTTTCTTCCATTTGATGTTGCAACCCAGGCTGGGTAGCTGTTCGGCGGGGACCGGCTGGCCTGCCAGCACGGCATCGATAGCGGCACGCAGATCGCGGCCATCGACAGGGACGTCATTTCCCGGACGGCTCGCGTCGAGCTGCCCACGATAAACGAGCTTGTGACCTGCATCGAACAGAAAAAAGTCCGGCGTACAGGCGGCGGAATATGCGCGCGCCACATCCTGCGTCTCGTCGAATAAGTAATGAAAGGTAAAGCGATTGCGCATGGACTGCGCGCGCAACCCCTCTGGCGCATCGTCTGGATGCACAACTGCATCGTTGCTGCCGATGGCGACGATCCCCAACCCCTGGCTGGCGTAATCGTGCCCGATTTTCGCAAGCTGCTGTTCAACGTGCTTCACGAATGGACAATGCGTGCAGAGGAACATGACCAGCAGTCCACGCATGCCGGAAAACTGGCGTAGCGAGATGATCTGGCCGGAAACAACATCGGGCAAAGAAAAATCTGGCGCCGGTGTGCCCAGCGCAAGCATGGTGGAGGCGGTACGTGTCATCGAATTACTTGTTCCTTTCCAATACTTTTGGATGCTGACAAAAAACCTGCACGCAGCAGGTAAATCTCTGTCCATCTCCAGACTATTCCAGCGACGTTTCTTCCTGCTGCTGCGCGCGTTCTTCTTCACTCAGAGGCGCATTGACTTCCAGCAGCCCGGCGGGCAGCTTCATCTCCAGGCAACGACCGGGCAAATCGAGCCGCACCAAGTACGCGCGCGCAAATGGGACCCAATGTTCCGCGCCGTCACTGCCGTTAACGACCAGCATGTCCGCAGTTTTCTCCTGCTGGATGACATCGCGGATCGTCCCTATCGCAGGATGGTCCGGCTGATTGAGATCGACCACCCGGCAGCCGATCAGGTCGCCGATGAATACCTCATCCGGCCCGAGAGGAATACGCTGCTCCGCAGGAATGACCACTTCGGCCCCGCGCAACTCTTCGGCGGCGGAGATGGAATCGACGTTGGCAAATTTCAGTACGACGCGGCCTTTGTGCAGCCATGATTGCTCTATCGTGA
>DAHUZH010000070.1 GCA_027306695.1 Acidobacteriaceae bacterium
GTCCGGCCGACAAAAACGCTGCTCCGCGCCCGGCCGACGTCGTGCCGGAAAATCGGTACTTACACCACGGGCTGCTAACCGATATAACTTTTAACGAAGCCGAACCGAAAGTCGATATGAGGAAAGATCCTCTCCGACTCCCAAACTGGAAACGTCTCACAGCCACTCAGAAGCGAACGTATTTGGACGAATACCATGCGAGAAAAATGAAGCGCTTCGTTACCGCATCATCAGGCTCATCTTAAGGGGGCTTCTCTTTGCGAAAAGGTTGCTGCATCCGGGTTATCCATCCCGATGGAAAGGTAAATCTCCAGCAAATCCTCGCGAGCTTGCGGATCCCAAAGCAGTTCAGCCCGCATGTGCGCGCAGCTTTGTCGTCTCTTTCAGGCGTTTCCGTGCCTCCCGGCGCAATTCGGCAAAAGCCATCGGCCCGGCTGGCCCACTTGCCTTCCCTTGCTTCCACATCTTGCGAAGACGTTTGACGTCCTCCTGACGCAGCTCGCGTTTGAATTGCCAGTCCCGGATGGCCTCGCGAACAATCTCGCTGGTTGTAGCATATTCTCCCGTTTCGACTGCGGCTTTGAGCGCGGTAATTTGCTCGCCGGTCAAAGCGACACTGACTTTTTGTATCTCTGGCATGGTTTGCCTCCGAATCGCTTTTAGAGCAAATATTGCTACTTCTTGACCCAAAAGGCAAGCACGGGCCAACCTGGTCTACGCTTGCTCGCGGCGGCTGCGCCAGAGTTCGATAAAGCCCACCAGCCGCGCTACCTGGAAAAAATCCGACGCGGCGAAATACAAGACCGTCACGAAGGCCCACCAGCCATAGAGCGCATTGCCGTTGATCTCCTCTTTGAAGGGCACGGGCGTCGCGCAGAAGACCATGGCCAAAACGATCAGCGCCAGCTTGACGATGCCGAGCACGAGATTGATTTCCACCAGCTTGGAACGCAACCCGCGCAACGATCCGTGGCCGAAGCGCACCGACGCACGCAGGCTTGCGACCATTCCTGTCCCTTCCAGCAAAGCCAGCAACGGCGCGATGCTGAAGACCCAACTGACAACAGCCCAGAAGCAAAATATCCCCAGCGAAAGAAAAATGGCTTGGATGAAGTATCTGACAAGATTCGGTACAGGCCCGCTGAGCGAAGACCATGCCGCCCAATGCAGACAGAGAAACCATACCGCAAAGCTGCCGCCCAGCGTGACGATGCGCAGCAATTGCAGACCGACCATCATCCACGGGCGCGGACGCAGCGTGCGGTCATATCTCCGCAGCACCAACGAACGCCCCAGACCGGAAGCCAGCGCCCACGCCACCGCCAGCACGGGCAACAACCACCGGGCAACTTCACGCACCGGCGGCAGCAGGACATCGATCGTCGCGGAAAGAATTTGCGCGGCGGTCACGGTATCGATGAGCGAAAACTGATAGATACCGGTGTGCGCCAGGGAAACGGAGGCGAGGATTTTTCTGGTTTCCCAAGCCAGCAACGCCAGCATGGGCACACCGAGTCCCCAGCGCCAAAGCAGTTCCAGCCCCAGTAGCGATGACGTTTTCCAACAATGCGTCAGCGTATTCAAAAAAGATTGCGTGCCGCGAACGGGGCCAGCATGCAAGAAAACCTGCTCGGATTGGCTGGGCGTAGGCATGTTTTTGGAGAGGCATTGTGGTTTAATTGTCGTTTTACTAAAGGAAATAACGTTTTATTTAGTAAAACATTATTTCACGACAAAATTCACCAGCTTGCCGGGAACAATGATGGTCTTCACCACTTCTTTTCCAGCCACGCCGGCCTGAATTTTTTGCTCCGCCAATGCAGCGGCGCGGAGATGTTCTTCCACGCTGCCAGCCGGAACGGAAATCACCACACGCAGTCTTCCGTTGATCTGCACCGGGACCTGAATCATGTTTTCCGCAGCAAGACGTTCGTCGTACGCAGGCCATGGTGCGCGCAGCAGCGAAGAGTCTTCTCCAAGCTGCGCCCACAGCTCCGCAGCCAGATAGGGCGCAAAGGCGTGCAGCATCAAAATCAAATTCCTCGTGGCGGCATAAAGGACCGCGTCCCGCACGGCCCCTTGCGCGATGGCGCTTTCCTCCGCTGTTAGATCGTTCACCAACTCCATAATCCCTGCGATGCATGTATTGAAGTGCCAGCGGCCTTCAAATTCGTACGTCAGGCGGCGGAGGGTCTGATGTAATTTACGCATCAGCTTCTGTTCCAGCGGAGTGAACTCCGCTGGCAATGGTTGGCTGCGGCCTGCCATCGCGCGCGGCATAACCGCGGTAGCAAAGCGATAGACGCGGGCCAGAAATCGACTGACGCCGGCGACACCATCTTCCTGCCAATCCAGGTCGCGGTCCGGAGGTGCGGCAAACAGCGCGTACATGCGCGTGGCGTCCGCACCGTAGCGCGCAATCATGTCGTCGGGCGAGACCACGTTGCCCTTCGACTTCGACATCTTCGCGCCATTCTTGATGACCATCCCCTGCGTGAACAGCCGTTCGACGGGCTCGCCGTTTTTCACCAGGCCCAGATCGCGCATCATCTTGGTCCAGAAGCGCGAATAGATCAGGTGCAGAATGGCGTGCTCGACGCCGCCGATGTATTGATCGATTCCCTTCTCACCGAACCAATAGGCCGCCGTCGCCGGATCGAAGGGCGCCTGATTGTTTTTTGCGTCCGTGTAGCGATAGAAGTACCAGGAGGAATCGACGAACGTGTCCATGGTGTCGGTCTCGCGGCGCGCAATTCCGCCGCACTTCGGGCAGGTCACGCGCGCGAACTCCGGCACACGCGCCAAGGGCGAGCCGCCTTCCTGCGTAATGTCGATACGGTCTGGCAGCAGAACGGGAAGCTGGTCTTCGGGAACAGGAACCAGCCCATCCTGCTGGCAATAAATCATTGGGATGGGTGTGCCCCAATAACGCTGGCGGCTGATGCCCCAGTCCTTTAATCGATAGGTGATCGACGATTTTCCAAAGCCCTGCTCTTGCGCGTAAGCAGTCATTTTCTGCTGCGCTTCCTGACACCCCAGTCCATTGAAATCTCCGGAGTTAATCAGCAGGCTATCTTCTCCCATGTAAGGAAGCAGAGGTTCGGACTTTCCACCGTCACCATCGTTGTGTTGTCGCGGCAACACAACGATCTTCATTTCCAGGCCGTACTTTTTGGCAAATTCATAGTCGCGTTCATCGTGCGCGGGCACGGACATGATCGCGCCCGTGCCGTAGTCCATCAACACGTAGTTGGCGACCCAGATGGGAATTGGCTCCCTGGTAAAAGGGTTGGCCACAAAGCGTCCGGTGGCGACGCCGTGCTTTTCCAGCGCTCCCACTTCACCCTTTTCTCGTGCAATTTTTTGCTCGTCCAGCAGCTCGCGAACTTTCTTCGCGAGCCCATCGTCTTCGGCGGAGAACTGCGTCACCAGGGGATGTTCCGGCGCCAACTGGAGCGAAGTCGCCCCATAGATCGTATCGATGCGAGTGGTAAAGACTGTGATGGCCGCAGGGAGATCGACCGGCCCCAGGATAGTTTCCGTCAAATGCAGCGTAACGGGGTCAAAGCGGGGCGACCTTGGATCTTTTTCGTATGGCACAACCGCGAAGTCCACCAGCGCGCCTTCGCTGCGGCCAATCCAGTTGCGCTGCATGATGCGGACTTTTTCTGGCCAGCCGTCGAGCTTGTCCAGATCGCGCAACAATTCTTCCGCGTACTGCGTGGTGCGCAGAAACCACTGCTCCAGCTCGCGCTGCTCGACGGTAGTTTCTTCATGCCGCCAGCAGCATCCGTTGACCACTTGCTCATTGGCGAGCACGGTAGCGCACTCCGGGCACCAGTTCACCTTGCTGTTTTTTCGATACGCCAAGCCGCGTTCGTAGAGCTTCAAAAAGAACCACTGGTTCCAGCGGTAATACTCCGGCAGGCAGGTGGTCACTTCGCGCTGCCAGTCGTAGCTCAGTCCAAGCCGCTCCATCTGACGGCGCATGGCGGCAATGTTGGAAAGGGTCCAGTCGCGCGGAGGCGTATTGTTTTTAAGCGCTGCATTTTCGGCGGGCAGGCCGAAGGCGTCCCAGCCCATAGGGTGCAGCACGTTGTAGCCGCGCATCCACATGTGGCGCGCCAGCGCATCGCCAATGGCATAGTTGCGCACATGGCCCATGTGAAGCTGGCCAGAAGGGTACGGCAGCATCTCCAGCACGTAATACTTCTGCTTGCCGCAGGAGGGCGGCTCGGCGGCGTAAAGGTCGGGCCGCGCCATCCATTCAGCCTGCCAGCGCGGTTCTATTTCGGCGGGGCTATAGCGAGGGATTCGATCCGTCGGTGCAGAGGCAGATGGCTGGCTGGGTTCGGTTTTCGACATACTGGTTTGATTCTAAATGCGCGGCCTGGCTTCCAGGAATTTGAGCCGTGTGTCAGCTCGCAACAGGATCGGAAAACATCCTGTCAACGGAGAAGCCAAGCAAAATGCAAAGAGCGCTCCGAAAAGCGCCCTTCGTTCGTATTTGTGGCTGGTGCCGTTCGCCTATGGGCAGTTCGGCTGTTCCACCGGAGACAATGTTGTCAGCGTGGACTCATCCGGGTAGCTGTAGGCCTTGTCCATCGCTCTGGAGTTCTGCTCGAATGCGAACCACGAGAGCAACGCTTCATTCTGCGGGTGGTAGGTGAAGCCGTTCAGCGTTATCGGATAGGTTGAGTCTGGCAGCCCTTCGATCACGTCGCCGTCTTCCAGATTGTCCTGACAATTGCCGTTGGGAGACAACCACCAGGGCGTGACGTTATGCACTCCGTCGCTGGTGACGAACGGATCGTTGAAGGTTTCCGACATTTCGTGGCTCAACGCGGTTACGTCCTGGGACCCTGCGCCAAACAGACCCGGCGAAATCCAGCTTGAGTAGTTCAAGACATATCGTCGCTGCAGATTGCCGTTGCTGGAGTCTCCAGCCTCCAGGTCGTAGGTATGGAATCCAAGGACGCAGCAGTTGTTTGGATTCCCAAAATAAAGATACGTATTGGGAAACAGAAATGTAGAAATGTCCTTGGTCGTGATCTCTCCGGTGATCTCCGCATTTCCCACGGCGGTGGTTGAGTCTGGTGTGCTCGGCGGAATGAGCAGGTTCCCGAAAGTGTTGTAGTCGATCAGTACGAAAGCGCAGCAACTGCCGTCGGAATTGGGCGCGAAGTAATAGTATCCGTACGGAACCTTCATCACGTAATTGTTCTTGACCGTCGGATTCAGCAGGGTGTGCCATGTGTCGCTGCCACCATGGTCAAATTCGGCGCGCATGACTGCATCTACAAACTGGGTAGGCTGTTTGCTGCTGGAGTACGTGGAATTCTGGTAAATGGGAGAGCCGACCATCCCCGAAACGTATTGCGTGGCATCGTAGTAGAGCGGTTGCCCATTGTAATATCCCTGCGTTCCGTCGGGAGCTAGAAGCTCGATGGATACAGGCACAAGCGGACTATTAAAGGTTGTGGTCATCCCGCCATCCGGAGACTGTCCAACCATGTTGTAGTACCACTCATGCTGGGCAGCCCCGTTCGGGCCATAACCGTTCGTGTTGAAACTGCCATTGAAATTCTGGATCGAGTCGATTCCCGTAATGCCGCCTTTTTTATTCGCGTTCAGATTTTTGCTCTTCGGCTGCATGGAGTCTATTTTGACATGCGCGCCCTTGAGCACCGATCCATCTACTTTGTACGCCGCCTGCGCATAACAGCAGATGGCAGAGCCTGCGAATACGAGGGCGGAAACTGCCGCCCACCTCCCAAGATTCTTCATACGCATTCCTCGATTTCTTTGGTTGCAAAAATTTACCGCGAAAATAGCTGCCGCCGAGCATACGCATGCAAAGCAAGAAACGTCAAGAATGCGGGTTCATCCGCGAAAATGATCTATCGAGCAATCCGCGCAGGGTGAGAACGTTGCGCTCTTCATCGCCGGGCGCGTCGACGGGAGTTTCGGCGATAAATGCGGCGTGGGAAAATCTCGGCTCGCGTAGGAGGCGACGAAACGGATCCAATCCGATCTTCCCTTCCCCGATGTGTTCATGGCGATCAAGCTTTGAGCCGCGCTCCGCCTTGGCATCGTTGCAATGCCAGACGCGAACTTTTTCGCAGCCGATGGTGCGCTCGATTTGCGCCAGCGTGTCGGCCCAGCCGGATTCGCTGACAATATCGTAGCCCGCGACATGGGTGTGACACGTATCCAGACATGCGGCCACGGGAGCGTATGAGCGCAGGTGCTCGATCAACTCGGCCACCTGTTCAAACGAGCCGCCGAGCGAATATTCCGCACCGGCGGTATTTTCGATGAGGATATGAAACGGCGTCTGCTGCCAGGGCAGACCCTCAATGGCCTTCTGGATCGATTTCGCGGCGAGTTCCAGACCCTGCTTGCGGGTCATGCCGCGATAGGAGCCGGGATGGAGCACAAGGTATTCGGCCCCCAGCGTGAGCGCGCGTTCGATTTCTCCACGAAAGGCGGCGATGGATTTTTCGCGTATCTCGTCGGATTGACTGCAAACATTCACCAGATAGCTGGTGTGGATGACCAGTGGGCCAATGTCGAGTTCCGCTCGGGCCGCGCGTGTCTTTTCGGCTTGCTCAGCGGAAATCTTCGATGCCCGCCACATGCGTGGGCTGGCGGAAAAAATCTGTAGCGTGTTCGCGTCCATTTCGGCGGCGCGGCGAACGGCATTCGCCACGCCTCCCGTTGTCGAAAGATGCACACCGATGCGCGTGCGAGGGCCTGCATGCGGATGCGTCACGCTGATATTTTGGACGCTCGATTTTCGATCGGGATTTTTTGGCATGGGAATTCTGGTGTCTGGAGTTTTTCTCATTCCGCTTTGCCTGGAGTAGATTTCCGCGACGCCACGCCTGTCGATTCCCGCAGCACCAGAGAGGCATCGATGCGATACGTGCGTCCCGTCTCGCCCCCCTGGCTGACTGCAAACAGCGCGGTGAAGGCGCGCGTGGCCAGCTCGTTCCGGGGAATGCGGATCGTCGTCAGCGGTGGCTGGGTAAAATTGCTCAGCTCGATATCGTCGCATCCGACGACAGAGATGTCCTGGGGAACGCGCAAACCGGCCTGATGAATCGCGCCGATGGCGCCAATGGCCGTCAGGTCGTTCGATCCGAGGACCGCGGTGGGACGCCGCTTCATTTGCAGCAATTTCGTCATGGCGGCGCGCCCTCCCTCCGTGCGATGGTCGCCGGTAAGGACCAGTTCCGCGACATATGGCAGGCCCTTGCGCTGCATGCCGCTGCGAAAGGCGTGATGGCGGACTTGAGCGGACTTTAGTTCCATGGGGCCGGAAATAAAGGCGATTCTGGTGTGTCCGAGAGATGCCAGATGCTCGATCGCGAGATCAATTCCTCCGCCATAGTCCACTTCGATGTTGCTGGAGCGCGCACCAATCGCGCCTGTATCCAAAAACACGATTGGGATTCCGCGATGGCTGAACACATCGGCCAGATGTGGCTCCATTTCCGACGTCATAATGGCAACGCCATCGACCTTGCGTTCCAGCATGCGGCGCACACACATCTCCATGCGCTTGAGCTGGTAGTTCGTGTTGGCGACGATCACTTCCTGACCGTGCTCGACCGCAATATCTTCAAAATTCTTCACCAGTTCAGGAAAAAATGGGTTTGTAATGTCGGAGATGATAAGGCCGTACATGCGGCTTTTGCCGGAGCCTAAAGTGCGCGCATGGGTATTGGGATAGAAGTTGAGCCGCTGAATGGTCTGACGGACTCGTTCGGCGGTCTTTTCGCTTACAGGCGCTGTGCCATTGATGACGCGCGAAACGGTCGCCGTCGAGACCCGAGCTTGTTTGGCTACCTGGAGAATGTTCATGGGCGGATGCAACGCATCCTATACGGCGAGCAGACGGAAAGCAATCCACATGGGCCACATTTCTTCCCACCCGAATGGGACGCTTCAGAGTCGGATCAATATTTGTTTTTTGCAGTGGGCACGGGATGCTCTGCAAGAAAATTTTCGATCCGCTCGATCTCTTCCGCTTTCAGATGGAAAGTCCCCGCACCGATGATTCCATCGACTTGTTTCGCGCTACGAGCGCCGACAATGGCTGCCGTCACCGCAGGCAGACGAAGCGTCCACGCAACGGCGACTTCGCCCGGGGACCGACCGTAGGAGCTGCCTATTTCTCGCAATAATTCGACTAGCTTCAGGTTGCGGCTAAGCTGCGGTTCCTGAAAGCGTGCGTTGTTCCGGCGCCAGTCATCCTTGGGGAAATTCTCAATTCGCTCCCGCGTCATCGCGCCTGTGAGCAGGCCCGACACCATCGGCGAGTAATTGATCACGCCGATGCGATGCTGCTCGCAATAGGGAAGAATTTCATTTTCGACTGCACGATTCAGCATCGAGTAGGGCGGCTGGAGTGAAGTAATCGGAGCAATCTTCGCTGCGCGTTCCATTTGCGCAACGGAAAAATTCGACAGCCCGATAAAGCGGGCCTTCCCTTCTTCCTTCAGCTTCGCCATGGTCTCCCACCCCTCTTCGATGTCTTTGTCGGGGTCGGGCCAATGGATCTGGTAAAGGTCCACAGCATCCATGCGCAGGCGGCGCAGGCTCGCTTCCAGTTCCTTGCGGATGGAGTCGCGTTTCAGGCTATGGTCGATTTTGCTGTCTTTGCTTAACAGCTTCTTGCTCCACACCATGGAACATTTTGTGAAGACATACGGTTTTTTCGGCCAGCCTTCGAGTGCTTTGGCGACAATTTCTTCGGAATGTCCCAAGCCGTACACCGCTGCGGTATCAATCCAGTTGATGCCGAGATCGAGCGCATGCTGGATGGCCCCAATCGATTCGCTGTCGTCCTGCGGTCCCCAGGCAAACTGCCAGTCGCCGCCACCGATGGCCCAGGCGCCAAAGCCAATGGCCGTCAGATGCATGTCCGAGTCGCCGAGCTGCCGTGTATGCGTAGAAAGTTCGTGTATGGTCTGCATAATTTTTGGATGCAATAGCCGCCGAAAAGGC
Organism: Acidobacteriaceae bacterium; assembly: GCA_027306695.1. GTDB lineage: Bacteria > Acidobacteriota > Terriglobia > Terriglobales > Acidobacteriaceae > JAKAAZ01. The sequence continues at coordinate 9,016 of DAHUZH010000070.1, forward strand.
GCAGCGTCGATTTTCACATTGGAATTGAAAATTTTCCTTCATTCATTATTTGATCGCCGTCTACCCAGATGTTAAAGCGAAGGCCAACAACATCGATATGGGTCTTTGAACTCCACGGTGCGCCCGTATGTTCGCCATAAGGGTCGCCGAACGCGATGTGGATGCCGGGAAATTTTTCGTCCTGCAAAATGTTGCCGATCACTCGATGTACGCCAATGTTGGTCCCAATGGCGAACTCCCCCACGCGATCGGAGTTTTCATCCGTGTGCGTGTAGGCCCAGAACTCGTCCTGTAACTGGTGATTTTCAGAGTGGCATTCGGTGATGCGGTTGCGGCGAATTTGAATAGTGAGTGGCTGCTCCGCCAGGCTGCCATAGCGCGCGCAGAGGTAGTCGCCAACCACGCCATCGACGAGAAATGTTCCATTCACTTCGCCCGGCGCGGTGAAAACTTCGCCGCCCGGCAGGTTCCCCCACTTGTTCGGGCTAATAATTCCGCTGGTCTTGAACCACTTGTACTCCGGCAGAAACGTGGCTTCAATATCCGTTCCGGCGGCAGTGGTCGCGCGAATTTTTCTCGCAACAGAAACCTTATCCAGCACCTTCTGACTCAGCCGGTCGACGCTGAGAAAATCCGCGCGCATGCCTTCCAGCATGATCTGCGGCGAAATGTTGACCATGTGCGCATGGCGCATCCTGCGGTGGTTCACGACGTCCGTCATCTGACGGCGGGAAAATAGTTCGTTCTGCTGCACCTGCACGGCAAAGATAGAAATCTGGCTGGTTTCCATATCGGCCAGCACGGCTTCCGGCATCGCCGTCAGCGGACGCGATGCCAGTTCTTCCAGAATGAAACCGTCCCACGGACAGCCAGTGCACTCCAGCTCTTGCGCTAAAGCGGCGGCAATCGGCAGCGTGGCCTGGTCGGTAATCAACGTAACTTTTTCATCGTGCTGGATGCGCAGGCAAGTCACGATGGCGTTGCGTGCGCCCTCGAAGAATTCCGCGGGATGCGGAGTGGAGAGTAGCTGCTGGCGCATGTTCATAGAGGATGTTTCAAGCACGGAACCCATCTTTTTATTCTACGGTTTCTTGTCACTTACGCATCGAACAAACCCATGCGCGTTTCTTCCGCCATGTAATCCACGACGGTCTTCAGGTCGTTCGTTTCGGCAAATTTTTTCAGTTGCCGGTCCGCGCCTGTGCCTTCCTTCAGAATGGTATGCACGTAACTAATTTCTTCCCGGCAATCCAACTCCTCCACCACGTCCTCGACAAAGTCGAGATATTCCAAAATCAATTCGCGTTCCGGGACCTCCTGCTGCTTGCCGAAATCGATCAGCTTGCCATCCAGCCCGTAACGCACGGCGCGCCATTTGTTTTCCATCAGCAAGGCGCGCGAATACTGCCGGTAATCCTGATTATGCGCATGGAGCTGCCAAAGTTTGGCGGCGGTGGCCTGGATCAGAGCGGCCAGCGCAATCGTTTCATGGGCGCGCATCGGAATGTCGCAGATGCGAACTTCCACCGTGGAAAAGAATGGATGCGGACGAATGTCCCACCAAATCTTTTTTGCATTATCGATGCTGTTGGTACGGATCAGCAGATTGACGAAGTCTTCAAATTCGCTCCAACTGCTGAAGCTGTCGGGTAAATTGGTGCGTGGAAATTTATCGAAGACCTTGGCGCGATAACTTTTCAGCCCCGTGTTCATGCCCATCCAAAAGGGTGAGTTGGTGGACAGCGCGAGGATGTGCGGCAGAAAATATCGCATGGAATTCATAATGCGAATCGCAGCCTCTCGGTCTTCGATGCCAATGTGGACATGCAGGCCAAAAATCAGATTGGCCCGCGCCACCAGTTGCAAATCTTCGACCACCTGCTTGTAACGGTCGTCGGGATAAATCTCCTGCACGCGCCAGTCCGCAAAGGGGTGGGTAGCGCCGGCCACCAGCACCAGTCCATTTTCCCGCGCCAGGCCAATCATTTGGCGTCGCAGATCGAAGAGGTCCTCTTTCGCGTCCCGCATATTGGTGCAGACGCGCGTGCCGACTTCCACAACGGACTGATGCATCTCTGCCTTGACGCGCTCTTCCATGCGCAACCTGCCTTGCGGCAAAATCTCCGTGTGGATGTGCGAGCGCAAATCGCGCGTTTCCGGGTCGATGGTCTGATATTCCTCTTCAATGCCGATCGTGAAGGAAGGACGCATGGTGGGACCCCATTCCGATTTTTTACTATCCATCTTTGGGTGTAACTTTGGCCTGAATTTCCTGTCTCTACTTTCGCTATTTTTTAGGTGCTTTCTTTACGGGCTTCCCCGCGGCCCGCGTGGTTTTCGGCGCAGATTTTGACGGCGGCTCCGTACCGCGAGACCGTGCTCCACCCAGCCATGCCCACCAGTTTAACGGTGGGGCTTCCTGCCGGTCGCGATGCAGGGCCTTCTCGATCGCCAAGTCCGCGACCGCACTTACGATCCATTCAAAATTTTCTTCTCCCACGGAAAACCGGTCGGCATCTGGCGCCGGGTTCATAAAGTCAATGGCGTAGGGCACGCCGTCTTCGACGGCAAACTCGACGGTATTCAGGTCATAACCAAGCGCGCGGCAAAGCTTCAGCGCATCCTGCTCCACGCGCTGCAACAGCTTCTGGTCGTACGCGGGAGGGTCCTGCACGTACCGCTCATGGTGCGGCCTGCGCGGGTCGTACGGCATGATATGGACTTTTTCCTGGCCCACAACGTAGCAACGAAAATACTCGTTGAAGTTCACCGCGCGTTGCAGTGTCATGCATAGATCGCGCGATTGATGATATGCGCGGAAAAAGTCTTCGCGATTGTGGACGTGATAGACATCGCGCCAGCCGCCGCCATCGAAGGGCTTGAGGAACGCGGGAAAGCCGACATACTCGAAGATGCCGTCCCAGTCCAGCGGATACTCCAGGTTGCGCATGGAACGATGCGTGGTCCCCGGCGGATGTTCGCGATGAGGCAGCAGAACAGTGGGCGGTACGGCCACGCCCAGCTTCTGCGCCAGTGAGTAGTTGAAAAATTTATCGTCCGCCGACCACCAGAACGGGTTGTTGATGACAGTCGTACCGGTGAGGACCGCGTTCTTGAGATACCCACGATAAAAAGGAATATCGTGCGAGATGCGGTCCACGATCACGGCATAAGGACACGAATGCGCCATGCGCACACCGCCCAGTTGCACAAACTCCGCCTGAATGTCATGGCCGGATGCCAGAGCGATTGCGTTGACGCGCTCGACAAGCGCGCCAGGAAAAGTATCTTCCATGCCGAAGAGTACGCCGATCTTTTTCACCGTGCCCCTTTCCGCAACTCGATTTTTTCCGCCTCCATACCGTGCATGCAGGGCGAAGGGTCTGCGCCGCGCAGGTGTCCTTGCGGGTGTGGCTTAGTCTAAGCGGAAATTTTCAGCGGAGCAAACGGTATCGGGAAAGCGGCACAGAGCCCAAAGGCTACAGATACACCTGTACCATGCGCTCCCATGACGGCCAGTCGTGACCGGTGTCGGGCCCCCACACCTCCAGCCGATGCGGAATTCCCTTTTCGCGAAATATTGCAGCCAGGCGCTCATTGTCATTCCAGCACTGGTCGTGGACGGAGGTCGCCAGCACCAGCGTGTTGCGCCGATAGCGTTCGAGATACCAGGGGGCGTTCATGTTCGCCATGTAATGCAGGGGAACATTGAAGTAGCAGTCGTCATCGTAATGACCGCGCAGAAAATTGCTTACGTCGAATGCGCCGCTCATCGATAAAAAGCCGGTAAACATATCGGGATGGCGCAGCGCAATGTTCACGGCGTGGAAGCCACCAAAGCTGCATCCAGCGGCCACCAGGCGCGTATCGGCGCTCCACTCGCGGATGAGACCCAGCACATCTTCCAGAATGTACCGCTCATACTGCATGTGCCGCGCAATTTTTACGCGCGGGTGGACGCCACGGTTGTACCAGCTTTCTCCATCCACGGAGTCCACGCAGAAGAGCCGCAATTGCCCGGCATCGATTCTGTGGGCCAAGGCCGCGACCATGCCGTGATCTTCAAATTCATAAAACCGCCCACATGAAGTGGGAAATACGATGACTGAAAGCCCGGCATGCCCGAAGACGAGCATCTCCATGTCCCGCCCCAGTTGCGAGGAAAACCATTTGCGATATTCGCGATGCATGCACGCTCCCGTGGCGGGTCTGGTAGTCTCTGAAAAAAGGATTTTTCAAACTGTAACAGGAACGGCAAGTTTTTGACCGGTACAAATCTTGAATAAGGTATCTGCACGAATTCCGGCTAAAGCGCTGCAATGAAATATTCTCCAGGGCGTTACGTCTATGGCTTGGCGGCGATCGGTTCCGGTATCTGTGCCCTGGTGTGGCATCGCTTCGACGCGCTTGGAGGCGTTCCTCACCGCGAGATTCTCACCTACATCGTGGCCACCATTGAAATCCTTGCAGGCGTGGCCGTTCTATGGCCGAGAACGGCCCGAGTCGGCGCTGTCGCACTGGGTACAATCTTCCTCACCTTCGCGTTGCTGGGAGTACCGCTTATCCTTGAGCATCCACTCGTCTACAACGGCTTTGGCAACTTCTTTGAACAATTCTCCTTGGCCTCGGGGGACATGGTCCTATATGCGTGTTCCGGTCCAATCGCCCTGGCCCGAACGGCAAGATTGGCCTGGATCGGGTACTATTCGTTCGGTATTTGTGTTGTCTCGTTCGCACTGGAACAGCTTTTCTATCTCTCTGCAACAGCCAGCCTTGTTCCTAAATGGATTCCGCCTGGACAAATGTTCTGGGCGATGGCAACCACCGCCGCGTTTGCTCTCGCCGCTATCGCTCTACTCACGGGTTTCATGGCGCTGCTCGCGTCTCGATTGACCGCGGCGATGATTGTGGGTTTCCTGTTGCTGACCTGGCTGCCGGCGCTCTTTGCCAATCCCCATAGTTTTTTCAACTGGTCCGAAAGTGCGGAGACTTTCGCGATCGCCGCGTCGGCGTGGATTGTCGCGGACTTTCTCGGCCACCGCCGCTCCGCAGAGTCTGCACCCGCGAGTCTGGGTAAATGACATTCGCTCTCTGGGTCATCCGCGTTAAGATGTATTTTCGTCAAATCATCCAGTGAGTCCGGGCTTGAACCTGTCTCTGGAACCAAGCCCTTGCAAGCAGCAGATGAAGTGCACAAAAAAGAAATGATTCCTCTCATTATGCAAACGGACGCCGATGCGGACAACGATGTATCCAAGAACATGGCGAACGAAACCTCGGAAGAGGTTTCCAACCCGCCGCGGCTGCGGCTGCATCGCCAGTTTCACTCGGCGATCTTGCCCGACGACCGCGACCTGATCGTCTACTTGCCGGAAGAGTACGAGCGCGGCGACCGGCATTATCCTGTCCTCTATCTGCACGATGGCCAGAATTTATTCGATGGAAATACTTCTTACATTCCTGGCCGCACCTGGAGCGTGCACGAAACTGCGGACCGGCTCATCGCCGACGGCGAAGTGGAACCTTTGATCATCGTCGGAATTTACCACACCGGCGACCATCGCATCCGGGAATACACGCCGACCGCAGACCCCAAATATGGCGGTGGAGAAGGCGGCCTTTATGGACGCCTTCTGGTGGACGAGATGAAGCCGTTCATCGACCGGACTTATCGCACGCTGGCAGGGCCGGAACACACCGGCCTGGGTGGATCGTCGCTGGGCGGACTGGTGACGCTGTATCTGGGACTGTTGCGGCCCGATATTTTTGGAAAGCTGGCGGTGCTGTCGCCCAGCGTCTGGTGGGACCAGAAAAGTATTCTGGCGTTTGTCACTGCGGCCGTGCCTCGACCGCGCCCGCGTATCTGGCTGGATATGGGAATGAAGGAAGGCAAGCGCACGCTGCACGACAGCGACACCTTGCATACGTTGCTGATCGAACAGGGATGGGTGGAAGGCAAAGACCTGATGTACCGTCGCTTTGCCGGAGGCACACACGATGAAACCGCGTGGGCCACGCGCGTAGGACCGTTTTTGAAATTTCTATTTCCGGCGGAAGAGTCATTCTGACCCCTTCGACTTCGCTCAGGGTAAACTCGGCGTAACGAAGTGAAGAATCCAGAGAATACTCGCTTGGTATGCGTCGCCATTACCCACTGGATTCTTCGCTACGCTCAGAATGACTCGCCCTATTTTTGAAACCACCAACTGAGTATCCACTTTAAGCAGACGTCATCCTGAGCGAAGCCGCGAGACCCTTCGCTGTGCTCAGGATGACAAAACAGCTATAGGGTCGCGGAGACTATCCGGCCTTTTCCAGAAGAGAGACGGAGAGGTCGCGCTTTTGCACCATTTCCGCAGTGATCTCGATCTCTTTGACCTTCTTGCTGCTGGGCAGGTGATACATCAGATCGAGCATCAACTCTTCGAGAATCATACGCAGGCCGCGCGCGCCGACCTTGCGATGCAGTGCTTCACGGGCAATGGCCGAGACGGCCTCTGTGCTAAAGGTGAGGTGCACATTTTCATACTCAAACATGCGCTGATACTGCTTCATAATGGCGTTCCGCGGCTTGATAAGGATTTCCACCAGCGCAGATTCGTCGAGTTCGTCGAGGATTCCGATGACTGGCAAGCGCCCGACAAATTCCGGGATCAAGCCAAATTTGATCAGGTCCTGCGGCTCCGTTTGCCGTAGCAATTCTGTGTCTCGTAACGAAGGGACTGTGGCGGCGGTCTGCATTTCCCCACTGATCGCCTTAAAGCCAAGAGCTTTTTTACCTGCGCGGCGCGCAATCACGCGCTCAATCCCAACAAACGCTCCCCCGCAGATAAACAGAATGTTCGTCGTATCGACGGGCGTGAATTCCTGGTGCGGATGCTTGCGTCCGCCCTGCGGCGGAACATTGGCCACCGTGCCTTCGAGAATCTTGAGCAGCGCCTGCTGAACGCCTTCGCCGGAAACGTCGCGGGTGATGGAAGGATTTTCGTCCTTGCGCCCGATCTTGTCGATTTCATCGATATAGATGATGCCGGTCTGGGCGCGCGCGACGTCGCCATCGGCGGCCTGCAAAAGTTTCAGAATGATGTTCTCGACATCTTCGCCGACGTACCCGGCCTCAGTCAGCGTGGTCGCATCGACGATGGCGAACGGCACATCGAGCATCCGGGCCAGCGTCTGCGCCAGCAGAGTTTTACCGCTGCCGGTGGGGCCGATCAGGAGAATGTTCGACTTGGAAAGCTCCACGTCGCTGGTGCGCGCGCGGTTCATCTGGATACGCTTGTAATGGTTGTAAACGGCGACGGCGAGCTTCTTTTTGGTCACGTCCTGCCCGATGACATACTCATCCAGAAAGGTTTTTACTTCCTGCGGCTTTGGCAGGTGCGCGGGAGTGGCCGTGGGGCGCGCTTCGTTCTTGTCGTCTTCCAGAATGGAGTTGCAGACGGCGACGCATTCATCGCAGATGTAGGCGCGCGGATAATCGCTCGGCGAAGAGATCAGCTTGGCCACAGCGTCCTGCGATTTATGGCAGAACGAACAACGGAGTACGTCGTCGGAACCGGCGCGTGTCTTCATCTTGCGTCTCCTTCTGCCACCCGCTCCAGCCTACCAGATTCGGGGTCCAACCATACGTCATCGGTCCAGCTTATGTTCTAGGCCGATCGATGATCTCATCGATGATGCCATATTCTTTCGATTGCGGCGCGTTCATAATAAAGTCCCGCTCTACATCGCGCTCTATACGTTCTATCGGCTGACCGGTGTGTTTCGACATCAAACGATTGGTAATTTCACGAATGCGAAGGATCTCGCGCGCGTGAATGTCAATGTCCGTCGCCTGCCCGGACAGGCCGCCCATCGACGGCTGATGGATCAGAATGCGGGAGTTGGGGAGAGCGAAGCGCTTTCCCTTGGTGCCGGACATCAGCAGAAATGCACCCATGCTGGCAGCCTGGCCAATGCAATACGTCACCACATCATTCTTGATGAACTGCATGGTGTCATAGATCGCAAGACCCGCGGAAATGGAGCCACCCGGAGAATTGATGTAAAGCTGCAAGTCCTTGTCCGGGTCTTCGCCGGAAAGAAACAGCATCTGCGCGATGATGAGGTTGGCAATCTGATCGTCGATCGGAGTGCCGAGAAAGATGATATTGTCGCGCAGCAGACGGGAGTAAATGTCATAGGCGCGTTCGCCCCGACTCGTCTGCTCAACCACCATTGGAACTAAACCCATACCGATTGTCCCTGTGCCTGCCTGTAACGCCCTTCTCTTGCGTTGCAAATGCTTATATGCGCCAAAATCAGGGCGCTCACAAAGCGTTATGCCGCAAGCCGATCGAAGAGCTGATTCACTATTTTCTCTCTACGTAGTTGTTCTCGGATTCTAGCGATCCCACCATCATCCGTCAAACGCTTCCGTAGTGCTTCAAGGGGTTCCCGTGCCTGATATGCCAATAATTGGAGTTGCGTCTCGAACTCCTCGTCGCTTATTTGTACGTTCTCCGTCTCAGCGATGCGGTCCAGAATCAAGGAGCCTTTCACTTCGTTCAAAGCCGAATCGCGCTGCGCAGCGCGCAAACGAGTGAAATCCAACTGACGCATTTGCTCGGTGGACATTCCCTGCGCCGCCAAGGCGCGCAGCCCGCGGTCCAGCCGGGCATCGATCTGCTGCTGGAGCAGCGACTCCGGTACGGGAAAATGAAAACGCTCCACGAAGGCCGCAACCAGCTTGTCCTTGGCCTCCGACTCCATGCGTCGGCGCTTGTCGTTGGCCATGTGCTCGCGCAGCTTTTCCTTGAAAGCATCGAGCGTCTCGTATTCGCCCATCTGTTTGGCGAAGGCATCGTCGAGGTCCGGCAGAATCTTTTTGCGGATTCCCTTCACTTCCACGTCATAGGCGACGGTCTTGCCGGCCAGGCGTTGCTCGGTAAAGTCCGCCGGGTAGGTGACTTCAAACTGCATCTGCTGGCCAGCTTTGGCGCCGCGCAGCGCGCTGGTAAAGGCCTCGACGGTGTTGACGCCGCCAATTTCAACGTTGGCATCATCGCCTTCAATCGGCTTGGCTGCGGCTTCTTCACCTTCTTCGCCGGTGTGTACCAGTCCGGTGAAGCGAATCTGCGCGAAGTCGCCATCGACCAGCGGGCGATCTTCTTCGACCGGCTCCATGGTCGCGTGCGATTCGCGGATCTGGTCCAGTTCCGCTTCAAATTCCGCATCGCTGAGCAAGGTATCGGAGCGCTCCACCTTGACATCGTTGTATCCGGTCACATCGATGTTGGGCATCACTTCAAAGGCCGCCTGAAAGCGCATCGGCTCTCCATCCGCCAGATGAAGACTCGTCACCTGGGGTTGCGAGACCGGCTGCACACCCTGCTTTTCAATCGCCGCGCGAAACTGCGCAGGCAGGATTTCTTCCAGCACATCCTGACGCACGGAGTCGGCGAATTTTCTGCGGATGACCGATTCCGGGACCTTGCCGGCGCGAAAACCGGGGATGTGCGCCATGCGGCGGTAACGCTTCACCACTCCTGCGAAGACGCGGCTTACTTCGTCGGCAGGAACTTCCACCTCGACCTGCCGCGTGCATTCCGGGTTTAGCGTGGGGCCGTGTTCATGGGTATGACCATCCTGAGCATGCTCCTGCGAATGCTCGTGGCCATGCTGTTCTTGTTCCTGTGCGGCGGACTCTTGGGCCTGGGTATTGTCTGCGATGGGCGGAGTCGTAACAGATTCTGTGGAACTCAAAGGGTGGCGCCTTCCGAAGCTGAACTGGCCCGCATCCTGCAACTCCAATGGGCACAGCAATAAAAAAGCCGCGTGACATGGAAGCGATGCGAACTCTATTCCCTATGGTAGGGCGTTACAACAGGCTGGTCAAACGGAGAGCGAGCACGGATAGGCGCTTGGCAAATAATGCATAGACATGGAGTTGGCGCGCCCCTGCCGACATCTTTGCAACTCACGATGCCGGCTCCAACGCGCCAAAGTGAATTCGGCCTTTACAACTGAGGATGCGGCGCTTTCCCCACCATGTCGTTGGCGGGCATAAACAGTTGCAATTGCGTTTTCCATGTGACCGATTGCCCCGGCGCGAGCGTGACCATGCCGGTGTCTATGCCATGCCACTCGCTGCCGAACGGGTCCGCGTAGTTGAATTGAGGCTCCAGCACGACGAACGATTTGTCGGTCGGGGAGTACACCTGAATGGCCCGTATTTTCGGCGTCATCGCGGTCACGCGCATGCCGTAGTTGGCGCTCAGGTCGCGAATCTCCGAGACGGCCTGGCCCTGTGCATTTCGCGTCAATTTTACGAATGAGTCGTCCATCAATGTGTCTGGCAATGGAGCACCCTCCGTCGCATTGAAGTCATAGGGCGTACCCAGGACAGAGGTCAGCTTGCCGGTGGGAAAGACGTCGTCGTAATTATTGACATCCGTGCGCATCTGAGCTGGAACGTGCAACCGCGCATTGGCCCGGACCGCGCTGGGCAACTGGAAATAAGGATGCCATCCAATCCCGACCGGCTCCGATTGCTGGCCCGTGTTGGTCCCGGACACGGAGGCGGTGATCGTATCGCGCGTCAGCGTGACGGTAATCTTCACGTCATTGTCGGAGAACCAGTGGCCATTCGCTGGAAGGCGATAGGTGGCCGTGGCCTGACTGCCGTCTGGGTCGGAACCGACCACGACGGCTTTTGTTGTGGCTGCCAACAGGTCGCCATGCATGGCGTGCAAGGGAGCGCCCGGCAACTTGCCGTGCCAGTTGGCAAGGAGCTGCACGCTGCGCCCGTGCCAAGTAGCGGTGACGTAATGTTCTCCGGTTTGCTTATCGACGCTCAACGGACCGAGAATGCGATTGGCAAACGGGAAAAGAAACGCGCCACCCATGCTGAAACTCTTGTTGCCATGCAGGTCCTCGGGACCACCATTCAATATCTTGACAGCATCGGCGAGCGAGGGAGAGGCCAATAACGGAACTTCGCCTCTTCCGGGAAGGTAGGCTGTGATTTGAAAAACATTCATCCCGCGCCCGGGCAGCAGAGTC
>DAHUZH010000071.1 GCA_027306695.1 Acidobacteriaceae bacterium
TTTTCCCGTAGGAACCAACAACAACAGGACGGGCGGAAAGGAGGTTGCGAATGGCGGCGGGCAGTTCACGGCAGAACAAAGTCCATAAAGCGATGAACCGCCCGCTGACCATTCTGGGCGCGGAGCGGCGGCTGTTTTTCGTGGCGCTGATATCGGGCGGCGCTGTCTTCTCGCTGATACATTCGCTGCTCGGCGGCATCCTGCTGTTCATCTTCGGCGTCGTCATCGCACGTATTGCGACGAAGCACGATGTAGAGATTCTCAGGATTCTTTTCAACTCGACCAAATTTCACAGGCGCTACGACCCCATGCAGTGGGAACCAACAGAAATCAGGATCAAGAGGCGAAATGTTCAAGATTGACACCATCACGAAAGATTGGAAGGAAGCCGGGGCGTTCATGGCGCAGGTGAACCTGTACGGCTTCTGGGACGAGCACTGTTTCCTGACCAAGTCCGGCGACCTTGGCTGCGCCCTAAAGATCGGCGGCACTGATGCCGAGGGCCTCGATCATGCTGGGCGGGATTATGTGGTGAAGCGACTGGAGGCGGCGCTGCGCTCGCTCGATGAAAAGACCCGGCTGTATCAGGTCCTCTTCCGGCATAACCGCCCTGAGATTCCACATGCGCAGTACGACAATCCATTGGTACATGCGGCAGTGGAGCAGCGTGCCGCGTTTCTCCATGCGAAAGCAGACCGCCTGTACTCTGTCGAGATTTTCTGGATCGTGATGATCGACGGCAGCTACGCCAAAGCCGGACTGCTGCATGCGCTGTCGCAGTTGCCGCAACATCCACGCTCGTCCCTAAGGGACTTGCGCGCTCTCTTCTCCGGCAGCGGGGAACGCACTCTGCTTCACGAGCAGATCGAACGCGACCGGATGCGGCTGGAGCAGAAAGTCCAGAGTTTAAGTGGGCAGCTTAACGACCTCACCACGGTCGAGCTGCTAGGGGCGGAGAAAGCCTTCCGGCTGGTCCGGCGCTTCGTCAACTTCCGCCCCTACAAGATTGAACAGAGCAAGCTGCACGGGATGCGGCATCTCGACTGGCAGATGTGCGATTCGGAGATGGAAGCGCATCGCGGCCATCTGCGTCTCGATGATTTCTACGTCCATGTGCTGACGCTGAAGGAACTGCCCAGCGAGACGCGGCCCTTGCTGTTGCACGGCCTGCTCGATGTCCCGGCCAACTTCCACGTCGTAACGGAATGGCATCCAGTCGACAACGCGCGTTCACGCAAGGAAATCAACAAGCGCCGCCGTCATCACCACAACTCGAAGACCAGTTTCCTGTCCAACTTGCAGGAGCAGAAACACGCTGGCCCACGCGAGGAGTTGGTCGACGACTCGAAAGAGGCCGCCGTCGCGGAACTGGGTGAAGCGCTGACCGCCCTGGGCATGGAGGGAAAGTCCTTCGGCGAATTCACGCTGACGGTGGTGGTATACGACGAAGACCGCGCCAAGGTCGAACATGCCGTGGCCGAGTTCCAGAAACTCTTCACCCAGCATGATGGTCTGTTGTACGAAGAGCGCTACAACTTGCTGAACGCATTCTTCGCGACCATCCCCGGCAATAAACAGTTCAATCTGCGCAAGCAGTGGGCGTTGAACTCCAACTATGCCGATCTGTCGTTTCTGTTCAGTATCGATTCCGGTTCCAAGTGGAATGCGCATCTGGAACGCGAACATCTCGCAATTCTCGAAACGGCGCACGCCACCCCATACTATTTCAATCTTCATTCGGGCGATGTGGCGCACACGCTGCTGCTGGGCGCGACCGGATCAGGCAAAAGCTTTCTGCTGAATTTTTTACTGGAGTCGCTCCAGAAATATTCCCCGCTGACCTTTATCTTCGATCTCGGTGGAAGCTACGAGACGCTGACCCGCGTTTTTGGCGGCACGTATCTCAATGTGGGCCTGAAGAATCCAGGCTTCTCGATCAACCCATTTTCCTTGGAACCTACGCACGAGAATCTGAACTTCCTTTATCTATTCACCAGAGTCCTGATCGAAGCCCAGGGCAAGTATGCGCTGACGCCAGAGGATGAAAAATCGCTCTATGCCGCTGTCGAGCGGGTGTACCAGTTGCCGCTGGAGATTCGGACGCTGACAAACTTTGCTTCCATCCTGGGGCCGCTGGGCGAGCGGCTGCACCGCTGGACGCGTGCTGGACAGTTCGGCCATCTCTTCGACAACGTCGAGGACACGCTGACCTTCTCGCGCTTCCAGACCTTCAACTTCGATGGCTGGTCGGATGCGCCCGACGTGCTGGAGCCGTTGTTGTTTTATGTGCTCCACCAGGCGTCCTCTGAGATTGAGAAGCCGGAGAACACCGCCACCTTCAAGTGCTTCGTCATCGATGAAGCGTGGATGTTCCTGAAGAACACCACCATCCGCGAGTGGATTGTCCGTGCCGAAAAAACGTGGCGGAAAAAGAACGCCGCGATGGTGCTCGCCACGCAGTCCGTCGTGGAATTGGCCGCGTCGGAGATGCTGCACGTTGTCCATGAATCGTGTCCGACGAAAATCTTCCTCGCCAATCCGAACATGGACCGCAAGCTGTACGCCGATGTCTTCCACTTGAACGATACAGAACTCGAGCTGCTGGAATCGCTTGTCCCCAAGCGCGATTTCTTGCTGAAGCAGCCAGACATCACCAAGAAGCTGGCACTCGAAGTCGATGCATTGACGTACTGGATCGCCACCAACAACTCCCGCGACAACCTGCGCAAGCAGGAGTATTTCGCCCGCTATGGGCCGGAGGTCGCCGCGGCGACACTGCTGCATCTGGCCCACGACTATCCCAACCCAACTGCAACCCAATGAGGAGAATTATGCACACAAAACCTTACCTGATCGGATTGCTGGCATTGGCGGCCCTGGCCGCGCACGCCCAGCAGATCGCCCGCATCGTCCACTACCACGCCAACGACATCGTCCCCATTCGCGCCAGGATGCATTACACCACGCTGATTGCGCTGCCTCCTTCGGAAAAGATTCTGGAAGTCGCCACCGGCGATAAGGACTTCTGGATTCTGGATGCCGTACAGAACTATTGCTTCCTCCATCCGGCAAAGGAAGGCATCCACTCCAACCTGAATCTGATCACCGACAAAGGCAACGTCTACTCCTTCACGCTCGATGACGATGAGACGCAAGAGCCAGATCTGAAGGTCGTCATCGAACCATCCGATCCATCGACCCTGGCCAGCGTGCGCGGCCCGGAGAAGTTTGTGCCCGCGTCGGAGGTGACCGCCGCGCGTATTCAGGCGCAGGCCGTGGAACTGCATGCGCGGCAGGCCGTCGAAACGTTCCGCGCCAACTATCCAGTCGAGCACCTGGCCTTCGATTACAAGTACAAAAACAAACCGCCCTTCGACGTGGAAGCCATCTATCACGATGACCATTTCACGTACATCAAGTCGTCGGCCCCGGAGAAGTTCGCCGTCTATGAGCTCAAAGACGGCAAGCCAGATATTGTCAGCTTCCAGCTCAAAGACAACACCTACGTGATCGCGCAGGTCGTCGACAAAGGATATCTCCAGATCGGCAAGAAAAAGCTCACATTCGCGCGCAAGGGAAAGTAGGGGACGCCGATGGCAGAGGAAAAACTGACCGAGGAAGTAGAGACACAAAAAGTTCCGCCGAGCGCGCAGCTCCCGAACGCGCCGTTGCGCGACCAGCGCGCGCAGCCTCTAGGCGTGGTTGCGAAGCAGAGTCAGAGCTATCTGATCGTCGGGTTGTCTGTGGTGATCCTGCTGGCCGTGCTGTTCTCGAAGAACCATGCCAAGCCATCTGCAAAGCCGCTTCCGGCTGCTGCCGCATCGACGGAAGCGAATGCGGAAGCCAGCCAGCGGAACATCGCACGGTTTGAAGAGGACCTCACGGCGGAACAACGGCAGGTGGAGGCCCAGCGGCAAGCGGCAGCCAATGCAAATCTCCCACCAGGCGAACAGAATGGTACAGCGACGGTTACCAATACACAGAGGCCGCTCGATAACCAGCCGCCCCACGATCCCATCGCGGATGCGGAGAAGGCGCTGGCCTTCAAATCGCGCTTTGCCTCCAACCTCGTGACACCGAGTGTCGCTCCCTCGCATGACAACATGGCGCGGAGTCCGTGGGAGCAGAATTCTGGGACCAGCGCGGGCAGTGAGCGCACGTCCTCACCAGCGTTGCCGCAACCGTCGATGCCCGGTTCCGGCACGGCCCTGCCGTTGGGCCTGCCGCGCAATGCGAACTCCTCGGCCACCTCTGCGGCGAATGGCAAGCATGCGCCGGAAGTGAATCTCAACTCCGCTCACGGCCAGCCGTATGTATTGTTCGAGGGGACCATTCTCGACACAGCATTGCTGAACAGGCTGGTCGGCGACTTTGCCGGGCCGGTGAAGGTCATGGTCACCAACCCCGTGTACAGCCAGGACCGCCAGCATGTGCTGATTCCCGCTGGCACCTTCCTGTTGGGCGATGTTCAGAAAGTCTCAGGCTTCGGCCAGCGGCGACTGGCCGTCCGCTTCCATCGCATGTTGATGCCCGATGGTTACTCGGTCGATCTCGACCAGTTTCAAGGTCTCGACCAGGCCGGGGCCACCGGCCTCTCCGACCAGGTGAACAACCATTACTTGCAAATCTTCGGGGCCTCGATTGCCCTCGGCGTCATCTCGGGCGCTGCGGAGGCGACCATGTATGGCAGCGGCTACAACATCAGCGGCCCGGCGATGTATGAGCAGGGCGTCGCATCGAGCTTGTCGCAGTCTGGCGCCGATGTGCTGGATCGATTTATCAACATCCTGCCGACCATCACGATCCGCGAAGGCCATCGCATCAAGGTCTACCTGACGCAGGACATTCTGCTGCCAGCGTATGAAAACCACACTATGCCGGGAGACTTCTGATGCGCATAATTGTCGTCACTCTCTGCGCATGTTTTTTCCTGGCCGGTTGCGACATGAGCACGCAGTCGCCCAAGCCTTCGCCGCTGCATTACGCCCGTATTGACCCGAAGCAATGCGCGTTGGGCTGTTGCTGGTGCAAGCGCCATCATATCGCCCGCGCCGTCCCTATCAGGCACCCATCGCCAAAAAGGAGATTGCCGTGAAATCGTTGAGAATACTTTGTCCGATCTTTCTACTCGCCACCCTGCTCGCGCCTGCGGCGCATGCGCAATTTGCCGTCTTCGATGCCACAAATTACGCGACGGCATTGCAGGAGTTCGGCCAACTGGAGCAGATGTACACCACGGCGGTCGAGACCCGCGACCAGATCATCTCGGCCTACAACCTCGCCTATCAGATGTCGCAGATGCCACAGGACATGGCCATGCGGTACGGGTCGCAGTTTACCTCTTGGACCGACCTCGCAGCGCCGGATACTTACGGCAACATCGCCGCATGGATCAACGCGCTGAACCTCGGTGGGCAGACACAAGCCCTGGCTGCGTACACGAGTTCCGTCATCCAGGCTCAACCCTATCCCGCAAGCGCTCTCGCCGCGCAGGATGCCGCTACACAGGCTACGATCCAGAACCAGTACGCGACGTCGGAACTCGCGCAAGGCACGACGACCGGCACGCTTGCGACGCTGGGAACCATCCGCTCGAACTCCGAGGCGCTGGCGCAGAAACTCGCGAACCTCGATGCCGACACCTATTCCACCGACCCAAGCCAGCAGAGCGAAATGGCCGTGCTGGGCAAGATCAACACGGCCACGTTGCTTCAGATCCATTCACAGCAGGACACCAACCAGATACTCGCCGCCTCGGTCCAGCAGCAACTCGTCGCGCAAAAACAGCAGATCGATGCCCAGAACCGGGCCATCAATGAAGCCATTTATTTCCAGCAAAACTTTCCAAACGTGATGCAACAGATCACCGGCGGGGTGAGCGATTCGATACATAGCATTTCACTCAGCCCGAATGGACACTGATATGGACCCGAACCCTTTTACCTTTCTCAACCAGGCCATCGGCCAGTTGCTGGCGACCAACAGTCCCGCGATCCAGACAATGGGCCTCGACCTCTTTCGCGGCCTCGCCGTCATCATGATCGCCTGGTTCGGCATCCAGAACGCGCTTTCAACGGCACAGGGATTTTACGGCAGCTTCCACTTCGGCCAGTTTGCCAACCTGCTGCTGGTCATCTCGTTCGGTCTCGGCATGCTGACCTATTACTCTGCGCCGATTCCCGGTATGGGGTACAGCTTCTGCGACCTGATCACCCAGGAAGCCTTGCAATTGTCCGCGCAGATAGAAAGCAAGCAGACGCAGGTCATTGCCGATGCTGTCACGCATGCCGAGGAACAACTGGGCCAGCCTCCCGGCGAGTTCGACTTCCACGAAACGCTGACGTTTCTCGTGATCGCGATTGCTCTGGCAGCGATGCAGGCCGTGGCCTTCGCCGTGATTGCCTATGGGCTGGTCGCCAGCGCCGTGTGCGTGCTGATTGGGCCGATCTTCATTCCGTTCTTTATTGTGCCCAAACTCGATTTCCTGTTCTGGGGATGGTTCAAGGCATTCCTTGGCTTCAGCTTTTACCAGGTCATCGCCAGCGCCTTCATCTTCATTTTTGGCAAGGTTCTGCTGGCGCTGCTCGGCGTCATCGGCCCAATCTCCATCTCGAACGCATTCACGGTTCTGCCCGCGTTGATCGTCACGCTGTTTGTCTGCATTTTCGGCCTGTTCAAAATCCCGGAGCTGACTGGGGCCATCCTGAGCGGGCGCACCGGAACGTGGGTCAACCCACTGGGATAAATCGGCATGACAAAGAATAACTATCCAATTACCGAAGCTGGAGAGAAGTATCTCGAACTCTACGCTGAGCCGGTGGTCACCAACACCTACCTCAAAGTAGCCCTGCTGGTGCTTTCGGTTGTCGCGCTCGCTCTGCTGGCGCTCTTCTATCGCAGCGAGACCGCTGCTTTGCATCTGAAGCCGCTCATCATCTCGGTCTCGGATGCTGGCCGTGGACAGGTCATGCAATATGACGATTTCGCAAAGATTCCCATCGACCGCGTCAGCAAGTATTACCTCGCGCAATGGGCACAGTTGTACTACGGGCGTAATCACGCCACCGTGCAACGTGATTTTGCTGAGTCGTTGAGCTTCTTCTCGAACCAGTTGCAGAGCGCGACGATACAACGCTTTCAGAAGCAGAAGACGCTCGAATCGTTTCTGCTCGACCCGTCGCAGCCGAACATCGATATCGAAATCCACTCGGTGGTCCTCGAAGATTTGCGCCAGCCGCCCAACCGCGCCGAGATCGAGTTCGACAAAGTCTTCCGCGCCCCCGGCAATATCGACGAACAGCGGCGCGAACGCTGGACGGCGAATGTGATCTACGGCTTCCGTGACGAAGTGCCGAACCAGATGCTCCTCACCAACCCGCTCGGTCTTGCCATCACTTACTGCCGCGAAGACCAGGCATTTGGGAAATAAAGCATGCGAACGAGGAAACCCATTCTGCTCTATTGCGCCGATCTAGAATTGCTGTCGGCGATGACATTCGCGCTGCGCCTGCACAATTACGATGTCACTGCTGTCCATGCCATTCAGGACGCGATGGGTCTCGCCGGAGGCGAGGACGCCGCCTTTCTCTGCGCCGTGCTACTGCACGCACACCAGGCCGATCCTGCCGGACGGCTGGTTCATCTTCTCTTGGAAAATGATGTGCATCTCCCGCTGCTGTTGGTGGACCGCGCCGGGAACCTTGCGCCAGTGCGCTATGCCGACATGGTGCTGTATGGCCGCAACACCGCGATGGCGCACATCCTCGCCGCTCTTCGGCTTCTCTGCCGACAGAAGCGCGGACCGAAACCACGGAATGCAGTATGAAATATCTCTCCATCTGTTCGGGCATCGAAGCGGTTTCCGTGGCGTGGCAGCAATTGGGCTGGCAGCCGGTGATGTTTGCCGAGATCGATCCGTTTTGTTGCTGGCTGCTGCGCTCGCGCTACCGCGCGTCGCGTCCCATTTATATGCCGAGGCCGCAGGATGCGGACTCGCGTAAAGAGGCGAAGCAACGCGCGGCAGCCATTCGCAATGTGGTTGCGCTGCCCGCCGATGGCGCGGTCATCAATGCCGGCGACTTCACCAGAATAGGAAAAGAAGATGTGGGAGCAATCGACCTTCTGGCCGGAGGCACACCTTGCCAGTCTTTCTCCATCGCCGGGAAACGAGCGGGACTGGATGACGCGCGTGGCAACCTCACCCTCGAGTTTGCTCGAATTGCTGATCGACTCCGGCCCCTTTGGCTGGTATGGGAGAACGTCCCCGGTGTGCTGTCGATTGACAACGGACGGACGTTTGGCACCTTCCTCGGCCTGCTGGTCGAACTCGGGTATGGGGTCGCCTACAGAGTTCTTAACGCTGAATTTTTCGGAGTACCCCAGCGACGGCGTCGCGTCTTCGTTGTCGGATGTGCTGGAGACTGGCGAGCTGCCGCAGCGGTACTACTTGACGCCGCGTGCCTGTCGGGGCATCCTCCGCCGCGCCGGGAAGCGCGACAAGGAACTGCCGTGGGCATTGAAGTCGGCCCTGCTGGCGGTCGCTTCACAGACACCGCTCCCACCATCGATGCCGGATGTAAAGACGGCTTCGTCCGCAATCAATTAGGGGTCGGCATTCTTTCGTCGACAGACGAAATATCCCATTGCCTCAATGCTGGCGGTATGGACAGGCAGGACTTTGAGACGGAAACGCTGATCGCGCATTCGCTCTCCGCCGATGGCTTTGATGCGAGCGAGGATGGTACGGGCCGTGGCGTGCCGATGGTGCCGATTGCCATCTGCACCGCTCACACGCAATCGAACGGGCATGGATTCTCGGACGGCATCGCGCACACGTTGGAACAGACCAACAGCCAGGCCGTGGCCTTCAACCTGCGCGGACGCGACGGCGGAGCGATGCCGGAAGCCTCGTCAATGGCCAGCATTCGCGCCGCATCCGGTGGTAGCAGCAACAGCTACGTTGCGTTCTCCGCAAAAGACGCCGGTGCAGACGCCAGCGATGTCGCACCGACGCTGCGCGGCATGTGCCATGACGCGAGTCACGCCAACGGTGGTGGGCAAATAGCCGTTGCCGCTCCGCTGACTGCTTCGTATGGCAGACAGATCGATAGCTCCGACACAAGCAGCGGCCCACCCAACCTTTTGCGCTCCGGGATAGCCGTGCGCCGCCTGACTCCGCGTGAGTGCGAACGTCTGCAGGGATTCCCCGACGATTACACCCTGGTCGAGTATCGCGGCAAGTTGGCCGCCGACGGTCCGCGCTATCGGGCGCTCGGCAACTCGATGGCTGTGCCGGTCATGCACTGGATCGGAGCACGCATCGCGGCGGTCGATGCCATCCTCCGTGATACCCGCATGCGGAGGTCGCCGTGAACGGGCAGGCGCAAATTCGGAAGATGCAGATGCATATCTCCCAACCACGAAAGGAGCCTGGCGTATTTTGCCACGCCGACCGGGAGCGGTCGTTGTGCATCCCGCCTTCCACTCCGTCGCCGGGAAACAGGTCCTTCGCATGGCAGGGGGAAGGCCATGATGGAATGCGGAAGGTGTGGCCCGCCCACTCTCTGCTTTTGCAGCCGGGAAAGTGGCAGGCGACGAGGTATGGTTTCCCTGCTGTCCGCTGGCATGGGCATCCTTCTATCGATGCCCTCCAGGCATGCGTTTCCATCGAGCGCCAATTCTCCCGTATTTTCCCTGCTCACCTCCGGTCACTCGCTCGGTGCTTTTCCCGCGCCCGGCGGCACGTCGATGTTCTGCTTCGTTCGCCACGGCGAACGCCCTTCGGGTCTGGGTTTCCAAAGAAAAAATCTCCCTGCGGCTGCGGCCCTTGCGGGCGAGATTTTTTCTTCGGAGCCTCCACAGAAAGCACATCTCGGCCTTGGGAGCGGGGCACACTCGCGTCGCTTCGCGCAAGAGTGTCCCGGAGGCAATCCGGGCAAATACAAACAGGAGAAAAACCATGGCACTCTACGGAAACAACGTCACGCTGAAAGGCTACATCGGAAAAGACGCCCAGAGCTATGCAACCAAACAGCAGAACATCCTCGTGGTCCTGTCGCTGGCTACCAAGTCCGGCTACAAGAACAAGCAGACCAAGCAGTGGGTGAACCACACCGAATGGCACCGCATCGTGGCATTCGGCAAACCTGCCGACTACGCGAAGAACCTGAAGAAGGGCGACTACGTGGAAATCGAAGGCGAGTTGCGCTCGACCGAATTCGATGCCGAAGTCGGCGAAGGCAAGAAGAAGGCAACGGTCAAGCGCCGGGGTTGGGAGATACGCGCCAGCATCGTCAGAAAGCTGGCGCAGCCCCAGGCTGGCGAGGACCTCGATACCGACTCCATCACGGAGGACGATGCCGCGTAAGCGGCGTTGTCCTCCCACGGGAGGCGCACTATGACACTTTTCGAGAACACTCTAAAATTGCGCGGGTTCCTCGGCAGAACTGCCGAAGTTCCCACCTCGGAGGGAATCACGGAGGATGCTTTCGCGGTACTCACGCTATGCGTTGAGTCCGGCGTGTGGTGGAGACCAGCAAACGAATGGATATCGCGCACGGCGTGGTATCGCATCATTTGCCCTGGTCCTTTCTTCTGCGGCTTCACGCGCGGCATGCAACAAGGCGAGTACATCGAGGTCGATGGGCATCTCGCGATCCACCATTATGCGTCGCTCAATTTCACCGCGCCTGTCTATGAAGTCCATGCCACGCGCATCCAGAGGCTGGAAATCCCTTTGGTTGGCGTGATTGAAAAGTATGAGGGGTAGACCGTCATGCTTTCGCGGGGAGGCTGACGCCTCTCCGCATTCTTGCTGCAATGCGCCGCGTCATGATTGCGGCAGAAAGGAACACCCATGATTGCCAATGCCGTCTTTGTCGCCACGCTGATCTTTCTCGCGCTCGGCTTCTGGCTCAGTAACGAACTGCGCTTTCTCGCGCCGTGGCGCAGTTTGATCGTGCACGCGTACTTGCAACCGATCGCAACGTACTGTGTTCTGCTCTTCGCCAACATCCTCGGCCTCACAATCTGGATCGAGCGCAAGTTCTTCCTGCGCGATACAGGCCGCAAACTCCGGCACCTCGACCGGGAAATCCACACCGGCCAGAGCGAACTGTCGGAGGAAATCCTTTCCCGCTTCGGGGAAGAAGAACAGGAGTAAGCCCATGCTGCATGATGACCAATTTATGGAGCGCACGCCCGACCTTGTCGCCAAAATCCGTAAGCTGCGCGAGACAGCAGAAAAAGAGATGAACAGATTCACCCGCGTGGCCGATTACGACGTGCGTCGCGTCGTCGGCCAGAAGCCGAAGGCATCGCCGGTCTCTGAAGAAAAACCCTCGCCTTCTCCCGACGGTGAGCATACGCAGAAGCCTGCCGCAAAGCCCGCGACTGCCCAGGCATCCATCGACTTTTCGCCCACTTCCTCAGAGCGGAGCGATCACGGGGAGGATGCATGAGACTGGATCTCCCGCAGGAACTTCCCCGCTACCGCGAGATTGCGCCCGGCGTGCCGACACCAGACGAGAGAAGTGTTCCGAAGGAAGCGGAATCGCATCCGATTCTGCGGCGCTTGAAGACGCTGGCAGAACGGGCCGGGCAGTACCGCCTGAATCACGAACCGCCGCGCCGCACAAACTCCGCGCCGCCGCGCCAAGAACGTGAAGTTCCGGCGCACCGTCACAAAGTCAGAGACCCGCGCGAGGTGTCGGATTCTCGACGCACGCAAAGAAACCGCATTCCATCGCAGACCATCGGCTTGCAGCTCAGGCCGGAAGAATGCAGGAGCATGCTGGAACTGGGCCGCTTCCGCGTTGTCCGCACTGCCGACCTGGCCGACACCATATATGGAGGCAAAAGCCGCAAGCTGGAGGAGGACCTGCGCTATCTGCGCTCGAAGGGTCTGGTCGCTACCCGCCATATTAATCTGCGCCGCGATGGAAAACGCCGCACCATCGAACGCGTCGAAGTCGCCTCGCTGACCAAAGACGGTCGCGCCTGGCTGCGAACGAGCGGCACCGTCCCGAACGGACAGACCGTCTATGCCGGATTCGTCAAGCCGCGCGAGCTGGAGCACGACTCACTGATCTATCGCGCCTATCGCAAGGAAGCGGAAACAATCGCGGAAAAAGGCGGCACAAACCTGCGGGTGAAGCTCGATTTCGAGATCAAGGCCCAGGTGCAGAAGGCGATTTACGCCGAGCGCAAGGCCGACCCCAAACGCGACATCGCCGAGATCAAACAGCAGGTCGCCGAGCGGCTGGATCTGCCCTTCGTCAATGGCCACATCCAGATTCCCGATGCGCGGATCGAGTTCGACCGCAAGCCGGACAACAACCAGAACCCCAACCAGGGTTCGCGCACCGGCCACGAAGACATCGAAGTTTTGACCGCCGCGTATCACGCCGGCCATCTGCGCTCGAAAGCCCAGGCCGGCTTCCGCAATTATGCATCCACCTCCGACCGCGCGACCCTTACCGCAAAGATCGAAGACGACCACGACCTGATGCAGGACATTTTCGACCTCTGATGCTCAACTACGATCCCATTCCGGTCTTGGAGTCCGTGGGTTATACGGAACGCGAGGCTGCGTTCCTGTACCTGGTCGCCCTGCATTCCGGTTTCTTTTTGCGCCGTCAGTATGGTCGCTTCGTCAGCCGGGAGCGCGGGGCCATTGCGGAACAACTCCTGCGCAGGGCCGCTGCGCTCGGTCACCTGCAAAGCATCGCCTGCGGGCAGGCCCGCTTTGTCTACCATCTCACCTCAAAAGAAGCGTACACGGCGCTCGGGCTGGCTGCTTCGCAGCACCGCCGTCTGAAAGGGGACGCCCAGATCAAGTGCCGCCTCATGGTTTTGGATTTCATCCTCGACCATGTCGGCGATTTCATCCTCGATTCGACAGACGCGAAGGTCCGTTTCTTCACCGTCACCCTTGGCCTGAGCGCAACGGTCCTTCCGCAGTCCCGCGCCGGAAGCGGACACTTCTTCCTGGAAGAGTTCCCCATCCTGATCGGCGAGCAACAGCCGATTCGCTTTACCTTTTTCGACGAGGGCGCGTTGTCCACCAGCGGCTTCGAGAACTTCCTGCGCCGGTATCGCGCTGTCTTCGCCGCGCTCCCCGCCTTCGAGCTGCTGTACCTCGCGGACTCAGATCGGAACTTCGAGCGTGCCGGAAAGGTCTTTGCCGCCCTCTACCCGCAGACGCGGGCGCTGGGCGTTACGCCGATGACGCCGCGAGGTGTCGACCACTTTCTCGATTATCTTCGTGCTCGCTTGAGCAACGATACGCAGAACCGGCCCGTCACGCTGCGCGATCTTGAAGTCCTGCGTGAAGGAGAAACCATCTACACCACGCTCGAACATCTGGCCCTGTGTGCGGCCTGGAAGATCGGCAGCACCAGTGTCGAAAAGATTCGGCAGCGATTTCAGCAGCAGGGGCCGCGTGCCAAGTTCATCCCCATTGCCATGCCGTACCGTTATCCGCTCTACCAGCTCAAATATGAGCGCATGGCGAAATCGGAGCTTGGGTCTAGGCACCGGACTGGTGAGTTGCCGCTTTTTGAAAAGAAAACACCTGAAGAACAACGACTTATGACAGGAGGTGAATAAGTGAAAGTATGTGCGGAGGCGGGAGCGACGGCAGTCCAGTGGACCTGTCGCGTCGGCTCCGCCGCGCTCGTCGCTCCCGCCTCGGCCCTGGAACATATCCAGAAAATATCCAGCGCAGATATTTTCCGTATCTGCGCTGGATATAAGCCGGATCAATTCGGAATCCATCGCTGATCCTCATCGCATCGCGAGCAGATTCCCAACCGATCGCAATTTCATCGACAGGAGATATCCATGAGCAAACTCAAACTGGAACATGGCGTCAGCAGAATTCGGCGCGCCAAGCTGCAATCCTCCATCGACCAGACCATCGCCGATGATATCGATTTGTTGGCTCAATGGTCGAACAACGAAACGAACTATGTCGTCAACGAGCTGCTGCGCTTTGCTCTCGCCCAGGAAGAGGACTTTCAAAAATACAAAGTCAGCCCTGCGGCGAAGGCCACGCATGCTGCCAGCAGTACAAAACTACAGTCGACGTCGATCAAGCCTGCCATCGAAGCCGCGCCGAAATCCGAACCATCGTCCACCGGTAGCACAGCCCACGCCTGAAAGGAGGCGTCCTTCCCATGAACCTTCGTATCCAGTTGCAGAATCTCATCCGTCCACTGGTCGAGTACCGCATCCTGCTTTCGTTGGGACTGAGCGCGGGTTGCGGCATTGTCCTCAACAGCTTGTTTCCGATCAACGTAACCAATCCTCTGCTGCGTCTGATCGCATTCGAGCGGCCTCCGGTCTTTCATGGCCTGGTCTGGAGCTATGACTTCTTTTTGTACAGCACACCATTTCTTGTTTTCTCCATGATCTTTTCGCTCTTGTACGTCCATCTATATAGGCGGGAGTTGGAGCAGGCCGCTGGAGCGTTGCCACCGTACCCCGATCCTCGTACCCGCACCTCCTTATCTCTGGTCCTTGGCGAAGTCCATCGCCAGCTTTTGCCATTGCCCAGCGCGTCCCCGCATTGGCTCTCGATTCCAGAGCGCGGCCTTTACACCGGCATTGCCTCCTTCGGCTCTATCGGCTCCGGCAAGACGTATGGACTGATCCTGCCTGCCATGCGCCAGTTGTTTGCATACCGTGCCAACGACCCAGATCGCAAACTTTCCGGCATCGTGCTCGAGGTCAAAGGCGATCTCTGCCGCCAACTTCAGCGCATTCTCAAGTGGTGCGGACGCGAACAGGACTATATCGAAGTCTCGCTCGATGGCGACATCCGCTACAACCCGCTCAACAATTCGCTCGATCCTTACGCCCAGGCATTCAACATCGCCTCCATAATCACGTCGATCTGGGGCAAAGGCCGTGAACCATTCTGGCAGCAGTCCTACACCGACCTGGTGCGGTACGTGATTCTGCTGCACCGCATCCGCGATGGATACCTCACAATGGTCGATCTCTTCCGCACGGTAATCAGCGCGGGCAGGCTGGAAGAGATGCTGACCGAAGTGGGCGCGCGCTTCAGCACTGCCAGTTATATCGGTATCGGAAAAGAGGCGTATGGCGTATGTCAATCGCTCCTGTCTCCTCTGGGATGCGAATGGCGGGAGGATGAGGAACTGTATCTCGTGGCCTGGACGAAGGAACTGGAGCGGTTGCTGATCGAGGAGACCTCCGCAGTCTTCGATGTCTTCACTCGTAAGCAGTATCGACCGGAACAGCACGACCGCTACGACAGCATCCAGTATTGGTACTGGGAGCACTGGAAGTTCTTCCGCTCCGAAGTCAAGACCTCCATCATCCAGGGCATCGTTGTCTTCCTCTCCTTGTTTGAGACCGATCCGCAAGTGCGCCGCGTCTTCTGCCCACCCAGGGAACTCTATGAGGGCAGGCCTTGTGCTACCGATCCTCGCGGTCGCGTCCTGCCACCCTTCGAGGAACTGATCGAAACTGGCAAAGTGGTCGGCTTGAATTTTCCCGTGGCCCTGAACCCGGCGCTGGCCAAAACCATCGGCACCATGATGAAGATCGATTATCAGCGGGCCGTACAACTGCGCATTCCGAAGATGGATGCCGAACCGGACAAATACTTCCGTCCCACTGTTTTTATCTGCGACGAGTACCAGAACTTCGCCACCGTCGGCGGCGACAATCCCACCGGGGATGAACGGTTCCTGTCCATTTCCCGCCAGCCGAAGTGCATCCCCATCGTCGCGTCGCAGAGCATATCGAGCCTGACCGAGGCCCTGCCCAATGAAGGGGTGAAGACCTTGCTCCAGGCATTCCGCACGAAAGTATTCCTGACGACCTCCGATCCCGAGACGGCACGCTATGCCTCGGAACTATGTGGCAAAGCGGACAAGACCCGGATCAGCTATACCGTCTCCGAGTCCTCAACCAACGCCAATGTCGGCTGGCTGAGTGGACGCACCTCGTCCAACAAAGGCTCCGTCTCCGCTTCCAAGCAGTACCAGAAGCATAAAGAGCCGCTGTTTGAGGAAAAGACGTTTTTCGATCTGAAGAACGCGCAGGCCGTGGTCGTCGCCTTCGATGGCGTCAGCCCCTTGCCTCCCACCTTCTGCTACCTGAAGCCAGATTTCCTGCCCGTCACCATGACATGGTTCGCGCAGGAGCGAATCGGCTTCGATCCAGGGAGGGTAGAACCGTGAGCTTTGAAATCATCCTGCCGTTCCTGAAGCCGATCCAGCATTTGCTTAAGGCCGCGACCGTCAGCGAGATCATGATCAACCCCGATTCTTCGGTCTGGATCGAGGAGGACGGGGCCATCCAGCTTCTGCCGGGGATTCGCTTCGCGGACGGCGCGCTGTTGACGGGCCTGGAAGTGATCGCCAACCGCTTCGGCAAAAAACTCGACGCCGATTCACCGATCCTGAACCTGCGTCTGCCCGATGGCAGCCGTCTGGCTGCGACCATCCCGCCCATTGTCCATCCGCAGCCGCTGATGACGATTCGCAAATTCACCTCGCTAAATTTCACAATGAATGACCTGATCGAGCGCAAGATGCTGACGGCGGAACAGGCTGCGGCACTTACCTACGCGGTCCGGCGTGGCGACAATCTCCTCATTTCCGGGGGAACTTCTACTGGAAAGACAACGCTCCTGAATATTTTGGCAGATGCCATCCCGAAACATGAACGCATTCTGGTCATCGAGGACACAGCGGAACTGCGTATCCGCAAGCCGCATGTGGTCTCGGCGGAGGCCCAGACGGATACGCACAAACATCCCGTCACCTTCGACGACTTGCTCAAGGCCGCCCTCCGTCACCGGCCCGACAGGATCATTCTCGGCGAAATCCGTGGGACCGAGGCCCGCACCCTGCTCGACGCCATGAACACTGGCCATCGCGGGGTACTGGCCACCATCCATGCTTCGAGCGCGCATGGCGCTTTGCTGCGGTTGCGCACGTTGCTCATGCGCTGTATTTCGTCTCTGCTGCCAACAGAGGCCGATGCGGAAATCCGCGCATCCATCCATTGCGTCGTCCACATCGACCGCGAAGGAGGGGAACGCCATGTCCGGGAAATCCTCGATGTGTCGCCTTCGGGCGGCTGAGAACAGAATTCGGCCACCAGTTGTCCTTTCCCCGATTCACGAGAAACCAAGCAGGCGTATCATACAACTCATGGCGACCATCCACATTTCGGAGGCCGAAGCAGCCCGCAACTTTGCTGCCGTGATGGATCGTGTACGCGCTGGCGCTGAAGTCGTCATCGGGAATGAAGACTCCCCAGTGGCGATCCTGCGTTCTGCCTTGGAACCTCGTGGCCGTCTTCTTTCAGAATCCATCGCCCTGGCCGAAAAACATGCCCAAGAGCTGGGGTATGAGCCGGTCATGGACGCGGGCTTTGCCTCCGATTTGGAAGAAATCATTCGCAATCGCAAACCGCGTGAATTCTCTCGATGGGATTGATCCTCGATACCAGCATCCTGATCGCAGGCGAACGGCGCGGGGAAACGGTCAAACAGGTTCTTGAACGTGTTCAGGCCGCACATAGTGAAATGGAAGCCGCGCTCTCCGCTATTAGCGTCGTCGAATTGACACACGGCATCTATCGGGCCAGGACCGATAGAGACCGTGAACGGCGGCGAGCGTTCTCGGAAGAGTTGTGCCGGGACATGATCGTGCATCCGGTTTCCCTGGCCATCGCCCAACTCGCTGGACGTATCGAAGGCGAACAGGCCGCCGTCGGGAACATCATTGCCTTTGAAGACCTCCTGATCGGGGCCACAGCCCTGCACTTAGGCTTCGCCATTCTTTCATTGAATGTGAAGCATTTCCACCGTATTCCCGGCCTCAAGGTTCTCTCACTCTGACAGGTCAGCCAGTTGCGCGCACTGCTTCTGCGAGGTACTTCAGTTTTGCGCCCGATGAGGCAGTTGCCATTCAATGCACTGCCATAGACCCCCCAAATAGTTCTGTCGAATCCGCTCCTGCGCGCTCGCGCCTCAAAACTGTTCCCATTTGGGAAAAGAAGCCAAAAAAGCAGAACAACTTGATGACCTTCCGATGGATGAAGATTCTTTCTTACCAGCAATGGGTCACGCTTCTGCCACACACGGGGCCGCTCCTAATGCTCAATTCTCTGCCAAGGTGACATCTATGCAAACCGATTGGTCCATCAACATACCGTTCCGCACCCAGCAGTTCCTTCTGCTCGCCGCCCAGGCGGGCAGCTTCCATAGGGCAGCAAAAACATTCGGCGTCCATCCTTCCGTACTGGCGCGTCATATCGACAGGCTGGAAAGCGATCTAGGCGTCAAACTCTTCGATCGTGACCGCAATACATTTTCCGTAACAGAACCGGGCAGACTCTTTGTCGGAGAAATTCAGGAAGCCATGACACATTCAGCGCGTGCCTGGGACCTTGCACGATACCAGGCCCATATCGAACGAGGCCCATTCCGGCTTGGCTATTCCGCCTATATCCATAGCCGGCTGGTACCGGTGCTGGAACGGCTGGATTTGTCTGATTCGCCTGCACAGCTCGATGGAGCAGATCGAAATACGCAATCGCATTCGCAGGACCGTGAATTGCGGGTCGTCTTAGAAGCTGGCTCTACCATCCAGCTTATCGAGGATGTGTTGCGCGGTAAGCTGCATGCCTCCTTCGGCGTTCAGCCCATTCTTGAAGAAGAACTCCGGGTCAAACCCATTACGCGAGAGCCATTCTGCCTCTGCGTCTCGAAGAACCATCGCTTGGCAAAACAGCCATCGGTTCTTGCCAAGGACATGGACGGCGAGATGGTATTCTTCATTCCGCGAGCAGTACATCCCGGCTTTTACGACCGCACCCTGGAATACATCGCGAGCACCGGCGCCAGGCCTGTCTGGAAAGAGGTGCTATCGTTCACGCATGCGATGGAGATCGTTGCCTTTGACTTCGGCGTCGTGTTGCTGCCACGTTCGGTTGCGCGGCATTCTCACATGGGCGTGATCTTCAAACCCATCACGGACAAACTGCTCTGGATCGAAACCGCACTGTTTTCCAGACAGGGCCGACAGGACAGCAGAGTTCAGGAAGTCCTGCGCACTCTCCTATTGCACCTCAAGTCGTTTTAATCGACGAGCTAGAGCTTTCAGAAGGCGGTATACGCCACTTCATCCGGCGCATACCGCCTTTGACGAAGCTAGAACTGGTTGCATGATGGTACGGCTTCAAGAAAGGGGCTTTTCCTTGAGGCAGGCGGTGATGAGCTTCTTCTATGAAGAAGCGGCGGAGAGTGTTGAGTGAAACACAGTGGGTGAAGTTAGCTCCGTTTTTTTCCGAACCAGGCGTGGCAGCTCAACAATGTATCCGGTTGTACATCTTGGAAGTTTCTCGGACGGTAGCTCCGCCGTTTACAAACTGGGCGATCTCTGTGCCCATTGCCATGCCGTAGTGACAATATCTTCCAGTGAACGGGTTGC